>CBDUCG010000157.1:0-4318 GCA_965365595.1 uncultured bacterium
AGTGAAGAGAGTTGTTTGGGAAACCTGAGATTTCGTCTGGCCGCGAACCAGTTGCAATTATAGCATAGTCAAATTTCAGCTTCTGTTTTTTCCCGTCCGCTTTTTTTATCTCAAGGGTATGAGAATCGGCAAACGCCGCCCTACCCTGAATGTATGTAGCTTTTCTCTGCTTGCATAGTTGTCCCAGTCCACCGACTAATTTTTGGACTACGTTGTTTTTCCAGTCGCGTAGTTTGTCCAGATTAATTTTTGGTTTGTTAAAAGTTACTCCCAGATTTTTAAAGTGTTCTGCTTCAGATATTACTTTAGCAGTATGAAGTAGCGCTTTTGACGGAATACAGCCTCTGTAAAGGCAAACGCCTCCAGGGTTATCTTCGGGGTCAATCATTGTGACTTCAAGCCCGAGGTCTGCGGCTAAAAATGCCGCCGGATAGCCACCGGGGCCTGCCCCTATTACCGCAACTTGTGTTTTGTTTTTAGCATCGCTCATTTCTAATTTGTTTAACCTTCAAGTGGAAGCTTAAAAGGCTCTTCCAACGCCTCGATTACCCACCTCAAAAATCTAATGGCATCAGCTCCATCTATAAGTCTGTGATCGTAAGAAAGAGATAGTGGGAGCATGAGTCTCGGAAGAAAACCACCGTCTTTATATACGGGCTCAATGGCCGAACGGGATATACCCAGTATGGCAACTTCAGGAGCGTTTAGAACTGGGGAAAAATATGTTCCACCGATTCCTCCAAGGTTGCTTATTGTAAAAGTACCGCCTTGTAGCTCTTCTACTGATATTTTTTTATTTCTTGCTTTCTCAGAAATCTGGCTTAGCTCAACTGAGAGCTGAGTCATATTCTTTTTGTCAGCATCTTTAATTACCGGGACTAATAGACCGCGGTCGGTATCGACGGCAACTCCGATATTGTAGTAGTTCTTATATACTATTTCTCCATTCTTCATGTCCACACTAGCATTAAACTGAGGGAAAGATTTTAATGCCGAGGCTATTACCTTAACAATAATGGAAGTCATTGTTAACTTGCCGCCCTGTTTCGCCACTTCAGGGCCAAATTCCTTTCTAAGTTTCTCAAGGTCTGTTATATCCGCTTTGTCATATTGTGTCACATGCGGAGCTTTCCATGCCTCGGTCAATCGCTCAGCAGTGAGTTTCCTAACTTTAGACATTGCTACGCGCTCTGTCTCGCCCCATTTGTCACTATCGCTTGTACCGCTAGTTTCCTGTTTTTTGGTTTTCGGAGCTTCTGGTTTTTTAGTTGAAGTTTTCGCTTTTTTCTCTTGAGAGGCGTTTTTGACATCATCGTCTAATATTCTGCCCCCCGGACCGCTTCCTTCAACAGTTTCAATATCTACACCCAGCTCTCTGGCCAACCGTCTCACAGATGGTGATGCCGGAACGGGATGACTCGAGTTCTCGTTGCTTGTTTCGTCCGTTGTTTCAGTTTCTTCGGGCTCAGCTTCTTCTTCGAGCTCTTCACTTTCTTGTTCAGGCTCATTTGCTTCATCAACTTCATCTTTTCTTGATTCTTGTTCCTGAGATTCAGGTTCTGGATCGGCATTTACTTCTTCTTCCACTTCCTTTTCTGCCATTTCTTCTGTTTCTTCATCCTGAGTTTCAGCTTTAGTAACTTCCTTAACCTCAGCATCTTTACCATTACCTTTTCCATCATCGATTGTTACAAGGAGCTGTCCAACTTTTATAGAATCACCTTCGCTTATATGAATTTCTTTAATTGTTCCGCCTGACGGAGAAGGAATTTCTATTGCAGCTTTATCTGTTTCAAGTTCCAAAAGAGGCTGGTCTTGCGCGACCTTATCACCAACTGACACGTATACGCCTATCACATCACCTGTCTCAATATCCTCTCCCAGATCTGGCAGTTTATATTCTATAGTCATTAGTTCTTTCCTCAATTATGAAATTAAAGGGTTAGCCTTACTCGGATTAATATCCATGTCTAATATAGCTTTTTCAACAACGCTTGAGTTTATTTTCTTCTCCCATGTGAGTGATGCAAGTACAGCCAAAGTAATATATCTCCAGTCTACCTCAAAAAAATCTCTCAGCGCCTTACGGCTTGCACTTCTTCCAAAGCCATCTGTTCCGAGTGAAACAAGCGGGCGTGGTAGCCATTGAGATATTGAATCAGGAAGAGCCATTACATAATCTGATGCCGCAACAAATACTCCAGGTGCATCTTTCACACACTCTGTAATGTACGGGATTCTTTTTAATTCAGCCGGGTGAAGCATATTCCAGCGCTCTTTTTCCAGTCCATCCCTATATAACTCTTTATAACTTGTTATGCTCCATACATCTGCGGCGACCCCATATTTCTCTCCCAGAACTTTCTGTGCTTTTAAAGCTTCATTTAAAATAGTACCGCTTCCAAAAAGCTGTGCATGCAGTTTTGCATCTTTTAAATCCGAGTCCTTGAACTTGTACATGCCTTTTATAATTCCTTCTTTGGCATTTTTCGGCATAGGGGGTTGTTCATATGTCTCATTCATTACTGTTATGTAATAGAAGATATCTTCTCTGTCTACATACATTCGCTTAATCCCATCTTGTATAATAACGGCTATCTCGTATGCATAAGCGGGATCGTAAGTCTTTAAGTTTGGTATAGGGTAAGCAAGCAAATGGCTGTGTCCATCCTGGTGCTGAAGACCTTCACCTGCAAGTGTAGTTCTTCCGGATGTCCCTCCTATCATAAACCCTTTGCATTTCATGTCACCAGCTGCCCAGACCAGGTCTCCGATTCTCTGAAAACCGAACATCGAATAGTATATAAAAAACGGAATTGTATTAATTCCGTGAGTTGCATAGGCTGTGCCGGCAGCAATAAATGAGGACATTGAGCCTGCCTCTGTTATTCCCTCTTCCAGAATTTGTCCGTCGACTGCTTCTTTGTAATATAGAAGAGTTTCCGCGTCCACAGGGTCGTATAACTGTCCTACATGAGAATAAATTCCCACTTGCCTAAAAAGAGCTTCCATTCCAAAAGTGCGCGCCTCGTCAGGAACTATCGGAACTATAAATTTCCCTATCTCTTTGTCTTTCAAAAGTTTGGCAAGAATTCTTACAAATGCCATTGTGGTAGCGACATCACGGCCGTCTGATCCTTTATAAAATTCATCGAATATTTTCTCAGAAGGCGGTTTTATCGGCTCACAATTAACCTCACGCTTAGGAAGATACCCACCAAGTTCTTTTCTTCTTTCTTTTATATATTTAATCTCCGGGCTGTCATCAGGCGGTTTGTAAAATGGTGCGCTTGATACGTCTTCATCTGATATCGGGATATCAAATCTTTTTTTAAACAGTTTAAGCTCATCTTCATTTAATTTTTTCTGCTGATGTGTGATGTTACGCCCTTCACCTGCTTCTCCGAGCCCGTAGCCTTTTATGGTTTTAGCCAGAATAACTGTTGGTGAACCTACGTTTTCAATTGCGGCTTTGAATGCAGGGAATATTTTTTCCGGGTCATGGCCTCCTCTTCTTAATTTCTGAAGCTCTGTGTCCGAGAGGTCCTTTACCATTTCCTTGAGTTTTGGATCTGTGCCAAAAAAGTGTTCTCTTATATATTCTCCAGAAGCAACGGAGTATTTCTGATAATCTCCGTCAAGAGCATCTGTCATTCTTTTTACCAGTAGTCCGTCATTATCTTTATCCAAAAGGGGGTCCCAGTTGCTTCCCCATATGACTTTGATAACATTCCACCCTGCGCCTCTAAAAATCGATTCGAGCTCCTGAATGATTTTTCCGTTACCTCTAACTGGGCCGTCTAGCCGCTGCAAGTTGCAATTCACGACAAAAATCAAATTATCCAGATGTTCTCTTGAAGCGAGAGTTATGGCTCCTAAAGTTTCAGGCTCATCAGTCTCTCCATCGCCCAGGAAAGCCCATACTCTTGCATCGGAAGGTTTCTTTAGACCGCGGTCTTCCAGATAACGGTTAAAACGAGCCTGATAGATTGCCATAATAGGGCTCAGACCCATTGAGACAGTGGGGAACTGCCAGAATTTGGGCATAAGCCATGGATGTGGATATGAGGATAGTCCTCCGCTTGGTTCTAGCTCACGTCTGAAATTTCTCAGGTCTTCAATGCTTAGTCTTCCTTCCAGATATGCCCTTGCGTATATTCCTGGTGCTGCGTGCCCCTGAAAATATACTACATCGCCCTCTTGGTTTTCATTGCGGCCTCTTAGAAAATGGTTAAACGCAACATCATATAAGGCTGCTGCTGATGCAAAGGTGGATATATGTCCCCCAATACCTTCTTCAATTCTGTTAGCCCTGACC
>CBDUCG010000158.1:0-4285 GCA_965365595.1 uncultured bacterium
AAACAGGGGAGCGGCAGTTTGCATATCTTTTAAACGTATATGAAGTAGATGGTATTTACAAGTCTATGTAAGGCCCGTATTCAATTAAAAAAATCAGCCTTATGGATAGCGATGAACGCGAAGTTCTATGGATAATGGGTTACAGCGATACAATGGTGGAGTCTGGCGGTGGCCCCTGAATGTCTCAGGAGTTTATGTGTCACAGCAAAATAGATTTTGACACTAAAACTCATAAAATGCTTTTTCTATCCCAGAGGAGGTTTTTACAGGAGAGGCTATTTGCGATTTCCCAGGGCCAGTTTGAGATAAATTTTCCTGAGGGGTTTCCGCATCCCCGAACTTTCTCTCACAACTGATATGCTTATTCTAAATCTTCGGTGGATCTCCATACAATTTCGTTGATACTGTTACAGAGTCGTAAGAAATAATTTGGATTGGATATTTGATATGTAATAATGTCATAACTATTCATTGTAAATATAATATTTAATAACCCCATATCAATCAGTTAATATATCTACTCAAATATTCAGGAGGTTTTTTGTATGAGATTAGTATTGTTGCCTTTGTTAATATTAACGCTAGTAACCGTAGTTGCTATAGCTGAAAAACAGGACAAACCTGAACGACCGTCAGAAGGCTTTAAAAAAGAAAGAGTAGTTAAAATGAGAAGCGGAAAGTACAGTCGCATGTTCCTTAGTATAGTATACAGAACAAAGAAGCTCGATCTGGACGACGAAAAGAAAGCCGAAATAAGTAAAGAAGCTAAAAAATATTTATCATCTATAAACAAAAATGAAAAAGAATCGCGAAATCTTCAGATTGCTTTTATGAGAGAGCTCAATAGTGAGGAATTTGATGCAGCCAAACTCAAGACCGATATAAAAGAGATCAATAAATTAGAACAACAGGCAGCTTACAATTTCGTTGATGGTATGCAAGCTATACGAAAAATTGTTGGACCTGAAAATTTTGCAGAATTAACCCCGTTTACAAAAGTAGATAGAAATGCTCTTATTGAGCTAAGGCAGAGGGGATGGAAATCACAAAATCAAGCCGAGCCGAAAACAAAAGAAGATACTTCTGAAAGCAACTAATATTTGGTATTATGGCCTAATGAGCGAATGATAGGAGTGTATGCATGAGTACTTTGGTGGGAAAATGCATACATAATCCTATCAATAACAATAAGTTCTTTTGTTTGGTATCGATAGATATGCAAATATTATGAAATTGACAATTTATTCAATTTGTGTTTCGTTATTTTTACTTACAGTTGTATCGGCCTGCGGCCAAAAAAAAGTAGCCGACACTCCTGCAGTTCAAAACATACCCAAATCCGAAGTAATGAAGAAAGAAAACTCTGTAATCGAAACCATTACAATCAAAGACTCTCAAAGCGCCTCCGATAAGCAAGAAGTTCCCACTATCCCTGAACAGGAAGAGACCGCAGTAACGTATCCGAAGCCTAAGAAAATTAAAAATTATGAGCCGCTTTCAACAGAAGATTTGTGGATTCTTATAGGAGGGGTTACAGGCGATTCGGAATATAAAGTTTTTGTGGACCCAAGAACTATTGTTGGCAACAACGATCTAGTTGAATCTTGGAGTAAGCTTGAATTTGAAGAAACTCAGCGAGATGATGATGGCCTTTCCTATAAACAGGTTCAAATCAATTCATCTATAGACTGTCAAAACAGAACGTACTCTTATACCGATTCAAAATTTTATGATGGTCTTGGCAGGCTTGTTGATAATCAGCCAACATCATATGATCCCCAGCCGATTATAGAAGGCACGGTAAGCGCCAAAATTGCCGACTTTGTCTGCGGTTATGAACTGAACCGGCCTGAGAAATAGTTGCAATCCGCACAAAATCTAGCCGTAAATGTAGATTTAATATCCCAATTTACTCAAGAACGTGTATATTACTGGGCTAAAGAACTACGTGTTAATTTTCTAAAACATTAATATTTCGTCGGAAAAGATTTGGGAGGATTTACTTTATCATGGCTGACGCTAAACCTATATTAGTAACTGGGGACAGACCTACAGGAAGGCTTCATCTCGGACACCTGGTAGGCTCGCTCTATAACCGTATCGCGTTTCAAGATGAATACCACTGCTACTTTCTGGTAGCCGACCTACACATGCTCACCACACATTACGACAAAGTAAAAGAGGTTGAGCAGAACACGCTTGAAATGGTGATGGACTGGCTTAGCGTTGGCATGGATCCTAATAAATCTACCTTTTATGTGCAGTCACAAATTCCTTATATCACCGAACTATACGCAGTGCTTGCTATGATATGCGGAGTCCCGAGAGCGGAGCGCATCCCTACGCTTAAAGAAAAGATACAGGACATGGGAGTAGGGGACAACTACTCAGTTGGGCTTCTAGGTTATCCGGTTCTAATGGCTGCTGATATATTAATGTTTAAAGCGACAAAAGTTCCTGTAGGCGAGGACCAGCTTAGCCACGTTGAGCTTACAAGAGAGCTTGCACGAAGGTTCAATTATCTTTACGGAGAATTTTTTGAAGAGCCTGAGCCTGTTATTAGCGAAACATCACGTCTTGTTGGGACAGACGGAGACAGAAAGATGAGCAAGAGTCTTGATAACTGCATTTATCTTTCAGACAATGAAAAGCAGGTGAACAAAAGAGTGATGAGCATGTTCACCGACCCCAACCGTATCCGCGCCGACATCCCGGGCAAAGTTGAGGGTAATCCTGTGTTCATATATCATGACGCTTTTAATACAAACATCCCTGAGATTGAGGAACTTAAAGACCGTTACAGAACCGGCAATGTGGGAGATGTTGAAGTCAAGAAAAAACTTGCCGCGGCAATTAATGAACTTCTTCAACCCTATAGAGACAAACGCGCCGAATATGAGCAACGCCCGGATGATGTGCGGGACATTTTAAGGGAAGGCACCAAGCGTGCGCGAGAGAAGGCTCATGAGATTATGGATCAGATCATAAGCGCTATGGGTCTATTTAAACCATAGGGGGCTCGACTCTTTCCTCTTCTATTGTAAGCATATATTCCTCAGGTGCAGTATTTTCAAGAGTCAGCACACCGTGTTCAGTTGCCCACTTCACAGATCCGTCCAACCCCGAATCATTCTGCTCTGGCTGCCCGTATTGTTTGCATATAGTTCTAAAAAGAAGGTCTATATCTTTCTGGTTAATTCGGAAGAGTTTGATTTCGACCTTGTTCACCTTTGCTTCCCCGTCGTTTGCAAAGCTCAGACTTGTGTAAATTTTCTGACCTTCGTGATATTCCTTAAGGCTGAGGGTACTCCTTTTGTTAAGACTGGTTAACTTAGCACTGCTAAAGGCAGGAAAAGTGCTTTTTATATCATTTTTGTCCATTTCCCAGTTTAAGTTTTGGAGTAAACTGAAGAGATGTATGATTGCGGGTGTCGGCTCAAAATCCTGTTTTCTGTCGAGCCAGAAGATGATGGCAAATACTACTATTATTCCTATTGAAAGAAGAATTGTGGTCACAAGATATTATCTCTTTGCAACAGGGCTTCCGTCAAGGTTCTGTTTGATTCGCTCAAGAAGAAGTGATTCAATAAAACCGTTCGACTCTACCTCATAACCTATCTTGCCTGAGAAAGTATATGGCCTGATAGTATAGTCTATATCGACCTTGGTAACGTTCGGAGAAACTTTGATTACGGTCATCTTGAGGTTCTCCTGTGTAAAAACAGTGCTTGACTGCCCCGGGTGATATCGTCCTATCTTTTCGAGATAATCATCGATGTCGGAAGTTTGTAGGTTCTCTTTGTTGGGCCAATTATAAATTCTTAATAGCTTTCCGCCTTTTCTGTATGCATAAGCTTCTTTTAATCTGATTATTCCTTCACGTTCGTCAAGAAATGCTATATTCCATTTTATCCAGTTAGCGCTTTCAATGGTCGCAAGCCACACATCAATAAACGGTGCGTTGAAAACATTCTCAGCTTTTTTTTTAGTTTTTACTTTTTTATCTGGTTCTTTAGTCTGGGTTGTTTCCTTTTTGGCTGGTGGAACATTTACGGTTTTGTTTTTGCTCGGATAATAGATTCCCCCGCTTCCGCAGCTTGCCGCAAATAATATAGATATCAATAAGATTAGCACTTTATATGTATGTAATTTCATTTCATCCGCCTTTAACATAATTAAACTTAACATATATTTTGCAGATTTCTTAGAGAAAATTGTTGTATGTAAAATTACATTCTATAACCATTTATGATTAATGTGCATAGTGAGGGATGGATTGAAATTT
>CBDUCG010000159.1:0-4230 GCA_965365595.1 uncultured bacterium
AACCTTTGCGGACTATCAAGACTCGTACGTTCGTACGCAATATCGGCTTTGGAAAACATACCGCTATGGCATGAGCGTGATATAAGTCATTCTTCTGTAGAAAGAGTTATCGGTCCGGACGGCACTATACTTCTTGATTTCATGCTTAACCGACTCCACTATCTTTTAGACGGCCTTCAGGTATATCCGGAGAACATGGAAAAGAACATCTGGTTAACACGGGGACTCGTGTTTTCACAAAAAGTATTGCTCAAGCTCGTGGATAAAGGGTTTTCGAGAGAGGATGCATACAAAATAGTTCAGAATAACGCTATGGAAACTTGGAAGGGGGCTGATTTCAAAGAACTATTGGCGAAAGACGAGTCAATAAAAGACTCCTTAACACATGAAGAGATAGAGGAATGCTTTGATGTAACAGCCGATCTCAAAAACGTTGACAGCATATTTAAGAGAGTGTTTGAATAGTAAGTGCTCAACAAATTTCCTTTAATTTCATATGGTTGTGTGACGCTAGATTTTTGTTGCTTTCTAAACATTCAGTGGTATAGTTTTAGCCAATCTAAAAGGGTTTTAAATACAGGAGGCAAGTAATGAGAGTTAAATTTTTAGGAGCAGCAATACTAACGCTGTGTTTTTTTATTATCGGAAGTTCTACTTTCGCTGAGACAATTTCAAAAGATGAGGCTGCAAGGCTGAATTCATTCTTTATGCAAAGATTTGGGACCACAGTTCCCTCAGGAGCTGAAGTCACAGTTGAGGGATTTGAGGCCAGTCCGATTAAAGGATTTAAACAGGGTGTTTTTTCAATATCCACAGACCGTGGAGACCAGGAGCTCACGTTTCTTATAAGTGATGACGGCAAGTATGTTTTAATTGGAGAGCCAACCAGTACTGCGGATTTTGAATCTGCAGGAGTAAAGGGGCTAAAGAAAGGAAGTATCGCATACGGACCTAACAAGGTGCCTGTTCTTGTTAGTGATGACGGCCAGTCCATAATGCTGGGCGCTAATCTTGTAAGCACTAAAGATTTCGAAGAGTCAGGTTTCGCAGGATTTAAAAAGGGCACAATACAGGCAGGTAGAAATCAGGTTCCGCTCTATATAATGGGTGATACCGAGTATGTGATTTTGGGGACCGATATTATTAACACAAAAGATTTTAAAGATACAGGTATTGCTGGTTTAAAAAAAGGTTCAGTCGGCGGAGGTCAGCAAATACCTCTTTTTGTAAGCACCGACGGCAAATACATGATATTGGGTACCCCTGGACTAGGGTCGGATATAATGGATTCGACTATAGATCCGCATAAAGAAATATTGGAAAAGATTTCCCTTGAAGGTACTCCAACAAAAGGAGCTGAGAACGCGCCAATTACTGTTGTTGAGTACTCAGATTTTCAGTGTCCGTTTTGCAAAAGAGGAAAAGATATGTTGCCTGAGATCCTGAAGGAATACGATGGCAAGGTTTCAATTTCTTTTAAACAGTATCCACTGCCCAACCATAATTGGGCTATGAAAGCTTCAATAGCTTCCCTCTGCGTCTATGAACAGGGAAATGACATGTTCTGGGCATTCCATGATGAGATATTTGATAACCAGAAAAAAATCACCTTAGAAAATGCAGACGAAACCTTTGAAGCATATGCCAAGAAATTAGGAGTCGACACCAAGACATATGATGCATGCATAGCGTCTGATGAAACTGTAGCCAAAGTTAAGGCTGATATGGCAGAGGCGCAGGCTATCGGAGTTAATTCAACACCTACATTTGTTATCAATGGAATGATAGTTCCTGGAGCAAATCCAGATGGTGTTAAGGCAGCTATAGATCTTAAACTGTCTGATAATTCATAGATAAAATTTTCTATTTAAAATTCAAACTGCATCTGATATAAGAATTTTCATATCAGATGCAGTTTTTTATATCTGGCAGCCATTTATCTAATTCATTCTTGCTTTAGAACCTACTTATAAAGTAACATAATAATGAAAGCCAATTTTATGATTGAACTAAAGTGCAGGGAAGGAATCTTAATTAACTATTGGTGCATCAAATGATATGTCTAATATAAATACAGATAGTACAGATTTAATTGAAGAAGTCGAAGGAAGGGATTTCGAAGAGGATGTCTTAACTTTTGATCTTGCAGGATTAAATTCAAGAGCTTTGGCCTTCTTCATAGATATTATAATCATTTCTTTAGTCGCACTTCTTGCCTTCGGAATAGGTATTATTTTTGTAAAGGATACAGGAGGAATTGTTTTAGATAGAGTTTTTATGCCTATATATTTACTTCTGTTCTTTCTAGGATCGTCGTATTTTGTTGTACTTAATGGATACGGGGGCAAAACAATCGGGAAAATGATAATGGGAATTAGAATTATTTCCTCTGAGGGCAACAATATAGGATTTTGGCAGTCGTTTGCAAGATGGATCGGTTATTACATATCCGGAGCATTTTTATTCATCGGATTCCTATGGTCTATTTTTGATAAGAACTCACAATCCTGGCATGACAAAATAGCGGGTACCTTTGTTGTTATAGATTAACTCTTTTTGCTGCCTTCTAAAAAATTTTTAATACCAGGGATATTCAGTTTATGGAACACATTAAGCTTATTAACAAAAAGATAGAGGAAAACAGGAATGAGCTCGACCTATGGATCAAAAGCCAGGTTGAAAAGGCTTTTATTCCGCTTTATACATCAGTTGACCTGAGAATTTCCGACTACAAGATTGCTCCTGTAGATACGAATGTGTTTCCTGCAGGGTTTAATAACCTCTCTGAAACATTTAGAAAAAAAGCCACTTTTCTGTTCAAGGATTACTTCGATCGTGAATACCCGAGCGTACAGAGCATATTGATAATTCCGGAGCTTCACACAAGAAATACTTTTTACTGGGAAAATATTTTCGTTTTAAGATCAATTGTCGAACATGCTGGATACAAGGTGGAAGTAGGAATTATAAGCGATCACAATTTACCTGATGAGATGGAATTTGAAGCCGCCTCCGGAAATAAAGTTAAAGCATTTAGGGCATTAAAAAAAGAGCATAGGGTAACAATCCCGGGTTTTGAACCTGATTTGCTGCTTATAAATAACGACTTCTCCGAGAAATGCCCAAAAAACCTAAGGGATATAACACAACCTGTAGAGCCGCCTGTTGAGATTGGGTGGCACACCAGAAAGAAGAGCATACACTTTGACTTTTACAACCAACTGGCAAGTGAAGTAACCAATATTATCGGCATAGACCCGTGGATAATTTCTATTGATACGATAAAGGATGTCGGAGTTGACTTTGACAATCGTGAAGATAGAGAAAGAGTGGCTAAGATAGTTGATAATACAATAGCCAGACTAAAATCGGAATATATGGAAAGAGAAGTTGATCAAGATCCGTACTTGTTCATTAAGAGCAACTCGGGCACATACGGTATGGCTGTTTTAAATGTATCAAGAGGTGATGATGTAAGGAGTCTGAATTCCGAAAAAAGAAAACGTATGAGAGTAAGCAAAGGAGGAAATCCCGTAAGGGACGTCGTGATTCAGGAGGGAATCCCCACAACTTTTAAGTATGATTCCGAAATATCTGCTGAACCTGTATTCTATCTGATAGATTCCCAGGTCGCAGGAGGTTTTCTCAGGCTAAACAAGAGCCGGAATAATTTAGAAAATCTGAACTCAAGAGGAATGGAATTTGCCCACATAGATCCTTGTGACGAAACTCCACATATTGATAAAGTAGATACTATCTGCTCTCCTGCACTTGAACTAATCGCCCGAATTGCGACAATTGCAGCAGGATATGAGATTGAAAAGATTCTTGATGAGGGCGGCTGCAAAGAAGAAGTGGCCTAAACACATCTCCTCTAATATTTCCCACTCAACTGGATTGTTTGGGCATTAACATCTGGCCCGTTCTCTTTGCAATATCTATTGTCCTCTTAAGAAGAACCGTATATATTGGCTGTCCGCCAAGTCCCTGAGCTACTATTGTAGCCGTAAAACAGGTAAGTATTAGCGGTAGAATCATTAAATAATTCCCGGTCATTTCAATAGTCAGCGCAATACCAGTCAAAGGGGCCCTCACTGTTGCACAAAAAAGCGCCGCCATACCTGCAACTGCAAACACTTCCGGTTGCACTACCATGTCAGGAAGTAAAAAATGAGCAAAATGCCCAAACCACATACCAAATAATGTTCCCAGAGCCAGCATGGGTGCAAA
>CBDUCG010000160.1:0-4217 GCA_965365595.1 uncultured bacterium
TATGCTTCCGTCTTCTTGAGTTGCCATTATCTTTTCATTTTACTACAAATTTATTTTAAATACATAAAAAAGGCCCAAACTCTATATGAGCAGGGCCTTTTTCTATGCTTTAGTTTCTAATAATTGTTAATCACACTTAGAATATCCACAGCTTCTGCAAGTCATACATCCCTGCTCAAAGGCCAGTGCGCGGTCCCCGCAATCAGGACAGCGTTCCAAGTTTAAATCCATGACCTTCCTTGTCGCAGGTGCGGACTGTTTTGGAGATGAAGACTCCTCACTTTTGACCGGATTCTCGTTGACTCCCACAAAATGCCTTTTCAGTACAGTAGCTATCGCATCAGGTATGGACATAACCAGTTTGCCTTCTGAGAAAACAGGTGATGATCCCCCAATGCCCTCTAGCTGTTCTACAACGTCTTCTACAGCTATTCCCGATCTCAGGGCCAGGGAAACAAGTCTTCCTGTTGCCTCAGCATCAGCCATGGTTGAATATCCCGATTTACCTATTTGAACAAATACTTCAATAGGTCTTTCGTCAAATGTGTTTACTGTTACGTATAGATTTCCGTACCCTGTCTTGATAACCTCCGTGAAGCCCTGAAGGCACTGCGGCCTCTTAATAGGCTTAATCTCTTCACTAGAGGATGAACGAAGGGATGAGATGGGGTTGGGGTGATGGGTTTTGTTCATCCCTTCGTCCTGGGTCTGGGTCGGAAGATTTTTTTCGTTTTTAGCTTGCTGTTGGGATTTGGCTTCATCTTCAGTAACCAATATCCCTTCTCTGGATCCCTCTCTGTAAACGGTAATTCCCTTACAGCCGAGTTTCCAGGCAAGGAAATAAATCTTTTCCACTTCTTCTAATGTTATGTCTGTTGGTAAATTAACTGTACTTGATATGCATGAATCTATATGCTTCTGAATAGCGGCCTGCATGCGAACTCTCATCTCAGGCTCTATTTCATGGGATGTAACAAATGTATCAGGCAGTTCTCTATCATCTTCAAGACCAAACTTGTTCATGTATTCCTCTACAAGAGGGTGATACACTTTGAATTCCTCTTTGGATAATGATTTGGAGCGTCTGAAGTACGATAGGGCGAATGCCGGCTCAACACCGCTTGTTGTGCCCGCAAGTACAGAACCGCTACCCACGGGAGGAACTGTAAGTATGCATGCGTTTCTTAGTCCCTGCATTTTAATTTTTTCAACAATGCGTTCATTTACGGTATCCAGAAACGGCCTTGAAAGATGAGTGTCCAGATCAAACATCGGGAAACTGCCTTTTTCAGATGCGAGATCGGTGCTTGCTTCATAAACAATATTTTTTATGTGCTCAAACATCTTGTCAGCAAATTCAACACCTTCATCCGTATCGTATTTAATGTTTAATTTTGCGAGCATGTCACCAAAACCGGTGAACCCGACTCCAATACGCCTTGAGCTGGTCGATGCTTTTGTCTGAAAGCTTAAGGGATGCTTTTTCATGTTGTAATCGAGAACATTGTCTAGGAAGCGAACAGCGTACTGGAAAGCTTTTTCCATGCTTTTCCAATCTATAGAGGCATTGTCCTCAAATGCGTTTTTTACAAATGGAGAGAGGTTAATGTTTCCGAGACAGCAGTTTCCATAGTCCTCAAGCGCTTGCTCGCTGCATGGGTTAACTCCATTAACTTCCATTCCGTTGTATTCGGTTGGAGAATATCTCTTAACAGTGTCCCAGAAAATGAGCCCCGGTTCTGCTGAAGACCATGCGGATTTTACAAGCTCTTCCCAGACATCTCTGGCTCTTATAGTTTTGGTAAACTTAACTTTTTCATTTTCAAATTTGAGTTCAAAATCAGTATCATCTTCAACAGCCTGCATAAATTCGTCTGAAACTTTTATTGATATGTTAGCAAACTGAACTTTTGATCTTTCGGAATCATTTTTGATTTCAATAAAATCCTGAATGTCAGGATGGCTGACATCAAGTGTAATCATTAGGGCGCCTCGTCTGCCTGCCTGCCCGATGGTTCCTGTTGTAGTTGAAAGGAGTTCCATGAATGATACTGCACCGGTTGAATAGATGGCCGAATTGTTTACGGGGGCGCCTTTTGGCCTCAAAATAGAAATATCTGTTCCCACTCCGCCGCCAAAAGAATAAGTCCTTGCGGCCTCTTTGCACCATTCGAATATTCCTTCAATGGAATCTTCCTTAATAGGCATGTAGTAACAGTTTAAGAGTGTCGCCCTCCTGTTTTGTCCGGCGCCAAACATGATTCTTCCGCCGGGTATGAATTTAAAGTTGGATAATAACCAGAAAAAGTTCTCTTCCCATTCTGCTTTTAATTCTTTAGATTTTTCGGGAGAAGCCATTGCATGGGCTACTCTACGCCACATATCTTCCGGTTTTTGCTCTACTATTTTACCGTTTTTATCCCGTAGGGCATATTTTTCGAAGAAAACTCTAGCGCGAAGCTCATCTCCACCAAAAGCATCGATGGTTTTTTGCGGCAGTTCCATAACCCCTTCGACTTGCTTAACAAACTCTTCAGATTCTTCCGGGTTTTCTACGTTCTCATTAAGTGTTTGTTCCAAATCCGCTTTCAGGTTCTGATCTTCCAGACTCTTCCCGTTTCCGTTCCCATTAGTCTCTGTGGGGTCAAGTTTATCTGAAGCCATTATTACCATCCTCCTTTAATCTAATCGTTACGTACTATCTTGTGCTATGAATCGATTGAACCACAATATGTTGTGGTTGTCAATAGGCTATTTTTGGTGGAATATAGATCAATATAGAAAATTGAATAACTACAATGCATTAGCCACTCAAAAAAATTTTTTGAATATTAAAGCTGTAAGATAAAGAATGGTTGTAATGCATTGTTAAAGTATAGTTTGAAGATATTCCAGAATCTAGTAATATTTTTAGAAGAAATAAAAATCTAATACGGGTGAGATACAAAATATCAGCTTAAAAAACATAGCACTTTTTATATTTTTTCACAAGAGGTCAATAAAAAATTTATAGAAACTCTATCATACGAGAAGGCATTTATTGTATTAGCATATATAATATCAATCATGAGTTCTGATAGAATAAGAATAAATCAAGTTTTACACTTCTGGTTTGGGGATTTGAAGAAAAATGAGGTGCCAGGTGATGATAAGCAAAAATCATGGTGGATGAAAGACACTGAATATGATAAACAGATAAAAGATAATTTTGGAAATGATCTGAAAATGGCGATTAACGGCGAATTGGACTATTGGAAGATAAGTCCAGAAGGCTCGTTGGCATTAATTATACTTTTGGACCAGTTCTCAAGAAATATCTACAGAGATACAAGTAAGGCATTTTCTCAGGATAATAAATCAATACAAATTTGTTTGGAAGGAATTGAAAAGGGTTTTGATAAGAAACTCCATCCGGTCCAAAGAATATTTTACTATATACCCTTAATGCATTCCGAAGATATAGATATGCAGGAAAAATCGCTGAAATATTTTTCCAGGTTATCTGAGCAGTATAAAAAGCAGAAATCTATTGCTGATGTTGTTTCAAATAGTTACGAGTTTGCCGTCAAACATTACGATATTATCAAGAGATTTGGAAGGTACCCACACCGAAATGAGATTCTGGGCAGGGAGTCTACCTCCGAAGAGATAGAATTTTTGAAACAGCCCGGAACGTCGTTTTGATGAGTATGGAGTAGATCATAGGGGTAAACACGGTTAAATGTTTACCCCGCAATATTTAATTTGGAAGGTTTGACTGAATCTTGCTCAGGATGTAGCGGGAAAGAGTTTCATCGCCGAATGTTCCAACGCGGATTTTAATCTCAGTGATGTTGTCTCCCACTCTGTTTACATTGATATGTACTGTCTTGTTGTCAGCAGTCATACATTCATATTTTCCTGAAATGGCGTCATTAACTTTATTGACAACGATGAACTCGAGCTGATCGACTGCTTTAACTGTAGCGTCCCACACTGTTGCAAAAGGATAACCTTCAGTTGATTTCAGTTCTCCCTTGATATAGGCA
The DNA here is from genome assembly GCA_965365595.1 of uncultured bacterium. GTDB lineage: Bacteria > Desulfobacterota_D > UBA1144 > Nemesobacterales > UBA2774 > CR02bin9. The sequence continues at coordinate 4,029 of CBDUCG010000160.1, forward strand.
ATCGTGCCTGCTCCGGCTACTGCTCCGCCTCCTACTGCTGCTGCGGCAAGACATCCGCTTAGGAGAACCGGGGTTGTGAGTAATAGTAATACAAGAGTAATCTTCTGGTATTTCTTCTTCATCTATCTGTCTCCTTCTTTTATTGAATCCGGGTCTTGGGTTTTAACTTTATTCTCTTAGAGATGTCAT
>CBDUCG010000161.1:0-4161 GCA_965365595.1 uncultured bacterium
AAATCAGCATTAAATTGTTAATATTTACAGCTAATTTCAGAGTAACTATTCTTTAGCCTGTTTGAGTTTCCTTATGACTGCATCATGCCTGCCGTCGGAGATCTCTTTTGTTTCATCAAACAGAAAAACCTCTGGCAAATATATCAAATTTTCGAGTGATAAACGCTCTCTGTCTTTCTCTAAAACATTTCATAATCTTTATATTCTTTGCTATAGTCAATCAGACGCTTATCAGTCATTTCTATTTCTTCACACTTAAATGTTCTGAAAATAGCCCTTTTCTTTGTTCCGTTTATGAATTTCCATGAGTAAAGAGTTGCTTGCAACGCCATGCCTGGCTATTTCCTGTTTTCTTTTCTCTATCACATTCCTCAGATGATCGAGCTGCTTCTTTGAAGGAGGCACGTAACCAGACGGCTCCAGAACCGGGTCTGAATAAACTTGCCTTTCGTAAAACTTTTCATGACTGCTCTTCATACGCCTCCAGTCATACGTGACATCCCGTCCCCTTGAAAACCGGCAGTATTCATCATTGCCGGCAATGCCAAAACAGGCTTTAAAATATTTATACATAATTGACAAGGCTTCCTCGCAATCATCATACTCCTTCCTCCAGAAAGCAAAACTCTGCCTGTAGAATAAAGAGTCCTTTGCACATACCCTTGATATGAACTTTCCAGAATAACCGCAGCGTCTGAGATATTCTTTACACTTTTCCCAGAAATTATCAAAAACATTGGTCAAATACAGATGTTCCCGTGCGCGCTTGAGAATAATGTAGATATATCTGAATCCTTCAAGAAAACGCTCAATAGTTCTCAGCGATTTATCTATCGAGAAAAATTCCCTTTCACCAGGTTTTATATAATCAGCGTTCGTATCTACAGTCTCATATATTGCAAAAAACGCTTTCAGCGTACCTTCGGGATTTTTCGTGTTCTCCTGATTTCTGAGAAATATCAGGGCTTCATTCAAAAGTCTTCTATCTTTAGCCTGCTTCCTAGGATTTATCCCTTGATAATCTTTTTTGTAAGCTTTCCTGAAAGTCTCGCCGTAGATCTCCTTGCTCAATTTCTCTGAGCTCTCCATATAATCTTTCAATCTGCTCATTTTTTTCTCCTCTACATTTTTTTTGAACAAAACTTCTACGTTACATTGATCACTTTCTTCATTTATTGACTCTTGTTGTCCGTAAACCTTTTCAAGACATCTGAGCTGGTAATCAACTGCCTGTGCCTGATTCGCCAGCATGCATATATCGGGCGGCTTATGAAGCCATCCGAACACCCCTCCCCTAAGCTGCGAATCGAGCATATAGCGCGCACCCTCAGTCGCCCTGACAAATAGAGCTTTTGCATTGATATTCGGGTTAAGCTGCCGGAGCCTCCTGAAGTAAGTCTCGGCCGATTTAAACTCCCTTCCCCCTGTGAGCACCGGCTGCCCCGCTGCTTCCTCATACATGTCGGAAAACACATCGTTATACCATCTGGTCGAGCAAAAATCGTCTTTCCAGTTTTTCTCCCTAGCTTCGTTCTGAGATCCGTAATCTGTATTTGATTCACAGACAGTTCTTATCTTTCTTTTGCATTCATTATTAGAAATTAGAGATTTTAATTTTTTTGCGAGAGGCTCGGGGTTAAAAATCATTCCCTTTATCCTTCCATTTTCATCAGTCCGCACTTCCTGCCTTAAAAGCCCCTTCTTTTTAAAGGAGTTGAACCTTCTCTCGATTGTTGCCTCAGATACTCTGTTCAGCTCTGAAAGCCATTGGTTAAGACCCTCTGTTTCGCCCTGATTCAGGCAATACAGATAATCGAGCAGGAGGATGTATTCCTGGTCGTTCAGACCAAGTTCTTTTCTCTTCAACATGAGCTCTCTCGGAATAACGAGATTACGCTCTTCTGTTAGCAAATCATCCCAGATATTTTTACTCATACTCCTGTACCCATTTCCTGTACCGTCTTTATACTGAAAATATTCCAAATCAAATTGCTCAAATTGATGTTGCATAGCTTCTAAAGCCCCTACTCCCGCCAGCGTTTGAGCGCTCTTACAAACTCACGCTCAAGCAATATTGCGTCCCTCATAAGGTCTTCCGGGCCAAGGGCTCTCCCGCTGTAATTCTCAGAAATAATTTTAAGAAGCTCCATCAGTCTTTTTTCCCTCTCCTCTTCCCATGTGGACTCGTTTTTGCGTTGGCCGTTGTTGAGTGGAAGCCCGTTTTTTATGGGCTCCTCACGCCCGAGCACGTTGATTGACTGCACCCAGGTACCCGCGCCTTTTTTTGCATAACGGTATTCGACAAAATCGCCGACTATCGGTATTTCAAAGGGCTCCTTTCTGTACTCGGGTTTTGAAAAAGAGAGCCAGTTCTCTTTCCCCTCAATCTTAATCCCAGTCTCACTCACCCTGGAGACCCTTCCGCGCCCATCTTCGCGTTTAATTCCATTTTGCTGCATCATAATGACCCCCCTGCTAGCGGGTAGAACCCGCTGTCAAACTATTTCTGCAAACTCCCATCGTTAAATAAAAAGCAACCAACTTCCATCCACTCTCCCAAGCTCCGAAGAAATTTTACGCTCAATGCATAATTGTATGCTCCGGACGATTTTAGTGGCTGGGCAGCAGCATATGAAAAAAGCGCCCGGAGCTGTCTCTGTAGGAGTGCTGTCCCGGCCTTCCCTCTTTTGAAGAAGGATGGAGGATTGCGGGAAAACCGGGACGGATGAATAGGTTAAATTAATGCTCATCTCTTTGTGAACTCCATATATTTATTGTTCAAATCGGCTTTCGGAGTAGTCTCGTCAAGCTCTTTAAGCACTTCCTGATAGACCCGCTTGTAATCCTGAATTTCTTCCCGTACCTGCCTGCAATACTCGGCCTGCTTAACCTCGGCAGAAACACCGGCCTCTACATAATCAAAAGGGCCCTTTTCATATGCCCTTCCGAAATGCCAGGACATATAAAAGAATCCAAAAGCCAAAATCATGTAACTTGTATAGCGAAAAATAGATGACAACATAATTTCCGACCTCCTCGGGCACTGAGTACCCTGGGCACGTTGTGCCCCTTTTAGTTTTCTTTCTTACTTCTGTTCCCAGACAAATCTTCTTCCAGACCTCTCTCTGCCTCAAGCGCTCCCCAGTACCCCCTTCGCTTGAGCCCCGAGAGAACTTCGGGATGAATCTCCTTTATCCTAATGGTCTCAATAAGCTCGACAGGATTAAGCCCGTCCTCCTGAAGATAGTCAGAAAAGGTCTGTCCACGTTTCCTCAACTCCTTTTCAAACCGGAGCAAATTTAAATACCCATACTTTCTAAGCGCCTCCTCTATCGGCCTGCTCTTTGCTCCGTCCACATATATCACCATCTTCGTTGAAGCCGGGCTAACCCCGTGTGAGCTTGCAAACTTGTTTATACTTCCCCACTCCCCAATTATCTGCTGCGTTGTTATATGCTCAATTCTTCCTATTAAATCATCTCTCCCCTTAAAATAACTCTCTGACATACTGTGTCCGTTCATTGTTCTGTGATCTTTTATCATCATTTCATGTGCCTGTTTCACTTGCAATTTCCAGATTTGTGTATTAATATTGTCATAATCTTATTGTTTATGTATATTATATTCACAGAACTAGGAATTTGTCAATAAGAAAATTTACAAATCTGTGAATTAGGGGGTTAAAGTGGATCACAATAATGAGATTGGAAAAAGATTGAAACTCGTAAGAGAGGCATTAGACCTCACTCAGGAGCAGTTCGGTCAACAGATCGGTAAATCTTTAAACACGGTAAACAGCTGGGAGGCTGGCAAGACCCGCCCGCCCGATCACTTCATGAAAGTGATTGAGAAGATATATAATATCAGCCCCAAGTGGCTCCGCCGTGGACAGGGGGATATGTTTCTGCCTGACTTAACGGGCGTCATGGGCGGGAGCGATATGCTGGAGATTAATATATGGGAGCTTGCAGGAGCTGGTAATCCGCTGGTGTCTGTTGACGCAGAGCCGATAGAAAGAGTAACCCTCCCCTCAAAGTTGGTGCGCAACTACACGAATGGTTTTAAGGTCGAGGGAGATTCGATGTATCCCACGATTGTAAACGGCGCCTATGTGGGGTTTGACCCGAACGATAAAAAAGTTGTCAGCAACGGCATCTACTG
>CBDUCG010000162.1:0-4043 GCA_965365595.1 uncultured bacterium
GGTACTGTTGGGTTTTAATCCTTTATTTATTCTACAATCTTTATATCCATCTAATGCCTGGCTATCAATGTTTCTTAATTGAACATTACCAAAGTGGGCTAATAGTGTTTTAGCTATTCCCTTTTCTAGTCTGTAAGTGTTAGGTGCTTTATTGGTTTTACAGTGAATAAGATAATGATCTAAAAAATCAGCTAATAGAATTTGCTTAATATCTACTAATCCCAATTTACCCTTTAAGTGTTGGGCTTCCATTTGTTTGAGTATCTTGTTAGCCTGTGATTTAGATACACTTCCAATCCGTATCCACTTCTTCTTTTTATTAATACTGAATACCGCATAGTAACTCTTGTATTTATATACTAATGAAGCCATTAAGCTTTGCCTCCTGCGTGAGATTCACAGTAGACATAAATAAAAGTGTATTGGTTAGATATAGGGTAGATACAAGATAATACTATAAGGTTAAACAGTGCGTAACGTACTGTAATCATTTGAGCCGACGATCGGATTTGAACCGATGACCTGCTCTTTACGAGAGAGCTGCTCTGCCACTGAGCTACGTCGGCTGATAAAGAGCATTTTTAGAATGAACTCCGGTTAGAATAAACTAATTCTATGGGAACTTAAAGACACTAAAGTTAGTTGTTATTTATGTGAGTCTCGTAAAATTAATAGACGCAAGACCTTGCCAGGGACTCTCCCTTTTTCACATAAATATGTACGCAAACTGGCTGTTTCATAGCGTCTCTTGCCCTGTCTTCAATGGTGCTGGCAAGCTCTGTAGCCCTAGATTTCTGGCTCGATGGTATTTGAACCCACATTGATACGGGCGATTCCCACTCGACGCTTCTGAAATTTCTCAGCTGTTTAATAATCGCCGTGAAATGTTTCTGTGAAGGCGTTAAAGGATAGTAATTTTTTGCAAAACTTTCAATCGTAAAAGAACCAAATGCAATAACCGCCACCAATATAATAAATTTTATATATTTCATTGCTCACAACCTCCTTTAATTTATACATATTAACCGTTTCTAAACACTTAATAAAGACTCTCTTATAGATTTTACTTGGCCACCCATCCGCCGTCAACAGATAGCATGGTTCCCGTCATGAATCCTACATTGTCATCACACAAGAAAAGTACAGCATGTGCTATTTCGTCTGGTGTGCCGAATCTTCCCATTGGGTGGAATGACTTAAACAGCTCCTCAGCTCCCGATCTGTCAGGCATTGCGTCCAGCAATCCGTCAACCATTGGGGTTTCGATTGTCCCCGGACAGATAGCGTTTACTCTGATACCCTGCTGGGCATATTCAAGAGCCGTACTTCTTGTGAGCTGTGTTACTGCTCCTTTTGTTGCGTTGTAAGCAGCAACGCCTGGAACTGCTTTTAATCCTAACACTGAAGAATTATTTACAATACAGCCGTATCCTTTCTCAAGCATATGAGGAATGACGTGCTTGGACATCAAAAAGGTGCCTTTTACATTGATTGCAAATGTTTTATCCCAAATTTCAGTATCCGTTTCGTGTGTTGTCCCTGTATACAATACGCCCGCGTTATTGAAAAGAATGTCTATCTTGCCGTATTTATCTATAACGTGCTGAACTGTTTCAATTGTTCTCTGCTCGTCTGAAACATCGCCCACAAAATATTCTATTTCTACGCCTTGCTGTTTGGCTTCTTCAACCGCTTCTTTTAACCTATCCTCATTTCTTCCCGTGATTATTACCTTTGCGCCTTCTTTGGCGAACAGAATTGCTGTAGCTTTTCCCAAGCCAAGACTTCCTCCAGTTATTAGGGCTACTTTGTCTTTTAGTTTCATTTGCATTGTTCTCCTCTGGAATGTTAAACAGAAATTATAAAGTATTGATACATCATATTCAAGGAATTCGGATCATGAGACCTATATTTAACTATGCATTAAGGAAATCTATGAAATCATGTTATCTTAATTGCTTTACATAAATTGTCTTAGTATTACTGCTGAAAGTAATGGGAGGAAAATAATGAGTGAAATAATAGAAGTCGGAGATACCGTAACGTTTACTTATGAAGGAAAAATAGATGACGGTTCTACTTTTCATTTGCATGAAGATGGTCCTGTGGCTGTTCAAATCGGAGATAAAAAGCTTGTGAAAGGGCTTGAAGAAGGCATCATTGGAATGGAGCAGGGTGGGGAAAAAGAGTTTAAGGTTTCCCCTGCAGACGGTTATGGTGAGATAAACCTGGATTTAATCCAGACTGTTGAAGCTGAAATGCTTGAACAAACCGATATAACTCCTGAAGTGGGAATGGTAATTCAAACGTCTTACGGCAATTGCCATGTGACTGAAGTTAGTGATGACACTGTTGAAATCAGCTACAATCACCCGCTCGCTGGAGAAACCTTGACCTATTCAGTAAAGATTGTACATATTCAGAAAAAATAGTTCCAAATCAGATATTATTCCCGGTAACTCTAAAAATAAATTTTTCTTGATTATAAAGAAACGGCTTCCTATACTTTATTAAGGAGGTAATCAGCATGGAAACTGTGTTGAGCATATTTCTAGGGGTAGGGCTGGCAGCAGCTTGCGGTTTCAGGATATTTGTGCCGCTTTTGGTAATGAGTATTGCTTCACTTACAGGGCAGCTGACGCTGTCTTCCGATTTTGAGTGGATTGCTACATACCCGGCTCTTGCAGCGTTCAGTATCGCAACTATTTTTGAAATCGCGGCTTATTACATTCCTTGGGTTGATAACCTCCTCGATACTATTGGTGTTCCGGCGGCCACAGTAGCGGGAACAATTGTCATGGCCTCGGCAGTATCCGATATGAGCCCGTTTCTACAATGGGGACTGGCTATAATAGTTGGTGGCGGTGTTGCAGGCACGGTTCAGGGCTTTACCAGCATAACAAGAATTGCCTCGACAGCCACTACAGGAGGTTTGGGTAATCCTGTGGTTTCTACAGCAGAAGCCGGCGGGTCACTTGTTATGTCTATATTGGCTATTGCCCTTCCGGTTGTAGCCGCAGTTTTAGTTGTGGTACTTATGTTTTTCGCTTTCAGAAAGATTTACGGGTGGCTGTCCCGAAGAAACAAGCTTGAGCCGGGACGAAATTAGTTAAATAGGTCTTTTAGAACTGACTCAGCCGCAATTTCTCCCGAATGTACGCATTCCGGTATGCCTACTCCGCTATATGCGTTACCGGCTATTTTTAATCCCTTATGTTGTGACAGGTCTTTTTTGATCCTCTCTATCAATTCAATATGACCCACATGGTACTGAGGCATAGCTTCAGGGTAGCGCTGCATTAAAGTTATTTCGGGATCACCCTTGATTCCCAGAATTGCAGTTAACTCATGTTTGGCCTTATCTATTATCTGTCCATCGTCAAGATCATAAATGCCGGGATTTAGCGCTCCACCAAGGAATGTACGAAATATTGTGTATCCTTCCAGCGCTCTCCCGTGAAACTTAATGCTGCTAAATGAGCAGGCAATCAGATCACTCTTCTCAACATCAGGCACTACAAATCCAAAGCCGTCTATCTCTTTTGATATGCACTCATTTTTATAAGCAAATATTACTACTACTGAAGATGCGTATTCTATAGAAGAAAGTTCAGAAGCTAGATCGCTGTTGATATCTTTAAGGAGTGTGGCAGCATGGTAGCAAGGGGTTGTTACTATTACGCCTGCGGCATCAATAACTCTTTTGTCGGTTTGTACATTCCAAGATGTTTCGTTTGAAGAAATTTGTGTGACTGCTTCATTTAGAAACAATGATCCCTCCAGAAGAGTATGTTCAAGCGCGTCAACCAGTGTTTGCATACCGTTTTTAAATGATAGAAAATGGCTGTAACGCGCCCCGGAATCACTCTTGTTGTCCTTAGCATTATTTAACATGCCCTTAATAACGCTTCCGTATTCCTGCTCCATTTCAATGAACTGTGGCATGGTAGCCTTAAGACTGAGCTTTTCAGGATCTGCTGTATATATGCCTCCAATCATTGGCTGCGCCATGCGTACAAGCGCTTCATTTCCAAAGCGGCGCC
>CBDUCG010000163.1:0-3989 GCA_965365595.1 uncultured bacterium
TTGAATTTTGTTATACAATAACCAAAAAATTTCACTAAAAAAATATCTTGACTATACACAAAACGTGATTAATTTGAAGTTGTAAAGCAAAAAAATAAAACATAACGGAGGTTAATAATATGAGATTAAAAGTTTGGGAACCACGTAGAGGCTTTAGACCTTTTCACAGAGATTTTGAAAGATTTTTTGGCTGGGATCCAGAACGGACCGAAGAGCTTAACGAGGCAAATTGGTCTCCTAAAGTAGACATATATGAAACTCAGGATAACTATGTAATTAATGCTGAGCTTCCAGGTTTAACAAAAGACCAAATTAACATCGATGTGAATGATAATACTCTTACAATAAAAGGCGAAAAGAAATTTGAAGAGAAAGTTGAGAAAGATAACTATGTCAGAGTAGAGCGCAGTTACGGGACTTTTTCCAGAAGCTTTGTTCTCTCGGACAATGTAAATACCGAAGGGATTACAGCCAATTACAAAGAAGGTATTCTGGAGCTGACTCTGCCTAAAAAGGAAGAGGCAAAACCCAAAGAAATTAAAGTTCAGATTAATTAATAACTAATACAATAGGCGGCTCCTCTTAACAGGGGCCGCCTATCTACTTTGCCGTAACTATTTTTAACCTTAACCTAGCATCAATCCTTTTGTTTTATTCCAGTAACTAATGACTTCCTATCTTTAGCAGCTTTTATAATACGAATTCTAATGTTATCCACGAATCAGCTTTTAGTATTGGTAGAAATTAATATAGAGATTCACTCTTGTATAAAAAATAAGGGCAAGCCTGTAAACAAGTTTCACAGGCCCACCCTTTGGAGGATGATGACGCAATAACAGATCTTTTGATATGTTAATATGTGAAATTAGTTCCGTTTATCGGATTCCCAGACCAATTGCGAAACTTATTCATCACTCTTTTATATCATAAACCAAATTTGAAAAATTACATAGTGGTTACGGGGAGCTATCTTTTACTAATTAGTTTAATATCTAAATTGAAAATCTTATTTGTCATATCAACGTCATATTGTGGTAATTTTATATCTCCATGAAGAAGATAATCGAAAACTGGGTTCATATCCCCGGAACACATTGCGGCTCGGTCACACTGAGAGATGTAATGACTTATTACAATTACAAATGGTCTGAAACAATGTGCTTCGGTATTGGTGGAGGACTTGGTTTTTATTACACCATAAGTGAAGAGATAAGCCCATCGCATATGATATTTGTCAGAGGGCCGGAGATGGAAACAACATTTTTAAGTCTGATCGACAAAGAAACCTCTTGGAACCATGCTGATAACAATATAATAGATATAATTAAGTCCTATATAGATAAAGACGTGCCAGTGGTAATTCAGACCGATATTTTTTATTTGGAATACTATAATTCCAACACTCACTTTCCGGGTCATATAGTTTCTGTCTGGGGATATGACGATGAAAAACAAATCATGTTTGTGGCGGATAACAATCTGCAAGGCCTCCAGAAAGTGCCGTATGATGATTTTAAAAATGGCATGGCTTCAAACGATATATCCAACCCGCTTAACAATAACTTCATAGACGTAATGTTAAATAATGTAGAGATAAATATGGAGAATCTCATACCGGAAGCTATCAGGGAAAATGCAAGAAAAATGCTTTTTGGCTGCTCTGGCGGAAGAGGCGAATCGAGTGTTCATAAGATAAAGTCGTGGTCTCAGGATCTTCCCAATTGGAAAGATGTGGATGACTGGAAATGGTGCGCTAGATTTGGCTATCAGGTAATCAAAAAGCGCGGAGTGGGAGGTGCAGGATTCAGATGGCTTTATAGAGATTTTTTAAGAGAAGCTGAGATGATAGTGCCTAGGATCAAAGAGCTCGGACTGGCTCAGCAAATGGACAATATCGGGGGAAAATGGAGCGACATCGCGCTCCTTCTCAAAGAGATAAGCGAGAAGGGCTCACCTGATAAAGAACTTCTTAGAAAATCCTCAAAATCAGCACTTGAACTTTGGAAGCTTGAAACTGATTTCTATAATACGGTCATGGAAAAAATCAATTGAGGAAAATAAATGAAGATAGTACTTTTTGACATAGACGGAACAATCCTTAGCACAAACGGCGCGGGAACCAGAGCAGCAAATCGTGCGTTTGAGGAAATCTATGGAATTTCTGGAGCCATGAGCAGGATTGATGCAGCCGGAAAAACTGATCCCATAATTCTAAAAGAAATTTTTTTGAACGAGTTTGACCGTGATTATTCTTCTGACGAGGCTCAGGAGCTTTATAAGCTATATATTCCTTATCTCGAAGAAGAAACCGGAAACTCCGACACAACAGTTATGCCCGGCATTCCTGAACTGCTAGAAAACCTCTCCGGGAGAGAAGATATGGTACTCGGAGTTGCCACCGGAAACATAGAACAGGGTGCATGGATCAAGCTTAAGAGCGCATCCCTACATCACCACTTCAGGTTTGGAGGGTTCGGTTCAGATTCTCATATTAGAGAGCACTTGATTCTAAGAGCACTGAACAGGGCTAAAGATCATTTAAAAGAAAACAGTGAAATAAAAAAAACATTTGTAATAGGAGACACGCCTTTTGATATAAATCACGGCAGAGCCGCAGGGGCTGTTACTGTTGGGGTTGCCACTGGCAGTTATAGCAGAGCGCTTTTAGAAGGACATAAACCCGATTATCTCTTCGATGATTTTGCAGACCTGGAAGAAGTAACAGCTATATTTGAATAATCTCAACAGTAATAAAAAAGCGGGCTGACCAATATTGGAAAGCCCGCTTTATTTTTTTAGTGAATGTTATCTATTTTTATAGTTAATGAGTCTTACATCATTCCGCCGGCCATACCTGCTCCCATTCCGCCCATCATTCCGCCTACGGATGGAAGGTTTGCGCCTTCTCCGCCCCCGCCTTCAACGGGCTCGGGTTTTTCAGCAATAAGTGCTTCAGTTGTAAGGAGGAGCCCTGCTACGCTTGAAGCGTTTAACATTGCGCTTCTTGTTACCTTGGCAGGGTCTATGATTCCTGCGGCTATCATATCGCAGTACTCAAGCTTCCCGGCATCAAATCCGTTTGACCCCTTCTGCTCGCTTACCTTGCCTACTACGATTGATCCGTCCCAGCCTGCGTTTCCTGCTATGCCTCTGAGCGGCTCTTCAAGAACTCTCTTAACAATTCTAACGCCTGCCTGCTCCTCTGAGTCAGCTCCCTTGTAGCTGTCTACATCTTTAATGGCTCTGATCAGCGCTACTCCGCCTCCAGGAACTATTCCTTCTTCTACTGCTGCCCTGGTCGCGTTTAGTGCGTCTTCAACTCTTGCCTTCTTCTCTTTCATCTCGGCCTCTGTAGCGGCCCCTACTCTTATCACTGCCACTCCGCCTGCAAGCTTGGCAAGTCGTTCCTGCAACTTCTCACGGTCGTATTCTCCGCTTGCCTCTTCCACCTGGGCCTTGATCTGTCTGATTCTTCCCTCAATCTCTCCCCTCTTTCCGCTTCCACCGATTAAGGTTGTGTTGTCTTTATCTATTATTACTCTCTTGGCTCTTCCCATATCGGTGAGCTTTGCGTTCTCAAGCTTCATTCCAGCTTCTTCAGCTATCACTTTTCCGCCTGTCAGAACTGCAATATCTTCAAGCATTGCCTTACGTCTGTCTCCAAACCCAGGAGCTTTAATGGCTGCTGCTTTCAGTGTGCCTCTCATTTTGTTTACCACTAGTGTTGCTAGAGCCTCGCCCTCTATATCCTCTGCCATTACCAGAAGCGGCTTGGTTGATCTTGCTACTTCCTCAAGCAGTGGTACAAGGTCTTTCATGTTGGATATCTTCTTGTCGTACATTAGTATGATCGGATCTTCAAGCTCAATTGACATCCTCTCGGGATCCGTGATGAAGTAGGGGCTTAGGTAGCCTCTGTCAAACTGCATACCCTCTACTACGTCAAGCTCTGTCTCAAGGCTTCTTCCTTCTTCTACCGTGATTACGCC
>CBDUCG010000164.1:0-3985 GCA_965365595.1 uncultured bacterium
CCAGGCATAGCAGAGGTTTCACAAAGCAGTTTTAAGAGTTTTATGTTCATAGTGGTGATGATTATAACTAGAATGTTTTTTTATTCAAAATAGAGAGTTATAAGAGCTTTAAATTTTGTATAGATACATTTATTAAGTACTTATTCATTAAACACTAATACAACCTTAATCCAAAATTAACACTAACCCAGAAACTAGATTTAACCAATTTAAAGGAGGGAGTAAAAATGTTAAGAATCATATTTCTTACGTTAATTATAGTAACATCAGTAAGTTTTTCGAGCAGAAAGGGCCTTTGGGTCCCATTACTTTTTCATGTTGCAGCTACAATCCCCAGCCGCCGCTTAGGATAATATTTGACCCGTTTACATATACAGCTTCCTCCGATAATAAATACATTGCTGCATCAACAACATCTTTAGTGCTTCCTATATATCCCGCCGGAATTCTTTTAACCATTGCGCTAAGCTCGTCCTCAGGCGCGCTTCCCGAGTTTACAAATCCGGGAGATATTGCATTTACAGTAATCCCATGAGCTGCCAGCTGCCTGGCAAATGCCCGCGTAAGCATCAGCACTCCAGCTTTGGCGATATAATGCGCCGTCACCTCAGTCTGAGCGATCATTTTATCAGCATTTGCCATGCTGAAGTTAATCACCCGTCCCCACTCACGGTCTATCATTCCCTCAGATACCGCCTGGGTTAAATAAAAAACAGGATGCAAATTGTTATCAAACATACTGTTCCAGCCCTCGGGCGATTCTTTAAGAATGTTGGTTCTGTGATAAGGCCCCGCGCAGTTAATCAATGCATCTAGGCGTCCGAATTTCTTTTCAACATTCTTTACTAAATTAATTGCTGCTTCAGGGTCGGACACATCGGCTTTTTCTGAATAAGCTTCCGTACCAATTTCCTGAATTAGTTTGACCGTCTCAAGAGCTTCATGTTTACTTGTCCTATAACAAATCGCAATTTTCCAGCCTTTTCTTGCAAGTGCCAGTACAATCTGTTTTCCGATTCCTTTAGCGCCGCCTGTAATTAACGCTACTTTCTGAATCATTTCTTTATCTCCCGTATTTATCTAGTAGTGAATTTTCAGTAAGCTTCTGTAAAGTATTATACTATGCCAGAGAGCCCGTGGATATCTTCCTTTAATATTGAACCTGAGCCTGAACGTGAATACATTCTTGTAATTACATACCTTCCTTTAAAGAGTTATTTATCTTTTTTCGAATTCTTCAAGCACGGGCGTCTTGTTCAAGGACAACTCCAGCAAACACACGGCCTCATAGGATTTAAGCTAAGGGCCGATATTCTCAAAAAAAATCTTATACAATGTCAGTATGGGAGGACGCCGGATCTTTGAAAAAATTTATAACCTCGGGAACTCATGGAGATTTGATGTCCAAATGTCCCGAGTATTTAGGTGACGACAGAAAATTCATCACGGTGTTTACTCCCAGTAGTGATTACCCCTCGTTCTGGGAGTGGGCAATGGAAAAGTTGAAGAATAACTAACCAGTATATTGTGTTTGTTGAAAAGAATTAAGAAAAGATATCTGGAACCTAGCTAGTTTTTTTATGAAAGGTTTTAACATAGTTGTATATTAAGTCCTTAGCAACCAACCTCAGCCTAGGTATCACACAAAGCACTGCAGCTGCTGAAATAAGCACACCGAATCCCAGAGAGATAGTTATGGGGACCAGAAACTTTCCCTGTGCAGAATTCAAAAATAATAGGGACAAGGCCGATAAAAGTTGTAAGCGCTGCAATTTCTTAATAATTATTGTTGAAACTAAGATCATCATGTTTAAGGGGCAATATTGATATATGGGCAGGTTTCACTCTAGTAGAGCCTAAGGTACAGGATTTCATCATGTAGCTTTTTCTCTCTAAGACAGTCATTGATGCATATGAAAAAAGAAGGCAAGGTGGGGAGTATTTTTTTCTGATGGCGGTAGAAAATAGGAACCCCTGTAAATCATATTTACAAGGATTGTTTGGTACTCCCCACCTGTTTAGACTGTACCCTCATGTATTCAGTTTCTCAACATAAAATGAAAAGAATTTAAAATTTGAAGCATAAAATTTTTGTTTGCTAGAAGTTAGGTAGTTCTATAAATTTCGTTGACATATTAAGTTTTTTAAACTATAAGTCTTAGTATGGAGTTTTAGTGATTGGCTCTGTTTTTGGATTCAATAAAAAGACTAAAGGGTTAAAGCACTTTCGGAGGGCGGGCGTTGTTTGAAGCAACACGTGACCCCCATTCAAGTAGTTCTTTGCTGCAATCGTCGCGGTCTAAAATAACCTCTATTAGGGAAGGACCACCTTTGTGTGACATTGCTTTTTTAATTGCGCTCTCAAGCTCTCCCTCAGTTTTTACCCTGCACGACCAGCCGTTTCCTTCCCCGGCGTTAAAAATATCTACCAGTCCAGCATAATCCCAGTTTTTGATATTGTTGTAAGGACCGTCATGTATCTCAACCTCAATTGTGTAGCCGCCGTTATTGAGTAGAAAAATTATCGGATTTACTTCATAGCGGATCATAGTCGATACTTCTTGAGCGGTTAACTGAAACGATCCGTCACCAATAAAAGCTATTATTCTGTGATCGGTCTTACACGCAAGCGAATAACCAAGTGTAGCCCCCACGGACCAGCCGATTGAGCCGTATTGCATCTGAATTTCAAAACTCGACCCCTCGGGAAGATTTAGCTTAATCCCGTTAAACCACGAATCACCCGTTTCAGCCAGAATCGTAGTATTTTCATCCAGTATATCCTGCACCTGAGAAAAAAGCCTTCGTGTTGTTATAGGCTCCTCATTCTTTACAGGAGGCTCGGGCGCGAACTCCTGCTTAATTCTGTTATAAGCCAGGAGTGAGGCGTTGTTGGGTTTTATTTCTTTCGCCAGCTGCTCAAGAAAATCCCTGAGCATAACGTGGTTATATGTAACATTGGGAAGTCTTACAAAATCAGGTCCGGCAAATATGGTTTTTGCAGGACTAATCAGTGATGTGAAACCTGACGTTGTATAGTCCGTAAACCGTGCTCCTGCGAATAGATAAACATTAGCCGACTCTACTATCTCGGCAGTTCCCGGACTTGAAACCGGCCCCCAGTATATGCCTATATAATTCGAATGGTTTTCTGAAATCAAACCTTTAGCCGGAGGCATAGAGGCAAATGCATAGTCGGACTTGTTAACAAGGTCTGTAAAAGCACCTATTGCCCATTCAGATTTTAATTTGCTGCCGGCTACCAGAACGGGTTTAGCTGCACTACTCAACAGTTCCAATGTCGATTTAACAGCTTGCTTTAATGAAGCAGGATCACTTGCAATGCCGGTTGAAAAATTTCTTTTATGTGGATGTGAGATTTCAAGCCCTGCCAGGTTGCAGGGAACTTCAATGTAAACTGGTTTTTTTTTAAGAAGGCACAGCCTTATAGCTTCGTCAATCTGATATGCGGCATCTTCAAGGTGTTTAACAATTACAGCGCTTTCAGTTGCGTATTCAAAGATATCCCTCTGATACCCGTAGGACACTCTGCCCGTTGTGTGATGGAGTTTTTGGTTTTCTACCTCCGAATTGGTATTAGGACCACCGCTGATAATTATAATAGGCAGGTCTTCTGCATAAGCCCCAACAATCGCATTGAGCGCGCTGAGGCCGCCGACTGAGAATGTAGTTACTTGAGCAGCGATTCCGTTTGCGCGGGCGTATCCATCTGCCGCATAGCCTGCATTGAGCTCATTGCAGCAGCCTATCATTTCTAAATGTTCATTTTTAAGAAGCTCATCAAGAAGGATTAAATTGTAGTCCCCGGGAACGGCAAAATAGTGACAGACTCCTATCTCATGCAATCTTTGTGCAATATATGCCCCTACAGTAACTTTATCTTGCTTACGCATTATTTCATCCCACTATATCGAAATTTTATATATAATTTGCATTAAGTTCAGTTTTAAGTTCAACGACTCTG
>CBDUCG010000165.1:0-3805 GCA_965365595.1 uncultured bacterium
ATTCGCATCCGCCTCCCAGTGCGTATCCGTTCACAGCTGCAATAGAAGGACATGGACTATTTTCTATCAGGTTATAAATCTTATGCGCGTAGTCGGTATATTCTTTAAACTGGATGTCATTCATTTCACTCATTTGAGCTATATCCGCCCCCGCGACAAAAGCTTTGCCTCCGGAGCCTGTAATAATAAGCACTCTTAAGTTCTCACCGGGAAAATCATTCTCAATAAAACTGCCCAGGTCTTTGAGTGTGTCCCAGTTAAGCGCATTTAACGCCTTGGGACGGTTAATGCTTAATATCCCAACTCCTTTATCATCTTTTTCAAATTCTATAAATTCATATCCCATATTATTCTCCTGTTAGAAAATTCTTGATAGATAATGGTTTCATTTGTGATCAGATTATAGACAACCTTATATGATAAAGAAAGTGTAAGGTTGTGTTTGAAACTTATACTTTTGAGCTTTTTTTCTTAGACTTACGGGAACTTTTGATTTCAGACGACCCTGTTTCAGGATGTGCTTGTAAATATTGAATTTTGTCTTCCAGTTTGGATATTTTTAATTCAAGGGCGTCAACAGTATTTATAAGTTTGTCAATTTCACCTTTTTGAGGAGTATTTCGTTTTTCAAGTGACTGTTCCATAAAAGTTTGTACGTAGTTTTTAAATTCAGAGGACTTTTCAACAGCTCTGTCCATAAGGTGGCTATTAAACCACACGTCCAACATATTGTGAGTAGATTCTTCCCAGGATTCATAAAGCTTTTTGAAGTACCCGAGGTAGTAAACTTCATCAAGTTCTTTTTTCTTTCCGGCCAAATGAGTCTCCAATTATTAACTTTAGGTAAGTTTAGTAAACTGCCTGTATTGGTCAAAACATATATTAAATAGTATTAACCGAGTAAGTTCTGTTGTCCAGGCGCAATATATCCTATGACAAAGAGCGTGAAGATTATTATGGCAAATCCAAGTATCGCACCCCATGCCGCTTTCCTGCCTTTCCATCCCGAAGAGAGTCTGCCGTGAATCAAAACTGCATAAAGCACCCATGTAACCATGGACCAGGTTTCTTTATGTCCCCATACCCATGCGCTGCCGAATATTTCTTTTGCCAATACAAATCCAAGTGCAATTCCTAGAGTTACTAACGGAAACCCGATTAGCAGACAGAGGTGGTTCATTCTGTCCAGCGCTGTTAATGACGGGAAGTTCTCAAGAAATTTTCCCATATGTTTGGATTTAATCTGGTTTTCCTGGAATATGTATAACACACCTGATATAAATGCAACTGTAAACAGCGCTTCACCTGCAAGAATCAATGCTATGTGAATTAATATCCACGGGTTGCTTAATGTCTGATTAGCTCCTATCAGCCCATGAGGAATAATTAAATAAGGTATTGTTAATATGAATGCTAAAGGAGCCGCGAATGCCCCTAGTAGAGAAGCTTTGAACTTGAACTGAGAAACTATATAAACCAGAGAGATAAACCATGCGAAGAGATAAAGTGTAGTATCAAAACCTTGAGCAAGAGAGTTTTCTTTCGAATATGTGTAGATTATGGTGCCTGTTTGAATTAAAGCGCCAAAAAGAATTAAATAGAAACCTAGCTTGGGGAGAACTTTACCCTGCCTCCAAAAATGGATCCCGTAGAAAACAGATGAGGTAAAATAACAAAGTACAACAATCCAGAACCAATCCATATCTATATTTTATTTGTCATGTCAGTAAATACAACAAAAGCTCTTAAATTATTGTATAAAAAGATGTTTCAAGAATTAGACTTAATTGCCTTTAAGGGCTTCAGTTTGATAGTAGGTTGTAAGAGCTTCGATTAACTCATCCAGCTCTCCGCTTAAAATCGCGTCTATTTTATAAAGTGTGAGATTAATTCTATGATCCGTGATTCTGCCGTCACGGAAATTATAAGTCCTTATTTTCTCACTCCTTTCTCCTGTCCCTACCTGAGTTTTCCGTTCGTCTGCAAACTCACTCTGTTTTTTCTCCTCTTCAATTTCAAATAATTTGGCTTTTAACATTCTCATTGCATGGGCGCGGTTTTTATGCTGCGAGCGCTCATCCTGACACTGGACCACAATGCCGGTTGGCAGGTGGGTAATTCTGATGGCAGAATCGGTTTTGTTTACGTGCTGACCCCCCGGGCCAGATGCTCTGTATGTGTCAACTTTTAAATCTTTTTCATCTATTTCCACTTCTACATCATCGGGCTCTGCCAGAATAGCAACAGTGGCGGTAGAAGTATGAATTCTTCCGCTGGTTTCAGTAGTGGGCACCCTTTGTACTCTGTGAACTCCACTCTCGTACTTTAGCTTGCTGTATACATTTTTGCCTTCAATTGAGGCTATAACTTCTTTAATCCCCCCGACGCCGGTTTCACTTATATTGATGACATTGACTTTCCACCTCTTTTCTTCTGCAAAACGTGAGTACATCCTGAAAAGATCGCCGGCAAATAACGCGGCCTCATCTCCTCCCGTACCGGCTCTTATTTCGAGAAATACGTTCTTCCCGTCATTGGGGTCCTTGGGAAGTAGCATGAGTCTTAACTGATTTTCAAGCTCATCACGCTCTGGAATGAGCTGATCGAGTTCTTCCTGTGCTAATTCACCCAGATCTTCATCTTTAAGCAAGGCGCGGTTTTTCTCAACTTCTTCAACCGTGCTCTTGTACTTACGGTACAACTCAATAATCTCATTAAGATCGGAAAGCTCTTTTGAAAACCGGTGTATCTCAGTTGGGCTTATCTCTGGCTTGCTAAGATTTTGCTGGATTTCAAGATATTTCTGCTCGACTTCTTCAAGCCTGTTTAACATTGAAGCTTCTGCCATTTCGTCTTTTATCTTCACACATCTTGCAAAAATTTCAAGATAAGATTAAACTTGTCATGGTAACACAATGGAAACAATGGATATTCTTGAGGATAAGATAAAAGAAGCTTTGTCTAGGAAGGCAAGGTTAGAGGCTGAGCATAAGAATCTTTATGATGAGATTCTAAAGCTTCGTGAGAGTATTGAAAAGCTTGAGAAGGAAAGAGATGATATGAAACTTAAGCTGGATAGGGTAATTGAGAAGGTTGAAATCTATTTAAGCAGGTCAGAGGCTTAGTGTGAAACGTCTTAAAATCAGGTTCTTTGATACAGATTACGTTATAAAAACAGATGCAGAAGAGCAGTATGTGCAAAAAATTGCGTCTTTTATAGAAGAAAAAGTTAAAGAAATTTCAAATGTAGATAATACTATGGTTGTGCCTCGCTCGTTTCTTTTGGCTATGCTCAAGATAACCGATGATTACTTCAGAGTAGAAAAAGATTTCGAGGAATTCAAAGATCGTGCTGAGGAAAGATCAAACAGATTATTGCAAATATTGGAAAGCTCCCTTAAAGAAAACGAATCATTTAGTTCCAGCGACGGAACAGGTAGAGAGGAAATCGACAGAGAAGAATTGGAAGACTCCTTTAAACATAGATGATGTCAGGAAAAATAAGTCGTTTCTCTCCCTTATAGAGTCGGGGAGTTTCAATATTAATTTAGATAAAAACAGCATTAGAGCCAGTGTTGCCGCCAAACGGTCCTCATTAGCTGATGCTGAAGTAGAACAGAAAAGTTTAAAAATCTCTAATAATTTAAGTGTGTTAGATATTTTTAAACTCTCTAGGCGCATTGCTCTATATTTCCCTATTCAAAAAGAAGTCAGAACCCAATATATATTTGATCATGCGGTTAATTGCGAGAAAGAGGTTTATTTCCCTAGAGTAAACGGCTCTTCTCTTGATTTCTATAGAGTT
>CBDUCG010000166.1:0-3727 GCA_965365595.1 uncultured bacterium
AAGTGAGTTAAGATTTTTTTTCACTTCGTTGATAATAGTTTGAGCGGGTCTTCTCTGTCCCCAGTCCTCCAGTATCACTATCACAATACCATCGTTAAAATTAGATAGATTGCCAAAAGATCTAGGAGTTCTAACGAGAAGTCGCTTAAACTCCCCGCCTTCAACATAAGGCATGAGTCTCCTCTCAATTTCAGTCATGTACTCTTCCATATAATTATAAGTAGCCCCTTCCGGTCCGCGGACAATTACAAAAAATACTCCTCTATCCTCCTGTGGGGCATACTCCTGGGGAACTCTGGGATACATCAGCACTGCTCCTGCAACCATAAGACCAAATACAGAAAGAGCGATTACAGGGCGCTTTATTAGTTTTGCTAGAATGGATATATAACGCTGTCGTAAGTATTTGAATAAGTTATCCACTGCTCTTAGGACTGAGTTTTTGCCGTTATCTTTTGTGCTGAGAATCTTCGAGGCAAGCATAGGGGATAATGTAAGTGCTACAAGTGACGAAAAAACGACAGCAGCAGCAATAGTTAATGCAAATTCTGTAAATAGGCGTCCCAAGTCTCCTTCAAGAAAAGTAATGGGAACAAAAACTGCAATCAGCACAAGCGTTGTTGCGACAACGGCAAACGCAACCTGTCTTGCACCGTAAAAAGCCGCAACAAGAGGTGTTTCGCCCTTGTCCTGCATGCGTCTCACGATGTTCTCAAGCATTACAATTGAATCGTCTACAACCAGACCGATCGCAAGCACAAGAGCGAGCAGTGTAAGCAGGTTAATGGAAAACCCGAGCGCATATATTACGATAAAAGTAGCAATCACCGATACAGGCACAGTCACTGCAGGGATCAGCATTGCTCTCATGCTTCCCAAAAAGATATATATTACGGCTATTACACAAATAATTGCTATTAAAAGAGTCTTGTATACTTCATTAATGGAGTTTTCTATAAATACTGATGAATCATAGCTCTGCTCAATAGACATACCCTCGGGCAGGTTCGGATTGAGCTGTTCCGTAAGCTCTTTAACCTCGCGCGCAACGCTAATAGTATTAGCAGTGGACTGCTTGATAATACCCATGCCAACCATGGGAATGCCATTCCCCCTAAAGAACGTTCGGTCCTCTACTAACCCCAGCTCAACGCGGGCAACATCCCCAAGACGAATAAGATAGCCGTCTTCGCCCTCAGCCAGAACCAGTTTTGCAAAATCCTCCGGTGTCTCAAAGCTGCGGTCAACGCGGGCTACAAAAAGAAACTCGTCCGACTCCAGGCTTCCTGCGGGCAGCTGTGCAGGCCTTCTTCGATTGCCAGCAGCATCACCCTGGCAACCCCATCCAAAGCAGAATAGCGGTCAACCAGGTAACGCTCTGCATAATCCGTTAACTCTGGCACTGACAGCCGGTCACTAGCCAAGTTCTGCCAGATAATGACGTCATCACCGCTAGTTACCTTCTGTACCTCAGGCGGCTCAGCCTCCTCAGGAAGGTTGTCCCTGAGTCTGGCTATCCTGTCCCGTATGTCGTTTGCAGCATTGTCAATATCACGGTTAATCGAAAACTCAATTGTTACCTCAGATTCCCCGTCCCGTGATAGTGACTCTATATAAACTATTCCCTCAACACCTGAGATCCGCTGCTCCACAAGCTGGGTGATTCTTGTTTCTACGATATTTGCCGGCGCACCAGGATAGTTAACTTCAACGGTGACAATCGGAGGGTCAATATCAGGGTATTCCCTAAGTGCAAGACGGGTGAAGGAAACAAGCCCGAATGCTACAAGAAGAAGCGACAGCACCGATGCAAAAACAGGACGTTTTACAGAAATATCCGATAATATCATTCTTTGCTATCCTTTATTCCGCCGCCATTCTGATAAAGAACTTCTGTTAAGTTTTCATCTCCTGACTCAGCAATGCTGACTTCAACCGGCATCCCGGGTCTTGCGCGGGTTGTTCCGTGTATCACGACCAGTTCCCCGTTTGTCAGACCAGAAAGCACCTCTACCTCACCCCTTCTGCGTTTTCCTATCTTGATCTCCCGCATTTCTACAGTAGTTGCTTCTTGCTTTTCAGCAATAACTAGCACAAAAAATCTACTACTCTCTAATATCAGAGCCTCTTCGGGTATGACTATAGCCTCTCGCGGATCCTTTTCCAGCACAACACTCATCAATAGACCCGGCTTTAAAACACGGTCGGAATTATTCAGAATTGCGCGCACCTTTATCGAGCGCGTAACAGGATCTATCCTGCTGTCTACGCTCGCAACTGTGCCATCAAATTTTTTATCCTTAAATGCATGAGCCCTGGCTTCTATGTCAACCCCTGATGCGATGGTGGACAAAAAGACTGAAGGAATTGAAAAATCAAGCTTCATAACGCTATCATCATCAATTGTAGTAATCATTGTGCCCGGCTGTACAAGCGCTCCTATACTTATGTTTCTCAGCCCAACTACACCGTCAAAAGGTGCTACTATCCTTCGTTCATTGATCCGTGACTGTATTGCCTGCATTCTGGCTTTGGCTGTCTCAAACTCCCTCTGCCGCTCATCGAGAATTGACTGAGAGGCTGCTCCTTTTTTTGTTAGCGGCTCAAGCCTTTTTACTTGGCGTCTTGCCTCATTAAGTCTTGATTGCTCCTCAGCATACTCTGCATTCTCCTCAGAGGTATCCATCTCAACCAAAACATCACCCTTTTTAACCCGCTCGCCGTCCTTAAAGTTAATTACCGTAACAAGCTCTGTGACTGTAGCAGTTAAGTCAACACTCTCATTTGCCCTCAGTGTTCCCAGGGCTTCAACTTCATCCACTATTATTTTATGTTCAACCTCAGTAGCTATAACAGGTGTAGCTTTACTCTCAGCCTTTGAGGACTGTGCAAGCGCTGACAAGCTCAATATAATTAATATTAGAAAAATGCTAATTCGCATGATGTTTACCTTCCTTAGTATAACTATTTTCAGGATATACCGGCCCTCCTATTGCACGGTATAGGCGTATTCTAAAAGATACGAGTGCAAGTCTCTGTGTGATCAAATCACGCTCTACTTCTCTTAGCTCCTGAAGAGCATCCAGCACAGGCAGGTAGTCATCCACTCCTGCAAAGTATAACTCTTCTGTCTCATTCACCGTTGCCTGTAGTATGTCCCGCCTTGCTTCAAGTCTCTTTATAAAATCGCGCTGTTTTCTTTCTTGATAAAGTGCGTTTTCAACTTCTTCAACTGCCTCAAGATAGAGTTGAGTGTATGCTGCAAGCCGCTCCACGTACAGTGCCCGGTTTCGCTCAACCTCGGCTTTGCGGCGGCCCCAATCAAGCAGAGGCTGAATAAATGTTGCCGCGATAATCCCCACCGGCCCTGTGAAAGATTGCCTTGAAAAAGATTCTATATCTGAGTAGAGATATGAGCCGTCAAGCGTAATCCTTGGTAGTCTGTCTGCAATTGCCGCTCCAATATCAGCATCGGATGCAACGAGTGATGCCTGAGCCGAACGGAGATCAGGTCTTCGCAAAAGCAAGTCAGAAGGCACTCCTACTGCAGGCACTTGCTCCATGAAGCTCAAATCTTCTGTTTCACTCACTCGGTTCTTACCGTCGGGCATAATGCCGAGCAACACATCGAGTCTGTTCTCAAAGACACGGTGTATAGCTTCTGCGGTAGGAATAAGACTCTCACTGTCGGCAAGCTGGCTTTTTTGCTGAAGCACGTCTACGGTTG
>CBDUCG010000167.1:0-3712 GCA_965365595.1 uncultured bacterium
CTTCAAACTGCTTGCCATTCCTTTCGTGAGGAGTTTGGCTTCCCCCGATTAATCTGGCTACATCTATTGCACCCATGCTACGTATCGGAAACTGCCAGTCAAGTATGACTACTGATTTTTCTATACTCCCTTCCCCATACAAAAGATTATCTGCCTTCATATCATCATGTACCAGGGTTTGAGGTCTGGAATCAATTTCACTAGATAGCCATGTTATATTCGCCTTCAGTTTTTCTCCAACCTTAAGAGCTTCAGGATCAATAAAGTGTCCGCACAAGGCAACAAATGATTCCCAGTTCTCAATGTAGTCAATATCTAAATTGTTTGTTCGGGGTATCCAGTTAAGAGATTCTAATTCAGAGCTGCTCCAGTAAGCAGCGTGTACTTTTGCCAATTCCTCCAGTGTTGATAAGACAAAACCGTGTTCCATTCCAGTTATTAAGTCCCCGGCAGACAGTTGGCTCAAGTCCTCCATTAGCATGAAATTACAATTAGCGCCGCTTTCTGAGTAATAAAGCTTAGGAAGACGTATCGTGAGCTCTGGAGCTATTTGTTGATAAAAATTAATCTCACGTTTATAAGCTGCTAATTCATAGTCCGCCTCGCGGAATCTGGATTTTGAAAGCATTTTCAGTATAAAAGACTTTGGTAAATATTTTGAAGACTGAGTATAGTCCACTTCCAATTTAATTATGTTACTGAGCCAAGCCCTGCCTTCTCCTAAAGACTCCTTCTGAAGACTGAGCACATTTGAATCAAAGAGAATTCCACTTTTCTTAAGCGCTGAAGTTAGCCACTCTGGCGTTATTTCATCCGGGGTTTGGGGATGTATATCTACCATATCGCTATATTACTGAATCACTGACAATTTGTACAAATATATACTTGGGACTTATTGCATGATGTCTGATTTCGGAATATGTTTAAGAATGTATGGAATTTAATCTTAAAAAATTTGCTTTCAAACGGGCAATCATTAGTGCAATCGCTGCTGGAATTATAAACCTGATAATAATCTACTTTTCTTTAAGATCAGATGGCAAGGTACCTCTATTCGCTGCTGTTGCGGATATATGGAATCACTCTTTAATCGGAGCCTTAATACCAAGATCAATAGTCATAAGCCTCATAATTACAATTACAACCGTTTATGCTACAGCCAAGGAGGCTTCTCGCCATTCTAAGCAAATATCCAGTAGATTACAGAAAACACCATGGATTAAAATTGCTTTTCGCAAAGCGATAATTCGAGCATTAATCGCATTTATCTCCGTCATTCTTCTAGCATATGTACTCAGGATGTTATTCCCAATTTATGCGGAATTATCAGTATCAGTTATCATACCTATCGTAGGATTATTTGCGGCTTTGATTGCCTTTTCCATGACATATTCTGCTGTATTATCAACAGGCAGAATCCTGGATTCAGATGGTAAAGATTAAGCCCTGCTCTCTAAATCTAGCAAAAATTCTTTGGCTATAACCCCGCCTGCAAAACCAGTGAGTTTACCGTTGGATCCTATAACACGGTGACAGGGAATAATGATAGATATTGGATTTTTGCCTATTGCCGCCCCTACGGCTCGAACCGCTTTTGGGTTACCTACTTTTTTAGCTATATCTCTATAAGATACAGTTTCGCCAAATTTGATTGATGAAAGAGCATCCCATACTTTTCTTTGAAAAGCAGTCCCGACCATCTTTATGGGAAGATCAAAAACAGGTCTCTTACCTTCAAAATATTGGTACAGTTGTTTAACTACTGTCCTTAGTACTTTACTGTGGTCTTTTCTTTCAAGATTAGGAAACTTTTTTTTGTCAGGCTCTTGGTTTGGCCAATATATTGAGCAAAGATTCTTATTATCGGCTATCAAAACTATATCACCAACCGGAGTGTCCATAACGGTATAAAAATATTTCACTTGAGAACCTCCTTATGATTGAATTTCGTACTGACAAATCATTGAAAACCAGGGGTTTTGGAGATCTTCTGAAAAATTTCTCCGAAGTGTGCCCTGGAAAAGCAAGCCTAAAATAACTCCTGCTGAGCATCTTCAAGAAGTACTCTTTTCAATATATTTTTACCTTTTGTAACAGCTCTTTCCTGTATAATTTCCAAATCGCTTGAATCATTGACCAGGGAGAAAGTCAAAGATATATAAACCGGGTCAGAGTCAAAGTCTATATCTTCCATTTCGACTGTGATATCGACAACGAATGATTTTTTATCATCAGTGAGAGTTATATTTTCTACTTTATATTCAATCACAATAAGAAACCCAATGTGCTAATTAAAAAGATTTGTATTTAAATTCGCAGAAAATATTTTTATACTGCATATTGTCTCTTGAACACGGCCAAAACGATTACCTTGTTGATTATATAAGGTGTGTAGAAATTTTTCAATGCGAAATTTTTGAAAACATAAACTGCTTGCATAGCCATATCTATAAAATCAGTTTAATACTAAAGCAGCTCATTATTTTCACTAACAAGCGTATTAGTCTCGTGTAATTTAACCTCACCAGACTTCACAGCCACCTACTCTGCCTGAAGTCAGTCTTGGTATATTGTTTTTTACCTTTCTGTCTCCCAAACAGATTTGGATCATGAAACAACTATAAAAACAAGCAAGAAGGATAAATTTAACTTGGGTACTTATTCAAATATTGCCTCTCTATTGCTTAAATACAAATTTGGCAGATTAATGTTAAAATTGTGGTTTAAAGATTTGGGAGGCAGGGATATTCCTGATAATAAAGATATATTGGTTCTGCACAAGCAGGTCTACTACAGATCTACGGTTAATTTAATAAAGGCTCTTACGGTAATCTCAGTTGTACTACTGGGAGGAATACTCATATTCAGAAATGATCTAGAATCAACAATTGATGAATACTATATAAAATCGGCGACCTTATCTCTATGGATATGTGTTATTGGATGTGGTTTGTCGTACTACATTTTGAATTCAAATTATAAAAAGAGTCTGAAGATATTTGGTGTTGAAGAAGTCAGTGAGCCTGAATCAATTAAACGTGCCCGCCTTTTCGGCTCTACAAGATTTGAATATCTATCCATAATTATTTCGATCTGCATGTTAGCGTTAGGGATGTGGCTTGGAATATTTTTTAGTCTGTTAGGCTTGTTAAACATGTAAATTGTCTAATCAGATTTAAGATTTAACTCTGTGCTCCCAGAATATATAGCCTAGATCGAAAATTAGAATTGTGACCTAACTTTCTATAATAGGGCAATTGGAACAAACACATTTGCATTAGAGCTATTTAATCAAAATATAGAATCAATTATCAAAATTAAACCAATTGATAGCAATCAGTGGAAGATACTAAAAGAAAACATTGACACTCAGGATAACTATTGGTCTACAACTCATTAATGGTCACTCATCAATAATAAAATTATAATCTATATAGTGCGGAATATCCGTATCATTAATAACCTGCCTCAAATTTTCAGAACAGTCTATTGGTGAAAGATCATCTTCGGCGGATATTTCCATCCTTCCATATCGCGCAACCATTTTCCTAGCTTCATCGGGATTACCGTCCTTAAAAATTTTTAAAAGTTCTTCTGTAAATTTAGAGACTGCATTTTCCATAGCTGCCGTATCTAGAATAAAGCCCTCATGACGCTGGTCGTACTTCAAAGCTCCCAGGTTCTCAAAATATCGCCATGCAATATAAGCAGA
>CBDUCG010000168.1:0-3692 GCA_965365595.1 uncultured bacterium
TGATCCTTATTTCTGTTTTTTAAAGAAGCTTCTAGTTCAGGAGATTTATCAAAAAACTCAGTGTCATGGATAAGCATAGGAATAAACAGGGCAACCATTAATCCATAGCCCGCAAAAGCAGTAGCTATGACCATGTAGAGAGGCAATATTGGATGAATTTCAGTTCTTTGCGGAGGTGTAGATGCAGGCAACATTACCAAATCCCTCAAAAGATATTCGTATCAACGTGTTTAAGCCATTATAACCCAGAAGTATCAAAAACAACATGCATTTAAGTTATTTCGAACAACTATGGTATTATTTCCGCACTACAATATAAATAGGATTAGAAAAATGGCTAAGAAGAGAAGATGGGATCAGTTAAGACCGGTTAAAATCACACGTGGATTTATGAAAAATGCAGAAGGATCAGCGCTTATCGAAATGGGCGAGACAAAAGTAATATGCACAGCCACTGTTGAGGAAAGTGTGCCGCCTTTTTTAAGAGACACCGGAACAGGTTGGGTTACAACTGAGTACTCAATGCTTCCAAGATCTACAAAGGAACGCATAAGAAGAGACAGTGTAAGGGGCAAAATAGGGGGGAGGTCACATGAAATACAGAGAATTATTGGCCGCGTTTTAAGATCGGTAATTGACTTTGAAAAGCTTGGCGAAAAATCTATAACTATTGACTGTGATGTAATGCAGGCCGACGGCGGAACCCGTACCGCTTCAATCACAGGAGGATTTGTCGCATTATCTGATGCTTGTTCTTATCTTGTGAAAAAAGGGCTCGTTGAAGAGAATCCTATAAATGATTACATAGCGGCTGTAAGTGTAGGGGTTGTAAAAGACAAACTGGTGCTTGATTTAGACTACGAGCAGGATTATGCGGCAGAAGTAGACATGAACATTGCCATGACCGGGTCGGGGCTTTTAGTGGAAGTGCAAGGAACTGCAGAAGAGAAACCATTTAGCAAGAATAGACTTACCGAACTCGTAAAACTTGCGGATAAAGGCATTAAAGAGCTTATTAAAAAACAAAAAGAAGCGCTCTCAAAATAAATTATGATAAAAGAAGTCGTACTAGCAACCGGAAATCAAGGTAAAGCGGAAGAATTTTCAAAATTGCTTAAGGGAGTATTTGAAAAGATAATATCTCTCATAGAGTTTGATAATCCTCCTGAAGTTATTGAAGACGGCAAAACCTTCCGCGATAATGCGCTTAAAAAAGCTCGAGAAATAGCTGATTATACAGGTAAATTAACGCTTGCTGATGACTCGGGGCTTGAGGTTGAGGCATTAGATGGACGACCGGGAGTTTACTCCGCAAGATTCTCCGGCGAAAACGCCACAGACAGATCCAACATTGAAAAGCTGTTAGACGAACTAGGTGATGCCTCTAACAGAAAAGCTAGATTCGTTTGCGTTCTGGCATTAGTTAATCCTGAAGGAGAAGAAGTTGTGGTTGAGGGATTTTGTGAGGGGGAGATTCTAAATGAGCCAAGAGGGGAGCACGGTTTTGGATATGATCCTGTCTTTTATCTGCCCGACAGAGATAAAACAATGGCTGAAGTAGACCCTGAAATAAAAAACCGGATCAGCCACAGAGCTAACGCACTCAATAAGCTGAAATTACTTTTGGAACAAAAATAAATTCTATATTTTTCCCATTTATAAAAAATACTCCTTTTTAGTATTGCCAGATCGATAGCTTTAGAATATATTAATAAAGACCTACATGGTCCCGCCTTAAAAACTGTTTAAATTACTGAGGTTTTTGTTAGTTGGAAAAAACAAAGTTCATTTTTGTAACCGGTGGTGTTATGTCGTCCTTGGGAAAAGGGCTTGCTGCCGCATCGGTTGGAGCCCTGCTTGAAAGCAGGGGACTCAAAGTTACCCTTCAGAAATTAGATCCTTATATTAACGTTGACCCCGGCACAATGAACCCTCTTCAGCATGGAGAAGTATATGTTACTGACGACGGAGCCGAAACAGATTTAGACCTCGGACATTATCAACGTTTCACTCATGCAAATCTATCTCAGAAAAATAACTTCACCAGCGGAAGGATATACAATTCTGTCATCTCAAAAGAAAGGGAAGGGCAGTACCTCGGAAAGACTGTCCAGGTAATACCTCACATCACAGACGAGATAAAGGAGCGAGTACTGGCAGTAGCCGATGATAATGACGTGGTTATAGCTGAAATCGGTGGTACCGTTGGAGACATAGAAAGTCTGCCGTTTCTAGAAGCTGTAAGACAGCTCAGGACGGATCTTGGGCGAGAGAACACCCTGTTTGTTCATTTAACATTTGTGCCCTACCTGGCAGCAGCCGGAGAGCTTAAATCAAAACCCACACAACACAGCGTAAAAGAATTACTTCAGATCGGTATACAGCCCGATATTTTATTGTGCAGAACAGAAAGATCACTGCCTCAGGAAATCAAAGACAAGATTGCGCTGTTTTGTAATGTGAATAAAGAAGCTGTAATTACAGCTATCGACGTGGAGACTATTTATGAAGTACCTGTATTCCTCCATCATGAGAAATTGGATCAGATAATTATTAATTACCTAAAAATGTGGACGAGAAAACCTGATATTTCACATTGGGTCCAGATAGCCGAGAACTTCAAAAATCCAAAATATGAGGTAACAATAGGTGTCGTCGGCAAATACGTAAGCTTAAAAGACTCATACAAGAGCCTGCACGAGGCGCTTGATCACGGCGGGCTTGCCAATGATTCCAAAGTCGAGATTAAGTATGTCGATTCAGAAGAAATAGAGTCTAACGGAGTAGAATCACTTCTTAATGATGTTCACGGTATACTCGTGCCCGGCGGATTTGGAAAGCGGGGATTCGAAGGAAAAATAGAAGCAGTCAGATATGCACGGGAGCAGAAGGTTCCTTTCTTTGGTATATGTCTTGGAATGCAGATGGCAGTTGTAGAATTTGCCAGGAACGTGTGTGGAATCAAAGACGCTCATTCCATAGAGTATTCTGAGGATGTCTTAAGCCCGGTAATAAATCTGATGGAAAATCAAAAGAATATAAACGACCTGGGCGGAACTATGAGACTTGGCGCCTATCCATGTATATTAGCTGCCGATACACTCGCGCAATCATCCTATGGTTTAGACAAGATTTCTGAAAGACACAGACACAGATATGAAGTAAATAACACTTACCGACAGAGTTTAGCAAACAACGGGCTCATATTCAGCGGGCTTTCTCCCGACGACGAGCTTGTAGAAATGATTGAGCTTGGTAATCACCCCTGGTTTATAGGATGCCAGTTTCATCCAGAATTCAAGTCAACCCCCCTTGAGCCCCATCCGCTCTTTAGAGACTTTGTAAAAGTCGCCATGGAATACAAATCTTCCCGGTCTGCTTAAATACTTCTTGATATCAGGAAGTTACAACGAATACTCTTATGCATGACTAAATATATTGAAATCCAAATTTTATTTTTATCTCTTTTACTTACGGGTGCGAATTTTGCGCAATCCGACGTTCCCGATTCACAAAAACCTGAAGTTCAGCATTTACTTGAATTTGTTGAAACATCCGATTGTACCTTTGAAAGAAACGGAAAGAGATATGATGGAGCAGATGCGGCTAATCATATTAAGAGAAAATATAAATACTTCAAAAACAAGATTACAACAACCGAAGAATTTGTCGAATATACCGGCACCAAGAGC
>CBDUCG010000169.1:0-3651 GCA_965365595.1 uncultured bacterium
AGCCTATATATATTAGAGTAAAGAAATATCAGAATATCTCAGTAATAAGAATGAGTTATTTTTAATATATGCAGGTTAACTGTCTGATTACAGATATTAGAAAGTTTATTACTCAGATAAAGATTCTGAAGCAGATTCTTCCTTAATAGAAATGACGGTAACAGCTTTGCCGCCTTTTTTTAATACACCTGTTTCTGGGGCTGGAGGGGGTTCAGATACTACTGCTTCCTCGTCATTTACAGGGTTGTATACTTCAAAATTCATACTTTTCTTTGGTTCCCTTATAGCTCGTCTGTGCTGTATTGTGCCTGCGCTTTTATCATAAAAGTTTTCACGAGTGAAAACGTCCCTGCTGAAATCATCTCCATATGAAACCTCGGGCGGTCTTTCAACAATGTCCTCCGGGACAACCTGGTCCGTCAAAGTGTCCCAAGTTTGGCTGATTGTGGATACAGGCAAAACTATAAAAAAAGATATGACAAATGCAACTTTAAAATTGCCGCCTAAATTCTTCATATTGAAAATTGTAGCATATCAGGACCTAAATTGGCATTAATTTAATTTTTTTTAATCTTGCTCTTCACAAACAGCCAACTTTTGTATTATAATAGCTACTGGGTCTAAGGTGTTCCGGTTCCAATAACCGCGTGCATCTCATTTTTGTTTTTGAATAAACAATTTTATCAGACAGGCTGGGTCGCCTTCTGGTAAAAAATAAAACGGGCGATATAAGTTTCGACTTATATACGCTAAAGGTCGGAAGAACATGACAAAGCAATGGCAATCTATCGGGATTTCTCCTGAAGACCGCTTTTTAGAGCTGTATTTTCAGCCTGAAAGCGAACAGTTTCTCGCACACTTTTACCAACGGCTTGACGACGTCTATGGAATTAAAAGTCTATATGCAAGACACTTTAGCGAGAATGAATACCATAAGATCACGCCTGACAACAAGCGGCTTACTTATGAAGACGTTATTCTCTGCCCTGAGAGCAAGAAGATTTTTGTAAATGTTTTCAAGCTAAAGAAGAAACATAATAAATATGAGGGATATGTCTGGCATTCACTTCAGATGATTAACACCAATACGGGTGAGGTTTCAGAAATTTTAAAAGCGGGCCAGCTCGACAGCGAGATTCCATATTCTAAAGTATGGATCACAGAGCTTAGACAATCGAGACAGAAAGGCGAGCAGCTGATATGCACAATGGCTTTTGATAAAAAATCCAAAAAAGGCAAATTAGACACTGAATACTACATTTGCAAAGTATTTACAAAAACGGGCCTTTATAAAAGAGTTACCAAGCTTGAAAATGATACCTCCAAGACCGGGATCATTGAAGTTATAGCCGCAGTAGGAGCGTAATATTTTCATTATTTTGGATTAACTTAATTATATTGGATTAGGTAGAGCCGCTTTAGTATTATTTGACTGAGGATATAAAGTTTTGAAAATCTTCGGCCGTTCCGTTAAATACGTTTAGGTCTACAAATCCGTCAATTCCGTAGAGCCTTCCTCGGTGGGTAAACTGCCAGAAGTCCCAATTTGCGCTGTCTCCTAAAACCGGCTCGGAATATATATCCCTGATCCAAACAGGATATCCCAGATCCTCGCCTTCCAAAAATGCATTATAGGAGTCGTAAGTAGTATATATAATTGGAGTATTACCGTACTTTTGCTCAATTAACTTGGCAAAGACCGATAATTCGAACTGAACTTCCTCTTTTGAAGGCCGCGCCTGACAATTGCCACTGAACTCAAGGTCTATAGCCGGGGGCAGAGTGTTTTTCTCAACCGGGACAGACTGAATATAATTAAGTGCCTGCTCATGGCCGGGCTTGCAGAAAGTGAAAAAATGGTACGCTCCTCTTACGAGTCCAATATCCCCTGCCCTCTCCCAGTTTCTCTCAAACTGTGTGTCCTTATGGTCCCCACCTTCTGTAGCTTTAATAAAGGCAAAGGTAATATTCTCTCTTGAAAGAATATCCCAGTCGATGACATCCTGATGATGGGAAATATCAATCCCCCTTATCGGATATTGAGATTTGTCGGGATAATTAAAACGGATATAGCCTAGCTCGAAAAAAAGCACAGCTATAACAACAAACAAAACTACAGTTGAAAAAAGCGCGATCAGTCGGTTCATGTGCATTTATATCCGTTTATATTATACTCTCAAGTGTCCACAATTAAAGCAGATTAATTAACATAACATAGTAGTTAAAAGAAAATTGAATAAATGACTAAGAGGGAATTAAGATTTGGCATAATAGAGAGTGAACTTAGTGACTCAACTTGGAAGGTATGGACTGTATTACACATAATCTATATTCAGGACTTAACATCCTCAACCAAAGTTAAAGGACATTTCTTTAAAGGAATTAGTGTTAAGGATTTGTAGTTTAATTACATAAGAGCTTTAGTATTTGGATCTGAACGTGACGGATCTGGAGTAATTTATGAATGTGCTTTGGAATTAAAATCAAGAAAAAGCAACTCATCGTCTACTTTATAATACAGCATATAGCTTTTTATGTCGGTATCAAAAAGTATTGAACTTTGATAATATCATTCAACCTTCAGGCGGTATTTCTTCTCTGTCTTTTTTCCATTCACATCTGCTATGCTTATACCAATTTTATAATGTCCATGAGGGATATGTATGTTTTTTGCGTGAATTATGGCCCCCTCTTTTGTGGTCTTAAAGTACTTTAGCACTCTTTCAGTCACATCAATTTTAACAAAGAACTTCTCGCCCCACACCTTAATCGTTCCGGGATCGAGCTCTGAGTCATTCTGTTTTACCTGGACAAACACATTTGTAGGATCGACTGCCAGTATAGTTGGCCCATTGTCAGTATACTCAACATCAGGCTCTTCTATTTTAATGCTTGGACGATCAAGGGTGTCGGGCTTATGTCTAGGTACAACTTCCTTGCCCCACTCTTTGTCTGAGTAACGAAGCTGATCTGCCTCTTTATCCGTGAAGAAACAAGCAGAAGTTTCATCATCCGAGAATGCTAGGCTCAAAAAAGCTACAAAGCTTATTGCTAGGATTATAATTATATGTGTAGATAATAGTCTATAGATAAAACCCTCCGTAAACCATTTTAGCAATTAACAACATACTCAACAAGAAGATAAAGATAAAATTTGCTAACATGATTTAGGTTTTAGAGTCCAAGCTATAAAACGATGGCTAAGAATAGAAGAACAATCTAACCAACTTCCATTTCAAGCCAGTGCATAATATCAGTATGATGGCTTATTACTTTCCATTCACCGTCTTTTTTTCTGTATATGGTAGTAGCCCTGATATTCGGGTGGATCTCTTTACCGTCTTTGACAAAGTTAGTACCTACTATGTAATTAGTACAAAATCCGATTTCCAGTCCTTCGACTACCTTCATATCTATAGGATATACATGTCCGTGTAGTTTAAGATCGGCCTGTTTGCGCCAGGAGTCTCGTGTTGCATCCCAACCGACAAGAATTCCACCAATGGGGCTCATATATGTGACGTCGTCAGAGTGAGACCAGACCTCTTCCATCGGCGCTAAGTTGCCTTCAAATATTGCATTGTGTGCAGTATAGAACTGATCTATTTTTTGCCTTAAATCAGACATCTTTCCCTCCTGTTATATAATTAT
>CBDUCG010000170.1:0-3642 GCA_965365595.1 uncultured bacterium
TGTAAAACAGTCTTCTCTCATCCATCCGGACGGATGATCCTCTTCAGTGAGAATTATCCCTTCAGGAGAATCCAATATGTTGCCGAAATCTTGACCCTCGTTATCCTCGTTAACGCATGAAATCAGAGCCACAAAAAATACCGCTATCAAGATCTTTCTCATTCGATTTTTACACCGCTTAACAATCAATCAGTCCGACTCAGGACGATTTATGCGCTCGCTAGGAGGAAGCGGTGGCAAGTGTACTTCCGCTGCCCCAAGTGGACTACCTGCTGCATGGCAGTTAATGCATGCGCTTTCTGGTTGAGGACCAGCAAGGTGTCCCTCTCCTGTAAGAGCATTTCCTGCAGCATTGACTCCCATGTTATCATGACATGATACGCATGCATTTATGACAGGCGTTGTTGAGAATGTGTTAAGCACAACGTTTTCGCCGTCCATCTTTTCAAATTCTCTGAAGAACGTAGCCTGAACACCGTTTCCTAAAACTCCCATACCTGGATTAAGAATGTTTGTATTTGCAAGGTGGCACGTATAGCAATCGCTTCTGTTTCCAGGGTATAAGACGTTTGAGTAGTCATGCAAGCTTCCGCGGAATCCGTAAATGATATAAGGTTTATTAGCTAATTCTTCACCTGTATGAATCTTATGTATCATCTCTTTAAAGTCTATAGCAGCCGTAATCGCAGTGCCACCCTCGGGCACTGGTCTTACATCTATATCGTCAGCTGAAGGGTTATGACACATTACACAGTATTCAGTGTTGTTTCGTAGGTTACCGTGTATGCTGAAATCCTTGGAGAAAATACCGTGACATGAGTTGCAGAACTCGTCTTCTGTAGTGTTGTCCACCACCATTCTCCTTGGTTTCGCCACAGAGTCTGTAACCGGGAAGTACTGAACAACATTTTGACCCGCTTCATTTACCTCTTCAAAGAGTATCAGATTGTTGCCACCCACCTCTCTTGTTATTCTCCCTTCAATTCCGACAGCATAGGTCCCGCTGGCATTTGTTGGTATCATGCCGTTGAAGGTATATACAAAATTGCCATTCTCATCAGGACCGCTAGCACTGGCAAGTCCAGCCTCTCTTAAGAAATAGTCCTCACCGGGAACGGCACCCGTTCCTTGGTAATCCTGTATAAAGTAGTCTGTTGTCGGACCGGAAATAACTAGACTTACTGAGTTCATCTCTTCAGGGGTAATAACATCGCCTGCGTCAGTCTTGATGCTGAACGTTACCTGAGCGTGTTCGCCTGGGCGTACCTGCGAAGAGCCTGTCTCGGCGCTTCTCACATCTGATATATCGAAATTGACACCAGGCAGGCTGCTTGCTCTGAGAGGTATTGTATGCGCGCCAGTGACAGAAATATCGAATTCTGTATTTGATTGCGGTATGTGGCATCCGGAGCAGTTATCATCATTTAGTTGTACAACAGGGTGGTTTGTGCCCGTTGCGAAGTCCACATCATCGTGACACGATCCGCAGGAAGCTCTTGTAGGATCGTTTTTCCAGGCGTTACTTTGAATTGCCTGTTCTGTATGGCATTTAGTACAATTTCTTATATCTTGTGGAAATACAACTTCTGAATAGTCATGCTCTGAACCCCTGAATCCGTATATGATGTAAGGCATACCGGCTTCAACGCTGGGAAGCATCTCGCCCATATGTATTTTATGGATCATTACGTTAAACGCTATGCTGTTGCCCGAATCTGGATCAATCTGATCGACCTCTTGACCGGTTTCGGGATCAATTACTTTTTGTGTATGGCATGTTATGCAAACTCCCACATCCCTTCTGACACCTCCGTGAAGTGCCAGCGGGTCGTGGCAGGTGTTACAAGATTCGTTTACCACAACTTCCCTTATTTTGTTTATTGGCCCTCCTGATGGTACGAAATCAAACGTGGCGTTTGAAATCCATTCCTGGCTTCCTATAGCTCTGCGGGCATATATTGCGCATGTATGAGTTTGGCTGGCGTTATAGCCCTCCGGAAGAATTGTCTCAAAAGTATAGGTTACAACTCCGTCACCCAATTCATCATATTGTCCATTTCTTTCAGAGCTCGCCTGAACCGCCCCGTCCTGAACCCTTGTGATGTAGTCTATATACTCGCCGCTCTCGACGATTCTGGCGATGATAAAGTTAAACTGGTCTATATCGTCCACGCTCAACGGTGAGCCGTTTTCGTCCACCATTCTAAATGTGCACATTACCTGACGGTCAGAATCCACTGAGGCGTCTAATATTTCTATATTAAGCTTGTTTAGTGACGAGGGTGGGGCTTGGGTAGGTGGGGCAATTCCACCACCATTGCCGTTACTGCAGCCTCCATATATAAGTGCAATCAATATTGGTATTAATAAAAAATTAATACCTTTAAATAAATTATTGCTATTAACCCACCTATTCATATCCTGTTTCCCCCTTTTAAGTACTATAAACAAATAACCCTTACAACATTGTTAACATATATGTGAGCATTAATAAAGTGTTAACTTTAATGATAAGTAACAGTTGCATCTGGTTATAAGCTTTTTATAGCACATTCCGTCAATCAATGTCAAGATTAATCTTTGGTGTCAATTGTCAGATAATAAGACAGTTCATGTCGTAGTCACAAGCAAGAATATTAAGTGATTACAATTGGTTATGTTTGGCATATAAGTTGTATTAACCTACTTGTTGAGATAAATATGGATATAAAGTGAGATAAAATGGATAAACGAGCTGAAAGAATTAAAAGGGAGATACAGAATATATATAGATTTGATGATAAGAAACCAGCCAATATTGCTAAAGAGTATTCTAAATTATACATACGGGCTTGCAGGATTTTTGGCTCATGGCGTAACGCTTTGGAAGAATGCGGATTAGACTATGAGAGTGCCAGAAATCATAAAAAGTGGAACAGGAAAAAGATTTGTAAAGAGATTACCAAACTTAAAGAGAAAGGTATTAGTTTGAGGCCATCTGTGTTGAGGCAAAAGTGTATGACTGATTTGCTATCAGCCGCCGAGTATCATTTCGGGTCTTGGAGAAGAGCCGTTGAAACGTGCGGGTTTGAATATTCGTTTGGAAGGGAAAAGTCCAATGGTAACGGTAACGGGCATTACAAGGAAGAAATCTAATTTTATTTCCTTGGATGTATAAAGTGATTTAAACTTATTAATATCTGGCTTCATGCATTAGATTTTCTAAGCTTATTTATTCGCAATATTCCGAATATTACTAATCCAGACTCCTCGCCAGTTACTTGTATTGATGCAGATAATTAAAATTAAAAGAGGTGTCTTATGTACGAATATTTGACACTTTATTTGCTTATTTTTTGGATGAGAATAATTAATTTTTATTAAGTACAAGCAATTACAAAGTAATACTAGTTGGCATAAAATATGCAACAATTGTTAATAGGAGTTAGTTTTATAACTTGATCTGAATATTGACTTTTTAAGGAGGTTGATATGAGTATCAAAAATTTATGTATAAAAAATGTAGTAACAGTCAAACCCGGAACGAAGATAGAGGATGTAACAAGACTAATGGAAGAAAAGAATTTAGGTTCTGTAATAGTTTGCGAAGATGGAACAGATTGGAAAGAATTGGGAATACGAGGTGCAAAGGATTTTGGAATC
>CBDUCG010000171.1:0-3570 GCA_965365595.1 uncultured bacterium
GTGAAGCTGATCTTTTTTGTAACGCTATCTTCTATAAACCCTTGTTCAATGTATAAGGTTTCAGCAACAGTCCTTGTTTTAAGACTAGTATTTAATTTTGATTGGGCGCCTTCGTTCTCAAGAATAATATTTTTAAGCTCTAAATTGCCCTCACCTTCGGGAAGGGAGCTGCTCGGAAGGGTTCCGGAAAAGTTGAGATTGGTTTCGCTTAATTTAATACTGGTCCCCCCGGATTCGGCAGTAGCGTTTAGCAGCTTTAGATTTGTTACTATCCCCGAAGGAGAGGTTGTAGTATCTATTTTTATATTGCCGGTTATATCACCATTTAAGAACTCCCCATTGATATCCTCAAGATTAATACCGCCGGGAGCAGGAGTAATTGAGTTTGAAATGTTTTCTACAACGGCTGATACAATCAGTGTTTTTTTAATGTTTACTTTTCCTTGCCAGTCATACTTGGTAGTCCCGGGTTTATTGATAATAAATTCACCTCTAATGCCCTCAGATTTTAATTTTTCTTCAAACCCGGTAAAAGTAGCATCGGAAAAATCGACATTATACGTATAGCCTCCTATATCATTACCGACATTAATGTAGAGGTTGTCTGTCTTAAATTGACCAATAGTGCTAATCTGGGCGCTGACATCCGACACAATAATCCGGTCGTTAATAAAATTGTAATTCCACGACAGTTCGGGAAACTCTGTGCTTTTGTACTTGCCGTTTCTTCCCTGAATGCTTCCTTTAAAACCCTCCCTTCCGCTGTTTTCTATCTTCAGGCTCTCGTTGAATTTTTTAAGCGAAACATCATACCCCAGGATTGTAAAATCGGAGCCTTCTGATGACATATCGAGCGACCACCTGTCTTTGCCAAGCTCTAAAAGAAAATCCAGGCTCTTTACCATACCTTTATCTATTTGATATTCCTCAAACAACAGGTTCCGGTAAGAAAGTTGCCCTCCGCTAATATGGATTTCATCATCTGTTGTATTTTCAGAATTGCCATCTTTTACATCAAGTGATTTATACTTCAAATTTACGGGGCTCAGTGTCTGCAGAGATAAAACACGAAACTCTCTTGCCTTATTGGATTTAAGTAAAAAGTTATTAGCTGCAAGTAATATATCAGCCTCGTAGTTGCCTGACCCGCCTTCAAATGTTGCCGAAGCCGAAGTCGCATCGCCCGCTATATTGGCGGGGATTATTGCTTTAGGAGTTTTCTCTAGATTCAGATCATTTCCATTGATGTCACCGCTAATCTTGCTAATACCGCCACTAACTCCCTGGCTCAGAAAGAAATTCAGAGTCCCGTATGCTTTGCCATCCATGAAACTGCTGCTTATAATTGATAATGTAATTGTGCTATCCAGCCATTTGTTGCCAGAGTCCAGCTTGACCCGTGTTTTTATATCATTTACTATGCCCGTCTTATCCCAGTAGAATTCTCCTGCCGTACAATCCCCGGAGGCAGAAAGAGGAAAACCAGATGCTGTGTTTAGTTTTTGATTAAATTTTAAGTCACAATCCAGTTTCTCAACCTTCGGCCCATTCTCTCCCTCAGACCGGTACCTGAACTCTTTGAGATTAGTATCCACATTTAGGTAAATATCATTTTTCTCTCTGGAACCTGTAATCTTGAGTTGTTCAGTTTTTAGCTCTCCCGACAATATTCCATTATCATCCCCTAAAATTCTTACTATGGTGTCCCTCAAATCAAGCGATTTCAATTCTCCCGAGAGGTTAAAAACCGTTTCTTTTATTACTTTCTTTATCTCTCCCGTAAAAGAGCCTGCAACCAGATCATGTACCCGGATATCGAGTTTGGTGACAGTTGCTTGATCATTAGCTTTATTGTACTGGAGTTCATAAACCGCGTCGGCAAATGACTTTTCTTTGAATATCCCGCTTTGGGAATCTATTGTTAAATCTCCGTCTAACGATATTAAATCTGAAACCACAATATTTACATTCGCCACTGCTTTCAGCTCTTTTGAACCGCCTGATAATGATGAGAAACTACTCGTATCTATCTTATCAATCCGTAGCTCAAATTCCCCCTTGGTTTTATCCTGAGCGATATTGATCGAACCGCTTGATGCCAGGTCATTTTGCATCAGGGAAAATTTTCCGTCAAAATCTATCTGCCGTCCTGATTCAAGACCGTCACTTATCTCTATCTGTAGACGTGGAACAGATATATTCAGTTCAGGGGATATATGAAAGTCACCGTGAAGTATTTTGAATGAGCCCAGTTCAACCTTACTTTCTTCCTGCTCTCCGCCTCTGAGCTTGTCAATAAAATCGATCAGATTGTTTACGTTTTCCTGATTAGACTGGGCAACTGGAGTGTTTATGACTATCTCTCCCAGATGTATTTTTCGGCTGAGTAAAGATGCCAAGATATGGGGTTTAACGGTAACCCGGTTTACTTTCAACACCGTGTTTATTTCCGCTGAGGGATCGGTAATACTGACTTCATCAAACTTTACCCTGAAGAGCGGGTCCAGGTTTGTTTTCCCCACTTCAATTTCATAGGGGCTTTCCGCTGAATATCGCTCAATAAACCCGGGAATTACCGATCTGAGTTTAATATTGAGAATAATATTAAGCGCGACAAGTATCACACACATCGCTATGATTGCTAGTAATAGGACTCTTCTGAATCCGGTACCAAGGAGGGTCATACAAAAGATATTATATGAGTATTTAGATGTTTTTAAAGGAAAATTTCAAAATTAGACCAGTAATCTGGTTAAATAGGTTCTATTTTTTCAACAGTTCTGGCCTTTATTACATTTTTAATCTTGTATAGAAAGTAACTCTTTTGCTTCTTATATCTGCCCTGGATTTTCACTTTGTCACCCTTTGATAGCGGCAAGTGCTCATCTTCATAATAGACTCTGATTTCATTATCAGTACCATCATTTAATCTGAACAGCGTAAATGGCTCTCCCTTGCTGGATTTTGTGTACTCCACTTTGTCCACAAATCCCTCCAGCCTCACCCGTTCATTATTGTAATGCTTGGGGTCTGAAACAAGCTCGCCGATTGTAACATCGCTGAAATCACCGGGCCCGGGGGTAGGTTTGGCTTCACCACCATAAGAAGCTGTTACCTGGAACAAGCAAATAACTAATAACAAGCATATTATAATAACTCTAATCATAGATTAAGGCTCACAGTGTAGTATTTATTTAGGGTACTAGTATAAGCGCGAATCCTCTATTTACCAGTTAGAATATTGACAGGTCGATAATATGATATCAAATATGCAGAGAAAGTTGAGCAGTTTACTCAAAACTGATTATCTTGGAAAAGTTATACGCTACCAGGATGAAATGGAGTCGACTAATACCACGTTAATGGAGCTTGGCGAAAAGGGGGCTTCAGAGGGCACAGTGGTTATAGCTGACAGACAGACCGCGGGGAGAGGGCGTCTAGGCCGGAGCTGGATATCGCCTCCGGAGTCAAATTTATACATTTCAATACTTTTCCGCCCGGAAATTGCCTCAACGGAAGCTTCATTGTTTACTTTAATCGCATCAATAGCCCTTAGGGAATTAGTGTTTA
>CBDUCG010000172.1:0-3559 GCA_965365595.1 uncultured bacterium
ATCTAAAGAAGAAGTAAAAAAAGTTGCCGAGCTTGCCAGATTGGAATTCAATGAGACGCAAATTGAAAAATTCACAGAACAGCTGGGAAACATACTTGAATACATAGAAAAACTGAATGAATTGAATACAGATAACGTAAAGCCGACTTCCCACGTGCTTGATATATCAACACCGCTAAGAGAAGATAAAGTCCAAAAATTATTGACCATTGATGAAGTTCTTCAAAACGCGCCTGAAAGTGAAGATGATTTCTTTGTTGT
The DNA here is from genome assembly GCA_965365595.1 of uncultured bacterium. Taxonomy (GTDB): domain Bacteria; phylum Desulfobacterota_D; class UBA1144; order Nemesobacterales; family UBA2774; genus CR02bin9. Next base: position 262 of record CBDUCG010000172.1, read on the forward strand.
ACCGCAAGTTATCGAAGACTAAGGAGAAATACCCTGATGGAATTGCCGTTTTTAACGATTAAGGAAGCATCTGAGTTAATAAAGAAAAAAGAACTATCTCCAGTTGAGCTGACTCAATCTGTATTGGACAGAATCAAAGATAAGGATGAACATTTAAACACATATGTAACAGTTCTTGAAGACAAGTCGGTTGAGTCGGCAAAAAAAGCCGAGGAAGAAATCACTTCAGGCAACTACCTGGGCCCTCTTCACGGAATACCCCTTGGACTTAAAGACATATTTGTAACGAAAAATATCACTACAACATGCGGGTCGAAGATGCTTGAAAATTTTGTTCCTCCCTATGACGCAACGGTAACAGAGAAGCTTCAGAATTCGGGAGCAGTGTTTTTAGGCAAAAATAATATGGATGAGTTCGCAATGGGCTCTTCAACAGAAACATCTTACTTCGGTCCCACAAAAAACCCCTGGGATCTAAATAGAGTTCCCGGAGGATCAAGCGGAGGATCAGCCGCTGCCACTGCGGCCTCACTCTGCCTGGGCTCAGTCGGAACAGATACCGGGGGTTCTATAAGACAGCCCGCAGCTCTTTGCGGAGTGGTTGGAATGAAGCCGACTTACGGTAGAGTCAGCAGGTTTGGAATGATTGCGTTTGCTTCTTCGCTCGACCAGGCAGGTCCATTAACCAAAACGGTTGAAGACACGGCAATAATATTAAATGCAATTGCAGGAGCTGACCCAAGAGACTCCACTTGTCTTGATTTGCCTGTACCCGACTATACAAAAAGCCTTAAAGACGACTTAAAGGGATTGAAAGTAGGCATACCAAAAGAATATTTTGTAGAAGGGATGGAAAAAGATATAGAAGCCGGATCCAGAAAAGCAATTTCAGTAATGGAAAATCTGGGCGCCGAGATTGTCGAAATATCCCTTCCTCATACAGAATACGCAGTATTGACTTACTACATCATTGCCCCGTCTGAAGCAAGCTCTAACCTTGCTAGGTATGACGGCGTTAAATACGGCTACCGTGCCGAGGGCGCGGAATCGCTGAGAGACATGTACTTTAAATCAAGAGCTGAAGGATTTGGAGACGAGGTCAAGAGAAGGATAATGCTCGGCACTTATGCATTGTCTTCCGGATACTATGACGCCTATTACCTAAAGGCACAGAAAGTGAGAACTCTTATAAAGAACGACTTCGATGAAGCATTTAAGAAAGTGGATGTTATAGTGGCCCCGACTTCCCCTGAAGTAGCTTTTAAAATCGGCGAAAAAACCCAGGACCCAATAAAAATGTATCTGTCCGATGTGCTCACCATACCGTGCAATATTGCCGGGCTTCCCGGAATTTCAATTCCTTGTGGATTTTCATCTGAAGGTCTTCCGATAGGAATACAGGTTATTGGAAAGGCATTTGACGAAGAAACGGTTATACATGTCGCACACGCCTACGAATCTAATACCGACTGGGGAGAAAAAAGGCCTGAAGTTTAATTAGAGATTTATCTATTACAAAAAAAGAATTTCTCTGTAAACTTTAATGTGGAGATAAAGATGTCTGAAAAGCAAAAAAAATGTATGCTGTGTGGAATGCCCTCTGAAGAATCTATATGTGAATCCTGTAAGTCTAATGTTCAGGGTGAAGCAGCTCATAAGAAGCAGAAGATGGAAAAACAGGTCAAATCAAGCTCGGAAGCAGATATAGACAAGAGAATTAAAAAACAGATGGATACAAAGAAATAAGAGCGGGTAATAATAACTTATTTCCAAATTTCCAGGGCTTTTTTGTACACTACACTTTTTGACATCCCGCTATCAGACGTAATCTGCTTTACCGCGTCTTTTAGTGTGTGCCCTTCTTTTTTCAAATGCTTTAATACTTTATCGATCGTTTCGGAATCAAATATTTCTTCATCTTCCGGATTCCCTTCGACAATCAAAACAATCTCTCCCTTTATAGTGTCTCTGGACTTTAAATTAGAAATTACTTCAGGTAATGCTCCTCTTAATGTCTCCTCGTACATTTTGGTGATTTCTCTGCTAACGGAGACATTCCTTTCGCCAAATACCTCGCTTATGACTTCTAGGGTTTTTATCACTCTTTTGGGGGATTCATAAAATATGAGAGTTTCGGGTCTGTCTTTTATAGTTTCCAGATATTCGGTCAGTTTTTTATTCTGTTTTGGAAGAAAGCCCAGAAAAGTAAAGCTCGAAGTAGGAAGTCCGGATACACTGAGTGCGGCCAGCGCAGCTGAAGCCCCGGGCACAGGAATAACCTGAACACCATTTTCAGAAGCAAGTTTCACAATACGGTATCCTGGATCCGAGATACCGGGCGTACCCGCATCGGATACCAGAGCAATACTTTTTCCTTCCTTAAGTACGGATAGCAACTCAGCCGCTTTCTCCACTTCATTATGCTCGTGGTAGCTGGTGAGCTCCTTTTGAATTTGGAATCTGGAAAGTAATTTCTTTGTTGTTCTCGTATCTTCACAGGCTATCAAATCAACTTCTTTTAAAATCTTGATTGCTCTGAATGTGATATCATCAAGGTTTCCAATAGGTGTCGATACCATATAAAGCTTAGAACTCATAACCTGATTGAATAAAGTTACCTTCCGCCCGTTCCATCACAATTTTTCCACTGCTCGGCATTAAGGCATTTATCTTGATCGTCTCCTCCGTCAAGGTTATCAGTACCTGGGCCGCCGTCGAGAAAATCCTCTCCGTCATTTCCCTCTATGTAATCATTGCCTTCCCCGCCATAAACCACATCCTGTCCACGGTTTCCTTCTATTCTGTCATCTCCGTCTTCTCCATATATCTGGTCCGGTCCACGGTTTCCCTGAATAACATCGTTACCGTCTCCGCCGCAAATGTAGTCTTTTCCTTCTTTTCCGCTTATCTGGTCATTCCCACCTAACCCAACAATCACATCATCCCCCATGGTTCCGGTAAGCACATCGTTGCCGTCAGTACCTACAATTGTTGCCGTTTTGCCATCACAGGTGGGCAGTGTTTCTTCAGCAGCTTCTTCATCTGAACTTTGTGCAGAAGCCAGACTAGCGCCCATAAAGACAAGAAATAAAACCATTAATCCTCTTAGTATAATGTTTTTCATATTGATCCTCCCATCAGTCTAGTTGCTAACTTCAATTAAACTACTTCAGGCAAAAAAAGTCAAGTAACAACAAAGAGATATGAAGATTTTTTAAAAAATCTGAAATCTTTGTACTGCTCCCCTTTTATCAAGCAGAGTTTAAGTTGGAATTATGAGATATAAAAGAGGATTACA
>CBDUCG010000173.1:0-3533 GCA_965365595.1 uncultured bacterium
GGCCGCCACGCTGGTACCGGACGAGTACCAGAAGAAGGAGAGGTAGTTGTAGAGCCTCAATTTGAAAAGGCATTTGGTTATTCAAACGGGCTCGCTCTAATTATGCAGGACGGGAAGGGGGGGTATTTAAAAAAGAGCGGGAAGTTTTTTATCAAGCCTGAGTTTGATTATGCGGAGGGGTTTTCCGAGGGGCTTGCCTGTGTCTTTAAGGACGGCAAATATGTATACATAGACAAGTACGGAGAGGTTGTGCTAAAGACTGATTTTGAAAACGCGAGATATTTCAGTGAAGGCGCGGCGGCTGTTTCCAAAGACGGCAAATTCGGTTTCATCAACCGCACAGGGCTTCTAATCGTACAGCCGGTGTTTGATGAAGTCGGCAACTTTTCCCAGGGGCTTGCCACAGTGAAAATCGGCAATAAATGGGGTTATGTTAATAAACGTGGGGAGATCGTGATTGAGCCGCAGTATGTGAGCGCCATAAGTTTTTCTCAGGGACTTGCTATTGTTGAGCTAGGCGGGGGAAAATGGGCTTACATAGATAAAAATGGAAACTATGTCTGGAAGTCATTTGAATGATATAGTTTGCCGTTAAGGTATTACTTGCCTGCCATTAACTTCTTTTTATTTAGCTTGATACTACTGTTCTCAGTCTCTAATTCCGGTTGTTTTTTCCTGCTAAAGAGCCAGCCTGTTGATAACAGAATCAAAGTCATTCCAAGAATTGTAAGAAAGTTAAAGGCATAGTTCCACAATATCAGATCAAATACTCCACAGAATCCGACTCGGACATAACCCGCGGATGCTACGCTTGGTGCTTCGCCGACTGAAAACGCCTTTGTCATCGCGAGCTGTCCTATGGTCCCGGATATTCCCACTCCAAGGAGCATTAATATGATATTTGAGTTATGTAAAACTGAAATATCAATTTCACTCCGTACACTCAGCATAGCTACTATAGTGACGATTGTTGCCGTGCCTGAGAAGTGAATAACAATCGCACGGGGGTCCAGGTCCTTCATTTTCCTGAGGCATATCATTACTATAGCCCCCGCAAAAGCTGCATATAATGCAAACAATCCGGCAATGTTCTGGCTTTCAATTCTAGTATGCTCAACCAAAACCACTCCTATCATGCCGAAGATAATCGATAGCCATATCCTCTTTCCCGTGAATTCACCGAGTATGTATCCTGCTATGAGTGCAACCCAAATCGGCCTTGTTTCAATGATTACAGCTATTTCAGATATAGGTAATTTTGTAAGGGCATAAAATGTAGCGAGCATAGCTGAGCTTCCTACAAAACTTCTCAGCCATAGCGTGGGATTATTAAAGACAAAAGGTCTGATGCCCGCTTTTTTGGCAAGAGCAAGTACAATTACTAAAGATATGGACATTCTGAAGAATACTATCAGCATCCAGTCGCAATGTTTTCCAAGTTCATGGGCAAATGCTCCCATTGTTGCAAAAGCAAATCCCCCCAAGACCATCCAGAGAACACCCTGTCCGTTGGAACTTAGTTGAAATCGCGAAGTTATACTATTATTTTTCATAATTTCTTAACGTTCTTAATAGGTCTTTTTTTTCTTCAGGCAACTAAGATAATGCTGTTAAGTAACGCGGTGTAGAAAAAATATTGTAATCTATTGGTAATAGTTTACCCAATAAAATTTTGTCTTATAGCATATGAGCTGTTTCGCAGGCAGGATTATAGAAACTTGCTGTTAGAAATAATATAGAAGTGACAGGTATCATTTTTTTAATTCTGATACATCCGAAAACAGGTCTTTCAGACTATAAATTATGTAATCAGGATTGATATCAGACTGCCTGAGCTCCTCTTTTATCTTTGGATCAGAGATGATCAGTATGGTAGATATGCCTGCATTTTTCCCGCCTGCAATATCCGTATCCAGGTGATCGCCGATTATTACAGTCCTTTCCTTGTCGTGTTCGTGGTGTGTGTGGGCGATGTCAAACATCATGGTCTCGGGTTTGCCTGCGCTTACGGCTTTTTTGCCGGAGGCGGCTTCAATAGAAGTCAGCATGGCACCTGTGGCGGGAATATGACCCTCTGCTGTAGGATAGACCATGTCGCGGTTGGTGGCAAAGAAGTGTGCACCTTTTGCTATGGCCAGAGTGGCAATCTTCATTTCTTCATAATGAAACTCGGGATGTCCTCCGAATATAACAAAATCCGCCTCCTTTGCTTCCTCACCTGTAACAAGATTAAGGCCGGTAAGACCAATCTCTTCTTTAAGAGCACTACTGCCGATAACATATGCTGTCTTTTCGTGCAGATTGCTGAAGTTGGATTTGATATGGTTGGCAAGTGCAGTGCCCGAAGTAATGATATTTAGGCTATCATGCTCAATCCCGATTTTATTCAGCTTATCGCAGTATTGAGAAATGGCGTGTCGTGGATTATTGGTCAGGAATATGACTGTTTTACCGCATTTGAGCAGATCGCACACTGCTTCCGAAGAGCCGGGGACTTCTGAGTCGCCTATATATACAACCCCGTCAAGGTCAATAAGAAAGCAATCAAATAAATCTACCAGTTTCATGTTTTTAATAGTGATGGATTGGCTGATATAAAATAATTACAATTTTTATACGATCCGGAATAACGTCAACCCCATATATGCTGTGCCAACTCTTCCTGTTTATCATCTTCTCTTTCTCGGTATATAAGGCATATAACTTTTAGCTGATCGTCCTGGACAATATCTACCTGCAGCAGGTTTAATACCTCCACGGCTGCGTCCCGGAAGCCCTCATAGTAATCTTCCTGTTTCCCTGAAGCTTTCACTGTTCTAGAGTCCAAGTGCAGAGCTAGAGCGGCAAATTTTATAGGGATCCTTTCATCTATCTCCAGTTGATAATCTTGTAACTCTCCCTGTAACAAGTGGTTCTTCCATCCATCTATTACTCTCTCAACAATTTTCTGATCCATTAGCTCTACCTTGTCTGCATTTAGTTTTAATTCTGTTTGTTAGAAATGAATAGTATACTTAATCGGCGTTTATTTCAAAACGGACGGCAATTACGAAAGCTCAGGAATCTCTACTTTTGAGTAGCCTGCTTGCGACTATTATGTTTTCCCTTCCGGCTGATTCAGCAATTTTAACGGCTTCATTAACTGTGACTTTACTTGGAAGTGTAGCTAGCTTTAACAGCATGGGAAGGTTAACTCCCGATATTACTTCTACCTTGTTTTCATCTAAAAAAGTAAGGCTTATATTGGACGGCGTCCCGCCGAACATATCCGTTACAAGCAGAGTACCGTCTTTTCCTTTTACTTTCTTGATTGCGCTCTTGATATCCTGCTTAAATGAATCGAACTCCCGGTCGGGCTCGAGACATACGCCAATGATTTTTACGGACGGTTTCGAGGATAGAACAAAATTTACGGCGGAAATCAGTTCCGTGGCCAATGCTCCGTGTGTTACTACTACAATCCCAACCATTTAAGCCTCCTTAGTATTTTGATATGTCCCTGTGCCTTATGAGAGGCGAAAGAGAGTTAAAAT
>CBDUCG010000174.1:0-3472 GCA_965365595.1 uncultured bacterium
AAATTGACATTTTGATTTTTCACATTTTAATACATAGGTAAATTCAACGATGCAATAGCGGCAATAGTATTTTATTGTAGCAAAACTTTTTGCTTGGAATCGTTGTACCAAATAAAATATATGGGCAAATCTAAAAATACCAATAAACCCCTGGTTGCAATAGTCGGTAGGCCGAATGTAGGTAAATCTACGCTGTTTAACCGGCTGATAAGCGAGAGAAAAGCTATTGTTGAAGATATACCTGGAGTCACAAGGGACAGGATTTATGCGGACGCCGAGTGGGATGGAAAGGATTTCAGCCTTGTTGATACGGGAGGTTTTGATCCTGAGGGAGACGAGCTTTACCCTTCGCTTATAAAAAACCAGATTGATATCGCACTAGAGGAAGCTGATATTATTCTATGTATTCTGGACGGAAAAGAAGGTGTAATGCCTCACGACCTTGATGTTATTGAGCTGCTTAGAAAAGTGGAAAAACCGGTAATTTTCGCGGTCAACAAGATAGATCACAAGAAACATGAGCAAATGGCGCTAGAGTTTCATAGCCTCGGGATAGAGGAATTCATTCCTATTTCAGCTCTACAGGGAAGAAGCGTTAACGATCTGCTTGATAAAATTATAGATTTTCTTCCCGAGTATGAGCCTGTTGAGGAAGAAGATGAAGATATAATAAAAATTGCGGTACTCGGCAAACCCAACGTTGGCAAATCAACACTTATAAACAAATTCCTGGGAGAGGAAAGGCTTATTACAAGCCCGGTTGCGGGTACTACAAGAGACACAATTGACACTTATATTACTAGGGGCGGAAAGAAATATTTACTTATCGATACTGCGGGTATAAGAAGAAAATCAAAAATTAGCTTCTCTGTCGAAAAACACAGCGTATTCAGGGCTGTAAGAGCCATGGAGAGAGCGGATATAGCGCTTTTGATGATAGACGCTGAGGAAGGCCCCACCCATCAGGACGCCAGACTTGCCCGCCTCATAGCGGACAAGAACAGGGGTTGCATAATCCTACTGAACAAATGGGATCTAGTCCCAACCGAATTGGCTGAGACTACTGGAATTGACGAGATATTAAGAGATGAGTTGATGGCCGTAGATTTTGCCCCGGTGCTGATTATCTCAGCCATGACAGGAAGGGGAGTCAAGAAGATATTTGACGAGATTGACAAAGTATATGAGAACTTTTCCCAAAGAATCCCGACTAAGAAGCTCAATACATTCCTTAAACATATTGTCGAAAAAACCCCTCCTCCTATCTTTAAGGGTAAAGAGATTAAATTCTACTACATATCGCAGCCGCTTACTCAGCAGCCGACATTTGTGATCTTTACGAACAGAATCAAAGGTGTGCCTGAGAATTACAAAAGGTTTTTGGAAAATAGAATGAGAGAAGAGTTTGATCTCGAAGGGACTCCGATCAAGCTTGTGTTCAAATCCGACAGGGATGAAAATTAATTAGTAGCTAATCCGAGAACCTCTAGAATATTCCTCTGTATGTCTTTGGTGCGGTCGACAGCAAGATAGTTGTCCTTTACTCTTTTTCTTCCAGCAGCGCCCATTTTCTCTCTGAGTTCAGGATCATTAACAAGTTTTAATATTGAATCCCCTACCCCTTTTACATCTCCGGGGTCGCAAAGAAAACCAGTAACTCCATCATCGATCGATTCCACGATTCCTCCCGCCGCCTTAAAACCTATTGAGGGAAGCTCAAATGCCATAGCCTCTATAACGGACCTGGGGAAAGGGTCGGGATAGTTTGAGGGAATAACGAATATATCAAAATCTTTCAAATATTCCTTCACCTCTTTCTTATATCCGGTGAAAATAAAATAGTCATCTAGACCGTTTTCTCTAACGAGTCTTTTTAAGTAGCCCAGATGGTCGTCTTGAAAGAAATAGGGAGTATCCCCGACAATTACGAACTTCATATATCTTTGTTTCTCATTCAATTGGTCAACGGCAATTTTCGCTGATTTAATGAACAGGTCGTAACCTTTTCTGGGAACAATTCTGCCTGTACTGCCTACTACCACTGTATTTTCAGATATGCCGTATTTGTCCCTCAATTCGCCCTTTATTTTGGATGGATTGTAGTCTTCAATGTCAACACCGTTATAAATTACGCGGACTTTCTCTTTCACCCGGTCAAACGGCTTAGCCGTAGCGTTTGAGACACATATGATTCTACGGACGACAGTCAATCTTGATAATGAATTTATTATTGTTCCAAGAAGTTTGGTTTGCTGAATATTTCGGACATGCCATATGACGGGACTCCAATTCAAAAGTCCAATCAATGCGCCTACTACTTTGGCCTGTGTGCCGTTACAATAAATTACGTCTATCTTATTTTTTCTAAGCCACAAGGGAGACGTTACAATCAGCGAGAGCATATCCAGAATATTTAGAAGCACAGAGATAAACTTTATAAATATGTCTGAAAGGGATGATTCCTGGCTCTCTTTTTGAAAGTTTACTCCCAGCCTCGGTCTTTTGAGATTTTCGGGGAATCTTTTGTCTAAAATGATATTTTCATAGATACCTTCTGCTTTTAAGCGGTCGGAAAACACCTCATCTTTCGGTATAAGCACATAAGGGGCAATTTGTGTCCTGTCCAGATATTTTAGTATGTAAAAGAGGCTTTTCCCCGGACCTCCGTCCCTGATTGAATGATTTATAAATAGTACACGCGGCAATAATTTCATAATTTTGATCTCTTAAAATTTGGATTATCCAATGTACCATGACATCGCAAAATAGGCTAATTTAGAATATTTAATGAAAATAAAGTACTCAAGGGTATAATATACTAAATATCCAATAAAAATCGCCTCTGGAGGAACAATGAACCCACTTAATTCGAAGCATTTACTAAGAACCAGCTTTTTCATATTTTTTATTGCATTTTTATCAATCGGCGGATGTGATGTAGAATTCGGGGGGACCGGAGATGATAGCGGTGGCAACGGAAGTATTACTGGAAATATTACTATTGAAGGCGTGATTTTAAACTTCGAAGATTTTGGAGAGATAACAGTTACTGTAAGTGATAATAACATCCGTCTGGACAGAACAACAACAGATGAATTTGGGAATTTTGAGCTTGAATTCAGAACATCGAGCGAAAATGTTGATTTGGAATTTGAGGCAGATTCTTTTGATGCCAAACAGCCAAATATGAGGGTAGTCGGAAACAGCACTACAGTTCTTGATATTACTTTACAACAAAACCCTATTTTAATTATGATTGACCGCTGGCAGGTATTTCAGGATACAATTTCTCTGTTCAACGAAACCAATTTAACTTTCATTGAAAGTATGGTGGAATTCAACATAGAAGGCAACGGCGGCAACTGCATGTTTGCCACAGGGACTAGCGTGATTAATTACCAAGTAAAAAGTATAAACATAATAGACTGCAGAGAAGGTATAAGAGCGCAGACTGATGGTTCCATTACTTTGC
>CBDUCG010000175.1:0-3455 GCA_965365595.1 uncultured bacterium
TTTGCTGGTCAGACTTCTTGCAATATTGATAATATTTATCGTAATTTTGGCTATTGGAGAAGTATTTATAAGGATTTATCTCCACTACAACACAGCCTATGACATTGAAATGACCAAGTATGCCATGAACCTGAAAGAAGATTCCGGAAACAAGCTGATTGGTCATGTCCACAGACCCAACAAGTCAATGAAACTGATGGATGTAATGGTGGACATCAACTCCGATAGTCTTAGAGACAAAGAATATCCAGTCTCAAAAGGCGATCAATACAGAATTATATTCCTAGGCGACTCTCTTACCTTCGGTTGGGGAGTAAAAGAGGAGGAAACATTCGCGACCCTGATAGAGGAGGATTTAAACTCTCATATGCCCACTGAAGTGCTTAACTTCGGTATAGGTAACTACAACACGGAGCAGCAAGTAAACCTGTTTATAGATAAAGGCCTTAAATACAATCCTGACAAAGTGGTTCTGTTCTATTTTATTAACGATGCAGAACCAACACCTGAAAAATCAAGGCTATGGTTCCTTGGTTATTCACAGTTTATTTCTTTTTACTGGTCCAGGATAAATTCTCTTATAAATAACTTAGTGCCTTCCAAAAGTTTTCAGGAATATTATGAATCCCTATATGAAGACGATCAGCAGGGCTGGATAAACGCGCGGAAGGCAATGATTCAGTTAAAAGAAATTTGTGAAAGTAAGGGCATTGAATTCCAGGTAGTACTTCTTCCGGAACTGCACGATGTAAATAATGACATTTTCGCCAATGTTTACAACAATCTGGCTCTTTTTCTCGAAGAAAATAATATTGACTACCTTAATCTGGCTAAACTTTTTGAAAACCATCCAAATCAAATAGAATTATGGGTAAGCTATGATGACGCACATCCCAATAACATCGCGCACAAAAAAATCGCTGAAGCTTCAGAGGAATTTATAAAAAATAAGGGGAACAAGTAGTGTTAAAAAATTTCTTTTCCAGATACAAGTATCACATCTTAACCGTAATAGCCATTTTCATAATACTAACCCTGCTGCTAATAATATTCTCAGGCGGACCCCAGAAAGGCGGATTTAACTACCAGATTTTTTAGCTGTCTATAACGAAAGAAAGTGACCAGAGCTCAAGACAATAAACCCGCCCCGGCAAACCGTATCAAGGATCTGATAGTTGTATTTATTCTAATTATAATCTTTGCGCTACTAATGGAGCAAGCCGTACGTTTTTATTTATTTGGGGCAGATTCACTTAGCTACCATAAAATGAAGAGTGTAGGGTCAATGGGTTATACCGGATATTTGCAAGAGTCAGAGTTTCCCGACGTAGTTTATGAGTTCAAACCCAGAATAGACTCCTATTTCAAACTAGCTGATTTCAGTACAAATTCCCAGGGGCTCAGGGACAAAGAGTATACAACAAAAAAACATCACGATACCTTCAGGGTGGCCGTAATCGGTGGCTCTTTTACTGTTCCGGCCGGGGTAGAGATTGATGACGCGTTTCATTCCATCCTTGAAGACAGGTTAAAAGAAGAGAATCCGGATTTGAACTATGAATTTATCAATTTCGGCGTAAGCGGATACAGGATCAAGAATAAGATCGCTACCCTCAAACACAAAGCGCTCAAATACAGCCCAGACCTGATATTATTTGTTCTGGACGGCTCCCAATTTACGGAAAATGAAGAAAAGGAATTTAAAGAAAAACCGGTTAAGAACCAGTTTTTTCAGAGCTTCACATATAAGCTGATTTCTAAAAACAAATTGTTTAAGAATGTCGACGATGGTGATCAGGTATTTCTTGAGGAGCACAGGGCCGGGCTCACAATGCTTGATCAAACCCTTGATGAGTTAAGCATGATAAGCAAAGAGAGTCGCATACCGATTTGTATTGTAGTACTAGACCATGACTATACTCACCTGGAGCTGAGTGAAGAAATAAAAAATCTTGTTAAAAAATACAATCTCTACTACTCAAACACCATTCCGGCATTTAAAGACACTGATCTGAATGAAATGGTGATTTACCAAATCGATATCCATCCGAACAGCAGAGCAAACAAGATATTCGCTGACGCTATATACGATGATTTGAAGAAGCAATCGCTTCTGAACAAGTAATATATTTTAACTGCCAGTAAGTCCTATGTTTTTTTGAGCTGGCGAGTCCAGTCGACCAGGTTTTGAAGAAGATCCCTGATCAATTCCCTTGACCTCTCGTCAATAAGGTTGCCATCGGAATCGAACCGGTCCGCGGCCTCCCCTATCATAACCTCAGGCTTATTTAAAGGATGCATATCCAGAAAAATAAAAACCTGGCGCAAGTGATATTGCGCACGCGAAGTTCCCATCCTGCCTATTGAGGCCCCCATAACCGCGACCGGCTTTCCGGACCAAGCGCTGTCGCCATAGGGACGGGACGCCCAATCAATCGCGTTTTTCAATACCCCTGGCATTGAGTAATTGTATTCAGGGGTCGCAATTAATACGGCGTCAGCGGCGCGTATGCGCTTTTTTAACTCCGCGACCTTTGCAGGCGGATCTTGGTCGTGGTCTTGATTGAAGACCGGGATGCCCTCAAGCTCAAAGATATCGAGCACCGCATCCTCGGGAAGAAGCTCCTTTGCGGCATTGAGAGCGGAGCTGTTATAGGACTGCCGGCGAAGACTACCGGCAATCCCTATAATATTTACGGGTTTACTCATAATCTTATTTCCCTCCTGAAAGGAATTGTTCATTCTCCAAATACTTTATACATAAATATTACAGTGGTCCTATAAAATTATCTATTTTTCAACTTAACGGAAGGATAAGTAATAAGTAACTAATTATTGAAAAGGGATTATTATCAATTCAGAATAAATTGAACACGATTTATATTGATGAAAGGCGTATATTCTGTAATATATAAGACTCTTGCTAACAAACACATGTCCCCGTAGCTCAGTAGGATAGAGCGCAGGATTCCTAATCCTGAGGCCAGAGGTTCGAATCCTCTCGGGGACGTTCAACATTTTTCTTGCTATTTACCAAATTATTAACTCTCCATTTATATTGAAGACTACTTGAATTTTGGATTGTGGCGGTGCTATTATAGATATTGGTTAGGTGTAATACTCGGAGGTATAGCATGGGAGAAAGAAAAAAGATAGATTGCAGGAAAATGCCTAGCGAAAGCAATTGCACAATAACTATAAGTGGAACCGAAGAGGAAGTACTGCCGTTGGCGGTACATCATGCGATTACTGTGCACAGGCATGAAGATTCTGATGAGCTAAAAGAGCAAATAAGATCTATGCTCGAAGACGAAGAGTAACATAAATGTCATAGGAAGATTTATCTTCCTATAATGCATTTTATTACTCGGTAACAAATCAAATATTTTGCTATAAAGCAAAAGCCTAATACTATAACTTCCTTATTGCATGTCGAAATCATTTAGACCAAAAGT
>CBDUCG010000176.1:0-3405 GCA_965365595.1 uncultured bacterium
CTTTACAATAAATGTTATTAACAAGAATACTACTTCTATAATAAAAGTTACATTAAAATTCGTGGTTAATAACAGATTATTCCATCACAATTCCATATTAGCGTATGTTTTACGGTATATCTAGTAAAAATTTATGTTTGGATATAAGCTAAAGAATTTTGGTTATAATAGAGTACATGAAACTACAACGAATGACTCTTTTGACATTTTTACCCATTTTGATATTAGGATTTATAACCTGCGATGATTCCGGAGATAACGGAATTATTTCCTCCTGGATCCAGACCGGGCCAAACGGTAAATATATAGCAAGAGTTATAACATCTAAAAACCAGTGCCCTGATATAGTGCTCGACGGAATTCAGGTTCCCATGATTGTTCGTCATTCTCCTGATAACGACTTTCCTGTTCTTGTGTGTGAATTTACTTTACCGTCGGAAATATCTTTCGCCTTAATTGCGGGAAGAGCTTTAAAGCTTCCAATTCAAAATCCTAAACGGCTGGTGATTCTGGGCGACACAGGGTGCAGGCTCGAAACAGGAGACCCGCCTCAGTCCTGCAATGACCCGGGGAAATGGCCGTTCAGGCAAATTGCGGACACTGCCTCTTCTTTTGATCCAGACTTGATTATTCATGTTGGGGATTATTTGTATAGGGAAGATGCCTGTCCAGAGGGTGATGCCGGATGCGAAGGATCTCCGTTTGGAGATAATTTTATCACATGGGACGCAGATTTCTTTTCTCCAGCAGACAAACTTTTGAGGACATCACCGTGGGTTTTCTCAAGGGGCAATCATGAGGAATGCAGCCGCGCGGGTAAAGGTTGGTTTACTTTTTTTGATCCAAATCCACCGTTTGATGAATGTCAGGAATTTACACCACCTTATGTAGTGGATGTAGGATTTGTTAACCTGCTAATGCTTGATTCCTCCGCTGCGAAAGACAATAGCGCACCATCAGATCTTGTAGATACATACTCGACACAAATATCCACTTTAGAAAGCGCTTCCGGTGATAATGCTTGGATGGTAACGCACCACCCGTTTTGGGGAATAGGGGAGAGCTCGGGCGGAGTTTTTATGATTAACGACACTCTTCAGGCGGCGAGTGATAATGTTTTGGCAGATGAGATATCCTTGGTTGTATCGGGGCATATACATTTCTTTGAGTTAATAAATTTCGTACAGAAACGCCAGCCGCAGTTAATAATTGGCATGAGCGGGACAGAGGTGGATAACCCGGTAGGACCACCGTTCCAGGGCATGGAAATAGCGGGGGCAACTGTTAATGAAGGTTTTAATTTTAACAACTTCGGTTTTGCACTGCTTGAGCTTGTTGACGGCGTATGGAATATGAGTATTAGAGGAGTAAAGGGAGACATTCTTCTGGAATGTGAAATTGACGGCTCTGCGGTAACCTGCTTCCCTTAGACTTTGGGAGAGTAGTTTTCTCTTAATACGGATTCTTTAAATCCCGCTTTTAAAATGTTCTTGTAAGAATGTTGAGGGTCGCCTTCAACGGCTTCCCCTGTTTCGGTAAACATCATAGTACATCCGAGATCAATAGCTTTCGCTATACGCGCGGACATTATGGCTGCCTGACTACCTCTTCTTCTGAAATTGGGATCAGTCGCTCCCCATTCCATCCAGGCGCTTTCTCCCCGGACATACATTGCCCCCGCGCCGGCGGGAGTGTCTCCTGAAAAACTCAAAAATATATACCAGTCAGGGTCATCAAAAAGCCCGGCAAGCATCGGCGCCGACAGCTCGGTCATTCCAAAAGCATCGGCCACTATTCTTCCGAAATGAAACGCCTCTTCATGACTTGAGACTTGTCTTATTTCTAGTTTCGTAGGCGCTTGGGGCGGGGGAGAGTTGTCCCTAACGAATTTCATCCAGCCGCGAGATTTCTTGAACCCGAGTTCGTCAAGAACCTCTATGCCATCCTTCGGTAGTTCGTCAGGATATATATGAGTGAAATATTTCTTAATTCTAAGGTCATAGTAGAATTTTTTGATCATAGACAGTACTTCAGGGTTAAATTTGTTTTTGGTTCCAAGACCTGAAACACGGTTTATTACCACGCTGGGATCTTTAACTGCTGCGGCCGCTACAGTATCACCCACTATCAGCATATGCAGACCCAGAGCAAGAGCTGCCTCAGCTGGGCAATGCACGTGCAGGCTGATTAAAGCCTCTCTTTCTATCTCTTCTGAAATTTTCTCAATTTTATGCATGAAATTATTATGACTATTAATTTGTGTTGGTGCCAACAAATTATCTCGGGACACTCTAAGGCTATAACAATCAGGAGAATGTAAGATAAAATGCTTTCGGATATAGAATGGGATTCCACAATACGCTCGTTATGGTTTATAATAAAATCGAATGTTGGGTATATCACAAAAAATTTGATGGAGGTGCGATATGAGAGTGTCGATATTTAATTTCTTTATTGCCGTTATCTTGCTTGGCATGAATATGGCGTTTGCCGAAGATGCAAAGGATTCACAAACCGCTCAGGGCTCTCTTGGCGTGGTTGAATTTGAAACCTCGTGCAGTGATTTGGTTACAGATGATTTCAACCGCGGAGTGGCTCTGCTTCATCACATGATGTATAAGCAGGCCGAGCAGGTTTTTACAGAAATTTCCGAAAAAGACCCTGACTGCGCTATGGCCTACTGGGGCCTTGCTATGACACAGCTTCATCCGCTGTGGGCTCCTCCAAGTAAAGAAGAGCTGGCCAAGGGACTTTTTGCCGCTAAGACTGCGCAATCAAAAAATCCGCCGACTGAAAGAGAACAGGCATACGTTACAGCTATAATAGGATTCTATGACGATTTTGAAACCAAGGATCATCCTGCCCGAATAGAAATCTGGGAAGAGGGTCAGAAAGAAGTTATGCAATCGAAGCTTACCAAAACGCGCTTGATATCAATCCTGATGATGAAGACGCGGTTGCATTCTATGCGCTCTCTCATCTGGCGACCGCTCCAAAAGAAGACAAAACTTTTACACATCAAAAGGAGTCGGGTGCCATACTTGAAGAACTTTATGTAAAAGTTCCCGAGCACCCGGGCGTTTTCCACTACACGATTCATGCATATGACAATCCGGTACTTGCAGAGAAAGCGGTTCCCATGGCTCGCGGTTACGACAAGCTTGCGCCGGATGTTCCTCACGCGCTTCATATGCCGAGCCATATATTCGTCCGGCTTGGAATGTGGCCCGAGGTAATAGACTGGAATATCAGATCTGCGGATGCGGCGAAAAAGCAGTCTCCACCAGATGCAATTTCGCTTCATTACGCTCATGCGGCGGACTATCTTATTTATTCCTATCTTCAGAAAGGACAGGACCAGAAAGCTATTAAAGTGCTCACTGAGTTAAACGAGATAGCAAACTA
>CBDUCG010000177.1:0-3399 GCA_965365595.1 uncultured bacterium
GGATTCCTTCGACTAGTCCTGGGGCTTCTCCCGCCTTGGAAATTCCCCTGTAGTTGAAAAGCAAGACAATGAAAGTGACGATTAAGATGGGTAGAATGATGGAAACTGCTTTCATATGCGCCTTCTTTTAGAGGCTAACAATTTATTATCTGTCATTTTGGCAGTTATATGCCATATAATGGAGAAAAGCTGCAAAATTGAAGGCTTTTTCACCTGTCGCTATATCCTAAAATTTGGCGATATAGCTGCATTTTATATAGCTTGCCACAATAGAAACTATTTCAGCTCAAAATCAAAGTTATGATGTCAGGTGGGCACCATAAGAAGGGGAAAGGTAATCAAAGTTTAAAAAATTATATATAGATATTGATTAATATTAAAAGTAAAAGAGCAAGCAGAAAAACTGTACCTAGTACTAAATATAATCCCTTTTTTATATCTTCAAGGGTTGGATTATCGTTATCTATACTTTCTATAAGGCTCCTCAAACCTCGAACACTCACAGAGATAATTAATATACATATTATTGAAAGTGTTACTTTCACCTATTCACCTTATAATAATCGAAAACATCTCATTTTAACTAATAAATTAAGATTAAGTTCGCCCGTCCTTAATGGAAACAGCAATAATAATTGATGCACCGTCAAAAATTGTCTGGGAAATATTAACTGATACTGCTTGTTGGAAGGTATGGGGGCCTTCCGTTTCTTCTATTCGCTGCAAAGATCGTTTTATTCAATCTGGTACTACCGGTCATGTAAAAGTACTAGGGGTAATTTGGCTTCCTTTTATCATTACAGATTTTGTACCTGGGAAAAATTGGTCTTGGAGAGTAATGAATATACATGCTACAGGACATCGTTTAGAGAGTATTTCAAACAAACAGTGTCGTCTCATTTTTGAGGTTCCAATAATTGCATTTCCATATATACTTATTTGCAAAATAGCTATTCAGAGAATAAAACAGATTGCTGAAAACAAGTCTCTCAAAAATTATTAATACCTTAACACAATAGAAACTATTATGAGGCTTATTTCGAGTAAAGGTGGGTACAGGTAATCTTAACTCTGATGCCGTCAGCATCTCATTTTCAAGCTTTGGATATTAAGTCCCTGTATCATCAATATGAAACATTATATATGCAAGCCCTTTCTTTGAAAAGTACGGTGAAAAAAATGTTAATGTTCTAAAACATATGGCAGGTTATTTTAAGAAGCTATTTAGCAAGTATGAAAACAGGAACTTCAGGAGGTTATAGATCAATATCACAAAAATATTACTCCCCTGATTGTGCCCATTACCCTATTCAAACACTATATTAGAAAATATGACAAAGGGTATTTGAAGAACCAGTATTACCTCAATCCGCATCCAATAGAACTGAAATTACGCAACCGGGCATAATCTGGAAAAAGATAGCTATGGGAAAAATAAAAATACTTATAACCGGAGCGACTGGATATATCGGACGACGGCTGAAGAATAGACTTCTGGTTCATCCTGATTACCAGCTGCGGCTGTTTGTGAGAAATAAAAAGAAGTTAAGGGCAAGAACCACTAAGGCTTTTGAGATAGTCGAAGGGGATACATTTAATAAAGATGCCCTGGCTAAAGCCCTAGAGAGTATTGATGTTGCCTTTTATCTTATCCATTCTATGGGAGCAGATAAGGATTTCAAGAGTCTTGACCGGATAAGCGCTGAGAATTTCAGGGATGCCTGTATTGATGCAGGTGTTAAAAAGATAATTTATCTGGGCGGTCTCGGCGTCAAAGGGACAGCAAGCAAACATCTTTTAAGCCGCATAGAAACAGGAGAAATTTTAAGCGCCAGACCGGATAGTATAACCACTATATGGATACGGGCGGGAGTGATTATCGGTTCCGGCAGTGCCAGTTTCGAGATCATCAGAAACCTGGTCCAGAAGCTGCCGGTAATGGTGACGCCCAGATGGGTTAATACGAAAACTCAGCCCATTGCCGTAGAGGATGTATTATCCTACCTTGAAAAATCCATCAGCCTGGAAAAAACCGGCAATATAGTTGTTGATATCGGCGCGGAGATAATGAGCTTTCGCCAAATGATGGCCGCAGCGGCCCATACAATGGGACTTAAGCGGTTAATTATTCCTGTACCGGTCCTGTCTCCCAGGCTATCGTCCTATTGGCTGGTATTTATCACCACTGTGCCAATCAAGATGGCAACCGCCCTAGTTGAGGGACTGAAGTCCGAAACAGTCCAACAAAATGACAATGCAGCTCTCCTTTTTCCGACTATTAAACCAATGTCGTTTGTAAATGCAGTTAAGCAAGCCATTGGTGAAAATGAAAAAGCAACATAATTTGCGAGGTTGAGAGTTTATTCGTTTAAACAAAAGTCACATACCATTTATTAATTCAAAAAAAACAGCTCCGGTGTAATAAATGATTTGATTTGTCGGCATCATTCATTTTAGTCCATCAGGTCAGGAGCTATGTCATAAAGTATCGGGTTTGTTGCAATCGCTTCATTTTGGAGGTAGCGATCCAGATCTTTCAGAGTAGTGTGTGGCCAATTTTTTTGAAAAGTTCTAACAATCCACTTTGGTATTAAACCTCTCGGGTCGACATGATATTCCAAACTAACAAGAGTTTTACCTTCTTTTTTAAGTGCAATAAAATTCCATTCAGATTTATAAATATGCCCCCGCACATAATCTTTTTGTTCTGGAACACTATCATCCTCCACTGAGTGAAGTGAAAGCGTTACTTTTTCTTCTTCTTTATGATAGGTGAAATTTGATTCCAAAAGAAAATCCCGCTTTTTTACAAATAAAGGGAGAGGCGACTCCATTTCATAAAGCAATGTATATTGAGTTTCTGAATAAGTTTTTATCAACTTTATTTTTTTTAACAAATCAATCCAGTTAGGTGCCCTATTATCATCGAGCATCAGGGTCAAGACCTTTTCGATTGGCGCATTAAGAATAGTAATTCCTTTTAAGGGAAAAACTTCACCCCCAGGAACTTCCTTTCTGTATGTTTTTATTCCCTCTGAATCACTGATTATTGCCCATGGTGTTTCATTTCCTGAAACATTCAATGATTCAATATTTGGAAGATTCTTTTCTACAATGGATTTGGGAGTGGCACTTTCCTGTGCCATAGTTGACGAAGAGATTAAAAAAAACAGAAAAAACAAATTGTATTTATACCATTTCATAAACATATCAATAAATACACCGAAGGGGAGAGGGGCAACTTAATTTGTATAGCTAAAATATTATATATATTGATGGCTGATTATTGGTTTCAGCATTTCTTGCCATCATCTTGACTTGCATCATGCAAAATATGAGTCAACATGTCCAGTGGACATTGTCATACGTCCTAAGTCAAAATTTAACGGCTCACTCACG
>CBDUCG010000178.1:0-3390 GCA_965365595.1 uncultured bacterium
AGATGGGAGAGTCTGTCCTCAGTGCAATTGCAATCGCGTCGCTCGGCCTTGCATCCAGAATATATTCCTCGGTATCATTTTTTAAATGCATCGAAGCATAGAAAGTATCGTTGCGTAGATCAGTAACTTCTATTTTAGAAACCAGAAACCCAAGTTTCTCGATTAAATTTTTAACAAGATCGTGAGTTATCGGTCTTACACGGGGAGTCTTTTCAAGCTCCATGGCGATAGAGCTTGCTTCCATAAAACCTATCCAGATAGGAAGGGTTTTGTCATTGGTATTATCTTTTAAAATTACAATCGGGGTATTTGTAAATGGGTCCAGTGCTATACCAGATACTTTCATTTGTAAAAACATATATAACCTCCGTTAGTAATTATACCACTAATTCTCCTCTTAGTGAGTTTAATAAACCTTCGGTAACTTTTACATCAACTGTTTTTCCTGCCAGATCTTTAGTGCCTCTAAAGTTTAATATCCTGTTGTGGTCTGTTCTTCCCGAAAGGAATTCCGGATCATTTCGGCTTTCACCCTCTACAAGCACCTTTTCGATTTGACCCACTCTGCTCTCATTTTTCCTGGCCGTAATATCTTTTTGGAAAGCCTGAAGCTCGGTCAATCTCGCGCTTGCGACTTGCGGATCTACAGCCTCTTTCTGAGCAAATTCCGCAGCCGGAGTTCCTGGGCGGGGGGAAAATTTAAAAGAGTAAGAGCTTTCAAACTCAATTTCTCTCATTAAAGACATTGTTTCTTCAAAGTCTTTGTCCGTTTCACCTGGGAAGCCGACAATAATGTCAGTTGATATTGTTATATCGGGAATTGCGTCTTTCAGTCTGGCAATCGTATCAATGTACCACTCTCTTGTGTAAGTTCTCTTCATGCTGCGCAACATCTCGTTTGAACCCGATTGAACTGGTAAGTGAAGATGATGGCAAACCTGGGGCACTTCCCTCATTGCGTCGATCATTCTTTTTGTTATATCCCGGGGGTACGAAGTGGTAAACCTAATTCTTTCAAGGTCTTCTATCTCTCCTGCTTGCCTAATTAAATCTCCAAATTTATTACCATTATCTTTCCAGGAGTTAACAGTCTGACCGATTAAGGTTATTTCTCTTACACCTTTATTTACAAGATTTATTGTTTCTCTAAGGATATCGGGAAGGGGTCTGTTAACTTCATCTCCTCTAACATTTGGAACTATGCAGTAAGTGCATCTCTTGTTGCATCCCTGCTGAACGGAAACAAAAGCGGTTACTTTTCCTTTCTGGTGATAAGGTTCAATCTCAAACAGTTCTTCAATATCATAGGAAGTTTCAACGGTTCTTTTATTGTCCTGTTCTATTTTGGCGATGATGTCCGGTAATTTAGGTATTGCTCTTGGGCCCAGCACAAAATCCAGATGAGGCATCTTTTTGAGCAACTTGTCACCATATAGCTGCGCAACGCATCCTGAAATCCCTACTATTTTGCTGGGATCATTGGCTTTTATAGATTTATATTTCCCCAGGCTGCTAAACGCTTTCTGGTCTGCCTTTTCTCTTATTGCACATGTATTGATTATAATGATGTCTGCTTTTTTGGGGTCGTCTGTCGGCTCCGCATCAAGAGCGTTCTTTATCCTGTCAGAATCATACTCGTTCATCTGACAACCATATGTCTCTATATATAATTGTTTTGGGCTCATTTCCTTAACAATTCTACGTTGTCACATATCTAAGTCAAGAAACTCCTGGTTGAGAAAAATCTATTGAAACAGAATAAGATATAGACCGTGGATAAGGGTGTAATGAAGTATTTGGGGGATTGACAGCGCTTAAGGAATTTAGTACGATGGGAGAGCACAAATATAATAAAAATCCGGGAGGATAGGGTATGAGTAACGGCTCATCAAATAAAGGGCTTTTTAGCTGGGTAAGTGAAATTAGCTCAGATCAATGGAGGGCCTTCTATGCTGCTTTACTGGGATGGACACTTGATGCAATGGACCTTCTGCTGTTTGCTTTTGCAGTGGGTTCAATTGGAAAAGTCTTTAACCTCTCTGAAGCTTGGGTAGGTGCGTTGTTTTCAGTTACTCTTTTTTCATCCGCGTTTGGCGGGGCTGTTTTTGGAATAATCTCCGACTATATCGGAAGAGTTAGAGCTCTTACATACAGTATTTTATTGTATTCATTATTCACAGGGATCAGCGCTTTTGCGCCTACAGTGACATTTCTATTGGTTTGCAGGCTGTTTCTAGGTATCGGAATGGGTGGAGAATGGGCCTCCGGAGAGGTGCTTGTAGCGGAGAAGTGGCCCAAAGAGCACAGAGGCAAGGTCATTGGAATGGTGCAGAGCGGCTGGGGCATAGGCTATATTCTTGCTGCAGTTCTGGCAACTTTAATAATTCCCAATTTTCAAGAAGGCGTTACATATACTATTCCACTTGTCGGTTATCAGATTGACGGTTTGGATCTTGGGTGGAGGATTCTTTTCTTGGTCGGCGTGCTGCCCGCGTTTCTGGTCTTTTATATAAGGCGTCATCTTGATGAACCGGACGTTTGGAAAGAGACCAAAGCTAAGAGGGACGAGGGCACTTTGAGTGATAAGGGTCAGGGTTTTACCCTAAGCCAGATATTTGCTCCTGATCTACTCAGATACACAATTACGGCAACTCTTTTAACCAGCCTCTGCATGATTGCTTATTGGGGGCTATATTTCTGGCTCCCTCAATTCCTTGCCAGTGATAAGGGGGTTGGGCTTGATACCAAAGGTTTCATATGGATTATTCCAATTAATATTGGAGCGTTTATAGGGTGTAATACTTTTGGTTTTATCAGCGACAAAATTGGCCGAAGGCCGGTATTTGTCGGGTATCTCCTGATTATGGCAGTGCTTGTGTGGTTCTTCGGTCATGCAAAGACTCTAGAAGAAGTGTTAATTTTAGGTCCATTTATTGGGTTCTTCGGTACAGGTTTCTATTCAGGGTTTGGCGCTATATTCTCTGAGATATTTCCTACAAGAGCCAGAGGCACTGCACAGGGTTTTTGCTACAACGTCGGAAGAGGTGTATCCGCAATAGCGCCTCCAATGATAGGATATATAGTAAGCATCCATGGTTTCGCAATAGGTCTGGCAACTGTTTCTGTCTTTGCTATAGCGGCTGCAATAGTAGTTATGACATTGCCTGAAACCAAGGGTAAAGCGCTTGAAATAGAGTAAGATTTCATAAACATAATCTCGGGTTATCTGAGTTAAATCCCGAAATTCTTGCTGGAATATTACATTTGCATGTGCTTACCCTTCATGCATGAAATTCAATCCGCAGTGCTTAATTGTTAAGCATAGTTCGCCTTTTGATGGCTTTGTTTTTCTCAATTATTACTCCCCTATATTGCTTAATTGTTATTAAT
>CBDUCG010000179.1:0-3256 GCA_965365595.1 uncultured bacterium
TCAATCAATGTGAAAATGTCCGTTGTCACGATATCATCCAGATTGAGAGTGAGGTTGAAATCGTTATTGCCGTCTTTCGTAATAATTCTATTTAAATTTATATCTCCACCCAAAGTGATCTTGCCAAGATCGCTGCTAAAGTTTCCACCGCTAATATTGACCGTAGTGCCTGACATTGTGATATCTGCAAGAGTTCCGGAAATCTTTTTGTGAAGTATCATGGATTCGGGGATATTGATGGTCGCACTTGCTCTTATATCATTAGAACTTATATATTCACCGCTTCCCTTGGTTTCTATGTTAATGGTTCCAATATTTTCGATCACATAGTTTTTTACTGAAGCATCGAGGGAAAACTTGGGTTTATCCTGTAAATTTTCCGCATCTGCATTTAGGTTGATTTCTGCGCCATTAAACAGCAAGCTCAGGTCATCTATATTGACTTTGTCCTCAGAATAATACGCCTCGGTCGACAAGTCTGAAATCGAAAGGTTTTTATCAGGAGCGTTAAAGTCTGCTTTTTTCAAATCAAGGTCGATGGCTCTATATATATCTATCAACTTTATGGATAGATCCACTTCGGGTATTTCATATTTGGCAACTTTATTTTCCGCTCTGTCATCTAATGTTATCTCTGCGTTAGTCAGAAGGAACTTGGAGAGTATTATGCTCCATGAAGGGGGACCTGAGTTTTCCTTTTCATCTTTTTTTTCTTCCCCGCTTCCTATTTTCTCAAAGTTCCAGGTGCCGTCTTCGTATTTAATGAGATTTACATTAAGACTGCTTATTGAAAGTTCGTCGACAGGTATAATCTTGCTAAAAAGGCTTGTACTGTTAAGCATATGAAAGAACGCGTAATCAACGGTTACTTCATTTACCGACACAAAATTTTCCCCTTCGACCACAAATGAAACATCTGAAAGAGTAATGTTTTGAAAAAAGTTTCCTTCAAGGTTTCCAATAGTAAACTTTTGCCCTGTTGTGGAGCTTACTATGCTCTCTGCAGCGCTTCTTGCGACGTTCCTGAAATACTGTGTTTGAGTTAAAAACATAAGCCCGACTAAAGCTATGATGATAACTCCGAAGAATATGCTTATTGATACTAAGATCTTTTTACGCATGATTTAGGCTATTGGGAACTTAACACTGGGCTTAGAATTGTATCGCTATCAGTAAGATTTTATACCACCGTTCTGTTAATATTCCAGAACTTATTATACCTTACACTTCTTTAAATCATATGAAATTAATTGTTAACATGGGAGACTATTTTTTAGAAACCTGGTATATGCCGAAGAGTATAAATGCTCCACCAATTATAACGCCCAGGTCGAGCCGGTTTCCAAGTATTATCCAGTCAAATATGAGACCAAATACTGGCACAAGCATAGAAGAGAAGGTAGTGATTTTTATGTCCATGTTATTTAGCAGGTAGAACCAGATCGTAAAGTCTGCCGCTGAAGCGATGATACCGGTAAAGAGCAGTATATATAAAGAATGCATATTCCAGTCTACTATTAAAAGTCCCTCTGCCGGAATAGCAAGTAGCACAAGACCCAGGGTGCCTATTGTGAGCTGAATGGCGCTAAGCATATAAATATTTTCTCCACCCATACGCTTTTTCATCCATATGTTTGAAATTGCCCATGAAATGGCTGCGCCTATAACAAGGAGTTCTCCTATAAAAACTTCCAAGTCATGAAATACAAAGGAATCTCTCCCC
This sequence comes from uncultured bacterium, assembly GCA_965365595.1. Lineage (GTDB taxonomy): Bacteria > Desulfobacterota_D > UBA1144 > Nemesobacterales > UBA2774 > CR02bin9. Next base: position 1,724 of record CBDUCG010000179.1, read on the forward strand.
AGAATACAGATAATTCCCAGAGTGCCTATAGTAACTCCTATCCATTTGGCAGTGTTCAGCCGCTCCTTCAGATAAAAATGAACCATAAACATGGTCCAAATGGGCATTGTATACAGCAGTACGGAAGTTTTGCCAGCCGTCACGCGTTGCATTCCATACAGCATCAGTCCGAACAACAGAGTGGTCTGGAACAAGCCGATTATAAAATAGTCCGGAAGCTTATTGAACTTTGGTAGTTTTACAGACTTCATACTGACATAAATTATCATTGCCACAGCTGCGATTCCGCATCTCCAGGCCGCAAAGGTGAAAGGTTCCGCGTACTCAAGCCCCATTTTCATGAGAACCCATGAGTAACCCCATGTAGTAATTGTGAAAACAAGCAGGAAAATCACAAGGGATGTTCTGTTCATATGACGTGTCGGAATATTCTAAGCAATCTATGTGTCTTGACAAGGTAACTTCAATATTTATAATTACATACCTTTTAAATTTTGTCTGGGATTTGTATTGTTGGTTAGTCTATTTCAGGTGAGTGTGTAGAGTCTATAATTTGTTCTCTATTACCATAATGTTGGTTCGGCCTGAGAATATGCCGAAGAAATGAATCTACAGCTGCCTTTAAATTCTAAATTGCCTGAGCCCGGATTCTTTAATCATTTAAAAGAGTTACCAGTTTTATTCAACTTTTTTTATCGGAGGTAAGTAAGGTGAAGATTTTAGTCATAGTAAGTCAAACACAGGACACAGAAGCCAAAATTCAGGTTTCAGCAAGCGGGGATTCCGTTGAAACCGGAGACATGAAATGGATTATGAATCCATATGATGAATTCGCAGTTGAAGAGGCCATTCAAACTAAGGAAAAACACGGTGGTGAAGTTGTAATTGTTTCCATCGGTCCTGCAAGAGTGGTTGAGACAATAAGGCAAGCGCTTGCGATGGGAGCTGACAGCGCCGTTCACATTAACGGTGACGGTTTTGCCGAAACAGACTCGTTTGCAATTGGAAAACTGCTTGCAAGTGAAATTAAGAAACTCGGTGAATTTGATGTAATTTTTACCGGAATGAAAATAATTGATGAGGAGTCGGGACAGGTTGGTGTTCAGGTGGCCGAAGAGCTTGGAATTCCACATGTATCTCTGGTGAGTAAAGTTGTGGAGATCAATGCGGATGCTAAAAAAGCGGTTTGCCAGAAAGAAATCGACGGCGGACACGTGGTTGTGGAAGTGCCGCTTCCATGTTTGATCACATGCCCTGACGCAATGAACGAACCACGTTATGCCTCACTTCCCGGTATTATGAAGGCTAAGAAGAAACCGCTTACGGAAATCGGAGTTGATGATCTTAATTATGACGAGCTTGGTTTTGGGAAAGAGGCAGTTAGCAAAGAAGGCGCCCGAGTAAAAACCGTAAGCATTGAAGTCCCGCAGATTGAAAGGAAGTTGAAAATTATCAAAGGCAGCGATGAGCCGATGGTAACTGGGGAAGAAGTTGCAAACGCAGCTGAAGAGCTTATCAAACTTCTTAGAGAAG
>CBDUCG010000180.1:0-3247 GCA_965365595.1 uncultured bacterium
ACCTCGTTAAAGCGCTTTAAATCCTTTGAATCGTAATATTCCATTTAGAGCCTCCGTTACTGTTTTAATAACAATTTTAACAGCAACTATTGCCAATGCTATTTGAGGCGCTCGGGGCGCAGCAGGAGACTTCTGTTGAATCCTCTCCCGGCTCAAGTATTGTGAACACTCCCTTGTAGGGAACTTCCGACAGCTTTTGCGCCGTATCTGTGCAAACCTCAATTGCCTGATTTCTTGGGAAAACATGACCTTCTTCGTCTATGATTACTTTAAAAGGGCCGTGATAAACAGCATGCTGACCTATAAAAACGCATCCGACGGTTTTTTCAAATTTATATCCTCTTACAGTAATAGAGCAAAAATCAATATTTTCAATTGTTTTCCAGTACGTTTTGCTTAGCACTTCGATTCCGTAAAACCCAACCTGCTCTAAGTAGCTTAATAACTGATCTTCGGTTAAAGCTCCTGCAATGCATTCTCCCAAAAGCTCTTCGTTGTCTCTTATGCTTTCAGGTATTTTCTGAGAAGATATAATGTCTGAAACCACAATCCTCCCATGGTCTTTTAAAATTCTGATCATTTCCCCAAATACTTTTCTTTTATCCGGGGAAAGGTTAATTACACAATTAGAAGTAATTAAATCCACGGATTTATTATCAACAGGAATCTCTTCGAGGAACCCTTTTCTGAATTCAACATTTTCAAATCCAAGATTAGTAGAAACGGCACTAATGCTCTGATTGGCAACTTTGAGCATATCATCGGTCATATCTACACCAATCACGTTACCCAGTGGGCCCGTCTTTTTTGAAGCGATAAAGCAGTCAATCCCGGCTCCTGAGCCCAAATCCACAACCGTCTCTCCCTCTTTGATTCCGGCAAGACTCATGGGGCTGCCGCATCCATAGAATCTCCCTATCACTTCTTGAGGAATGTGAGTTATGTCTTCACTTGGATAGCTTGTAGGGCAGCAGAGGTCTTCTCTGGGCTCCTGGGCCGCTTTACCGTAATAACCCTGTACAAATTCTCTAGTGTATTCAGTTTTCTTCATTTATGAAAAGCCTCCTCACTAATTATATCCTTATTTTAATTTTAGATGTAACAGTATTGTAAAAGATGCATAATTATTCAATTGAACCAAATAATTATCTGCCCACATATGCTTAATTCCAAGTAGAGTGTCTGGTATTTCAGGCAAATAATTTCCGGATATTATTTTCATTTAACCGGCATTATGTAGATTAGTAGGTAATTATAAGTTTTTCAGGGATATTTAGCTAATGTTAAAAGCGATTATTTTTGACTTTGACGGTGTTATTGCTGATACGGAGCCTCTTCATCTGAAGTCGTTTCAATTAACGCTTGAAGAAAACGGTATAGAGCTCAGTGAGGAAGAGTACGCAAGGGAATATCTTGCTTATGATGACAAGACTTTTTTTAAAGAGCTATTTAAAAACCGTAAATTTGATCATGACGAGAACGTTATTTCAGAATCTATTGCCCGCAAGTCGCACCATTTCAATAATGTTTTAAGAGGGAATATATTAATTCTGGAGGGAGTGCCTGATTTTATCGCCACAGTAAGCGGCAACTATCCGTTGTCAATCGGCTCTGGAGCGCTCAGGAGTGAAATTGTCGAAATCCTTGAATATGCGGGACTTAGACAACACTTTGAAATAATTGTAAGCGCAGATGATGTTGTGAACTGCAAGCCCGATCCCGAAGTGTATTTAAAGGTACTTAATCAGCTTAACGAGATTGATTCTATTAAAGATAGTCTTTCTGCCGATCAATGCCTGGTCATAGAGGATTCGGTATCCGGAATTGAGGCTGCGCATTCGGCTGGAATGAAATGCCTAGCCGTTACAAATTCTTATAACGCTGAAAAACTATCACAGGCTGATTTGATTACAGAGTCTCTTAAGAACATATCTTTAAAGCAGATAGAAGATATGTTCAATTAATAATATCCTGTTTGAGAAATCTGAGGAGTAAATTATTATTTAACTATGGAAACTTGTGCGCTCATTATGGCAGGAGGAGAGGGCAAGAGATTCTGGCCCCTCAGCAGTAAGGAAAATCCGAAGCAGTTTCTCTCGCTTGCGGGGGAAAAATCACTCATAAGACAAACTGTAGATAGGATACTCCCTTTAATACCCATAGAAAGAATATTTATAGGTACGGGCGAGATTTACGCGGACAAGACATTAGTACATATTCCCGAGCTTCCGAGAGAAAACTTGATCCTGGAGCCGTATGGAAGAAATACGGCGCCATGTATAGCATACGGGACTATCAAAATTGATAAGATTTTCAGAGATTCCGTAACTGTTGTCCTCCCTGCTGATCATATAATAGGGGATGATGAAGAATTCAGAAATACCCTCAGCTTTGCGGCAAATGTGGCTGACGTAAAAGTAAAGGATGACAATTATCCTCTTATCACTCTTGGAATTAGACCTGCATCACCCGAGACAGGTTACGGATATATTAAGGAAACGGTTGAGCAGTTTGCAGACTCAGCAGATTATTGCGCCTATATGGTTGAAAAGTTTACCGAAAAACCGGATCTTGAAACCGCGGTCAAATTTATTCAGGAGGGAGGATATTACTGGAACAGCGGAATTTTTGTTTGGAAGACTTCGTCAATTATGTCTGCATTCCAGAGAATAATTCCGGAGTGGGGCTACTACTTCTCCGAGATTTCAAACAACCTGGGCGGGCCGTCTGAAATAAGGGCGGTTTCTGATTTCTTTGACAGCATAGCGGGAGGCTCGATTGACAATCTAATTTTGGAGCATTCTGATAACACAGTTGTTATTCCTACAAGCTTTCCATGGAGCGATTTAGGAAGCTGGTCGGCACTGGACGAATATCTGAGGGACAACGAGAAAGATAATGTTGTTAAAGGCAATGTGGTAGCTTTAGATGCCTCAGGCTGTCTGGTGTTTTCAGGAGGAAAAAAAATAGCGCTTGTGGGTGTTGAGGACCTGGTCGTTGTAGAGTCGGAGGACTCAATTCTTGTATTGAAGAAAGACAAGTCGCAGGATGTTAAGAAAGTGGTTGAAAAGATCAGCAAGAAGTCCGAGTAAGTTGTCGCCAACCTCCCAGATTTATTGAAAAATGTCGATATCTATCCTAGAATTATTAATAAGTTACAATATTGGTATTAACAATTAACGAGGTCAAAGAAAATTTGATATGAGAAAAGGAATTGCTTTTATAGTTTCTGGTCCATCGGGCGGCG
>CBDUCG010000181.1:0-3231 GCA_965365595.1 uncultured bacterium
CAGTGCCTTGAATCAGGGGCCGATCCAGAGCAGATGACTGAAGCAATTCACGTAGCCGCCTCGCTTGAAGCAGGGATTACATTAATACACGGGGTACAGATGCATAACGCTCTGAAAAGAAACGGAGCGCTATAATTTTGCGTATATAGATTGAGAGCGGTTTTCTTATTTTTATGATCTTAATAACACTTTTGGAGTAAGGATGTCACAAGTTACGGTTCTAAAACCTAAGGAAATATCACAAGATAGCTCGGATGAAGCTAAATATAGCTTTTATAGAATTTTGTCCGAAAAACAAATAGATCTCCCCCCGACTAGTATAGAAACCCTTCAGATAAATATCACCAAGCTCTGCAACCAAACATGCGTTCATTGCCACGTAGACGCTTCACCCAAGAGAAAAGAGCAGATGGATTTGAAATCCGTAAATGTGTGTTTAGATATTTTAGCTTCAAATGATTCTATCAAAAATTTAGACCTCACAGGCGGCGCTCCCGAGCTTAACCCTCACTTCGACTATTTTGTCACCGAGGCAAGAAAGCAAAATAAGCACGTGATGGTAAGGCATAACCTGACTGTAACCATAGACGGCAACCCTGTGACAGGCGAAAGCAAAGAATATCTGCCCGAATTTTACGCTGAGAACAGAGTTGAGGTAATCTCTTCCCTGCCCTACTATCAGGAATATTTCACGGATAAGCAAAGGGGTAAGGGAGTCTTTGAAAAAAGCATCCTCTCCATCAAGCTCTTAAATGAACAGGGCTTTGGAAAAGAAGACACCGGCCTTGAGTTAAATTTTGTCTACAACCCTGTAGGCGCCTTTTTGCCAGCTTCTCAGCAAAGCCTCGAAACAGATTTCAAGCGTGAGCTTAAAAAGAAATATAATATAGACTTCAACAAACTCTACGTAATAACGAACATGCCGATAAACCGCTTCAAGCAACAGTTAAAAAAACTAGGCACTTACGATGAATATATGACCAAACTCGTAAATGCTTTTAATTCTTCTGCTGCAGAAGGTGTAATGTGCCGGTCATTAATCAGCGTGAGCCATGACGGCAGAATTTATGACTGTGATTTTAATCAAATGCTTGAGATGGATGCATTAGTAGATCAAGAGCATATTACAATTTTCAACTTTGACTATGAGAAACTACTCAACCGAAGAATAATGTTCGGGTCGCACTGTTTCGGATGCACCGCGGGTTCGGGCAGCAGCTGCGGCGGCTCTACAACCTGAATTTACCAGGGTAACTTTCATATTAATATTTCCAGATAATGAGTAATACTAAAGAAAAAATCACCCTTATTGTTTTTCTGAAATACCCTGAACCTGGGAAGGTTAAAACGAGGCTCGCAAAGGACGTAGGAGAAGAACAGGCCGCAGAAATTTACTCAAAGATGGCAACGACTATTCTCGAACAGGTCACAGGTTCAACAGGTTATGGGATAATTATTTATTACGACCCCCCTGAAAAACTGGATGAGATTAAAAGTTGGCTCAGAAAGTACGAATTATTATATTCGGCTCAGAGTGGTAAGACTCTGGGAAATAGAATCACAAACGCTTTCAGGGAAGTGTTTGACAACGGTGCGGACAAAACAGTAATCATAGGCTCTGACTGTGTTGATGTTGATAGCTATACCATAAAAGAAGCAATTGCAGTGCTTGAGAACAATGACGTGGTGCTGGGTCCGGCTGAAGATGGAGGGTATTACCTTTTAGGGTTAAAGAAACACAGGCCGGAAATTTTTAAAGATATAGATTGGAGCACAGAGCGAGTACTAAAGCAAACCATTGAGAAGATTTTGGAAAACAATTTAAGTTATAGACTATTAAAAATCTTAAAGGACTTGGATAACGTAAATGATCTGAACGGAAAAAATTAGGTATTCATCTGAATTTTCAGAGTTTGGATAAAAAATATAAATTTATTATTGAAGCTAATCACAGTTATTATATAAACGGAAATAAAATGAGATTAAAAAATATATTTTCATTAACTTTACTCGGCTTTTTCTTTCTGGTCGTTTCTTGTAAACAAAGCGCCGAAGATTCAAGTGCGAGCATAGACTCCGCAATAGCAAAAAATTTCACTCTGGACTCTCTTACGGAAAAGAAACAGCTCTCTCTGGAAGAATTCAAGGGCAAAGGTGTGGTTCTTAACTTTTGGGCTACATGGTGTGGACCGTGCAGGGAAGAAATGCCGCTTTTTGAAGAAACATGGAGCAAATACAATGATGAAAACGTAGTTTTTTTGGGAATCAACGTAATGGACGATAAAAGTAACGCCCAGGAGTTTATAGACTCAATCGGAGTAACCTATCCGAATCTTTACGACCCTGAAGGCGATGTTTCAAGAAAATACAACGTAGTGGCCCTGCCCGCCACTTTTTTCATTAATAAAGACGGCAACTTGGTGGCAAAGAACTACGGCTCATTCCAAGGTAGCAGAGGGAAGGAAGTTCTCAATCGTTCTGTGGAGGAAATTGCCAAATGAATCCGGCCGATGTAGTACAGGTAAGCTGGCTATTTGCTTTCCTCGCAGGTGTAATCTCATTTCTATCCCCATGCGTGCTGCCGTTAATTCCAGGTTATGTCTCAATGGTATCAAAAATGTCCTTTGAGGAGCTAACAGACGGCGGTATGGAGGGAAAGGTAACCAAAATTTTCCTGCCGAGCCTGCTTTTTGTTCTGGGCTTTTCGTTCGTATTCGTTTCCCTTGGCGCGGGTGCCTCTTTCGTAGGAACCTTCATACAGCAAAATAAAGTACTGCTCCTTCAGATTTCTGGCGTAATTATCATACTTTTCGGTCTTTTCACCATGGATATTTTAAGAATCCCTCAGCTCTACCGGGAAAGAAGGCTTAATATTTCGGGAGGCAACCTGGGATTGCTAGGAACATTTTTATTAGGGATAGCTTTCGGGTTCGGATGGACGCCATGCGTGGGGCCTATTCTGGCCTCAATACTTCTTTATGCAAGCACATCCGAGGAAGCGGGCAAAGGTGCCGCCCTTCTATTTGTGTATTCCATAGGTTTGGGGCTGCCGTTTTTGTTGACCGGACTTGCACTATCAAAAGCCCTGACCGCTTTTGGCTGGATAAAGCGTCACTATAATTTATACAAGATTATAGTAGGCGGCACGTTAATAGTTGTTGGAATCCTCATGCTTACAAACAACCTGTTTTATCTAAACATATACGGACAAAAAGCTCTCGATGCGATTGG
>CBDUCG010000182.1:0-3203 GCA_965365595.1 uncultured bacterium
AGGAAATTTTGAAATGTCTGTTAGGGAGTAGATAAATTTTTGTCATGGAATTTTTAGTCAATCCGCGCTCATTAACGCCCTCCGATTCCTGTCATTCGCAATAATTGCCGTTCTCACCGGCCGACCCGAAGCCACCGGCTAAAATTTTTGGATGCTAATAGTCTCCAGCACTATGCCGGGACTTGGAAATTTATTGTGAGCAACCGAAACAATCATAAACAAAAAAATAGAATGATAATTCTACAAACTCAATGAACTCGAAAATAAATAAATATACAGGCGAGTATTGATATGAATCAATACGAATAAATTTTGGTGAGAGCTAAATAAAAAAGGCGCAATAAGAAAAATACGAGAAGGTAACTACTGGATAGTATTACTAACTTTTTAGGAGGTTCATCGTAATGAAAAACTTAATTAGCATGTTATTTATTGTCCTGTTACTTGCCACTACGAAACAAGTTAATGCGGGTATTGGCAACCAGGATACAGGTGAGTATCCAAATGTAGGCGTCATGATAATTTTCGACCCGGCATTACCATGGCCAAATGTTTCTACTTTCTGTTCCGGTGTATTGATTTCCGATGTTCATTTTCTTACCGCCGCGCACTGTGTGGACTGGATCAGTACTGTGACGAACCCTTATATCGGAGTATCGTTTTACAATCCCGCACCACCCATTCCCGGCGCAACAATTCCGGTCATTGAGTATTACATGCACCCGGGATATCCAGAAGGGCCATGGGTTTCGCCGGGGTCATGTGCGGGCCCGGGATTCGGACTTCGTAATGATCTTGGGATATTAGTGCTTGCAGAAGGCTATACCGAGGGAATGATATTCGCCTCTTTGCCTCCCGAGGGATATCTGGATGACCTTGCCTCAAATGGAGGAATTGTCAATGAATCAATTGTAAATGTGGGGTATGGCGTGGTGCCTACGACAATTGGCGCGCCAGGATATGAACCCCCTGATGGTATACGCAGGGTGTCAACTTCCCGATTTCTTGGCCTCACCGAGGATTACCTGCTCCAAAGGCAGAATGTCAATGCTGGTGACAAAGGTGGCAGTGCCTCAGGCGATTCTGGTTCCCCCAAGTTTTTCCCCGGTGACGACACAAGGACGATACTATCCATAACGAGCTGGGGTGATCCTAGCCGCCGAGGATTTGGAGCGAGTGTAAGAGTTGATACTCTCAATGCGCTTTCCTTTATTAAAGACAAGTTGAATCAGTAGAAATATTTGTCTGATTAAATAGTCCGGAATGTAGATATAGGGCAACTATATTCCGGGCAGTAAGTCCAAGATTAGTAACTCAAGATACCTTCTTCAGGAATAGGCAGTTAACCCGGTTGTCTTTTATTAACGAGGAGATTTTCGAGACTAAAGGATAAAACAAGTAGTGCCATGCTTAAAATTTTCGAGCGTTACTCGCATAAATAACGGCTGGTTTCGTTCGTGGTTCGTCTTAATTGGCAAACCGGATAGTATTTCGACCAGCTTTTTTTGCACTGTACATGGCTGAATCAGCCTTTTCCAAAATGCTGTTTTGACTGAGGTTGTCTCCAATAAATAAAACTATGCCAATGCTGGCGGTACAGTAATACCTGAACAACGAATCATCTTCTCCCGGCGTTTCGTATAGCAGATAGGGCTCTGATAATTTTGCTATTATCTTTTCTGAAACCGCTCTTGCATAATTTTTTGATTCAGATTCATTGCTATTGAGTGTATCTAGTATTATCACAAACTCGTCACCACCGTAGCGGGCTACCGTATCGATTTCTCGTACACAGGAGAGCAACCGTTTAGAAGCATTTATTAACAATAAATCACCCACTTCATGGCCATAAGAATCGTTGAGTGGTTTAAAATTATCCAAATCCAGAAACATCAAGGCGCAGTAACGTTTGTTTCGCTTACTGGATGCAATTGAAAGCGCTAACCGATCTAAGAGTAAACGCCGATTGGGCAATTCGGTGAGGGTATCATAGAAAGCCAAATTTCTAACTTCCTCTTCTATTAATCTCTGGAGAGTAATGTCGCGATCAACACCCCGGTAACCGAGTAATTCCCCTTGCTCATCTAAAATAGGGGAACCACTCGTCATCGTCACATGTTCTTTACCGTCCTTACCAAGAACAATATTTTCCAGGTCTTTAAAAGATGCTTTAGCTTTGACTATGTCAGCGAATTTTTCACCAACACTTTTAGCCTCATCAGGAGACATAAAGTCAAAAGGGGTTTTGCCCAGGATTTCATCAGGCCGATAACCCAGAAGGTCGTAAACACTACTAGATGCAAAGGTATAGTTCGCATCGCTATCCACCTCCCAAATCCAGTCTGCAGAAATATGGGCAATATCACGAAAGCGCTCTTCAGATGCCCTCAGTTCTTCACTGACTAACTTGTACTCGGTTATATCCTGTAGTACTACATTTAGCTCCTCTGAAGCCTCAGGGTCTGATTGTCTACTGATCGTCAACTTGCCATAGAAAGTTGTTTTATCCTCACGAAGAATGCGAAGCTCTAAAGTATTCTCAACAGAAGCGCATTCAGCTGACGGCTGACTATCGAATAATTGCTGACATAGAATATGGAATTTATCCTGGTCTTTTTGCAGAATGTAGTCAGCTATAGGCTGTCTTAGCAACTTGTCAGGATCAACATGAAGGATGTTGGAGATTGTTCTGTTAGCTTGCAGAATCAACCCGTCTTTATTAATTGTGCAGTAGCCCAGCGGAGAAAATTCATACAAGTTTAAAAAACGTGCATTGGAATCCTCTAAAGCTTGTCGAAGTTCATTGTTTTCTTTTTCAAGTTTGCTCTGTTGCGTTCGAAGCTCATAAAGCAAGTTTAAGACGGCTTGTTTGGACAGGTGTTTTTCACCTATTGGTTCATCACTTTTCCCAGGCAGCATTTCCCTCGCACGCTTAATGAGCGTTGAAGTAGAATCTGCAGAGCTTGATCTATCTGACCGTGACAAAACCCTTATACTCCAGCCTGAACGAATTTAGAGGCATTCCCGCAAACGTTTTAATCGGTCCGTCACAGTGTACGCCTATAACTTGGGAGTGTAACTAAAGCTGAAAGGGTAATCTGTGACCTGCTACCCGAATTGACTACCCGTATGGTCTGAGCAAAGTCTGCTTTTACCAGGTAAATCAACAATTAATCCCGCCCGCAACGCTTTCGAAGTTCCCT
>CBDUCG010000183.1:0-3175 GCA_965365595.1 uncultured bacterium
GCAGTTGGAGGGATCTCAAATTCCAAGGTAGTTGTACCAAGTGCCGAGACTGTTCCTAAAAAGCATGTAGAGTTAGAGCCATTCTTTTCTTTTGAATTTGTCGATGATAGGGATAATACATTCAGGCTCGGAGCAGGCGCAAGGGTTACGCTCGGGATCCTCGATAATCTGGAAGCAGGGGTAAACATTAATTACCTTAACCATGAAAATTCTGATTTGATCGATCAGGTCAATGATTTCGGCGACATAGAAGCGGGTATTAAGTATAGATTTATTGACCAGGGCGGGCAGTTACCATTCTCTATAGCCTATCAGGGGGGCATATCAATTCCCACAAGCGGAAATGATACTCCATGGTTTATTGAACCCGGCGGACTCATTTTGACCAAAAATTTATCCGACAGTTTTTCAATGGATACGGATTTTGTCTTTGGAATTGTGGAGGATGACGGCTGGAATTTTATTTCTAATATAGGATTTGGCTATTTTCTTGTTCCATGGTTCCAGGCGGTTATGGAAGGTGCTTACGCATATGAAGACATTGATGGCGAGCGTAGTACTCAAGTTTTTAACATCACCCCTGGTTTTACATCCCCCGTTACAGACTGGCTCACAATAATAATCGGTGTTACACCCGATCTATACGCTGATAACACTGAAAAAGAAGTTGTAATTACAACAGCGTTTACATTCCTTTTTTAGGATAATTAAGTTTGACAGGAACACTAGTAGGTAATATCATTTTAGGCATATCTAAAATTTATATTAGGAGTTCGAAATGTATACTGAATCAATTGAGGATTATTTAAAAGCAATATATGAAGTTCAGAAAGAAAGTGGCAAAGTGTCTACAAACTCAATCTCGGAAAAATTAAATGTGGCTCCTGCATCAGTTACCAGCATGATTAAAAAACTCTCAGAGAAAAAACTTATTACACACAAGCGTTATCAGGGAGTCAAGCTTACAAAGGCCGGGCTTAAGATTTCACTGGAAATAATAAGACACCATCGATTAATCGAGCTATATCTCACGGAGGCACTTGGAGTTCCCTGGGATCAAGTGCATGAAGAAGCCGAAAAATGGGAGCATGTATTGTCTGAAGATCTGGAAGACAGAATGGATGCGGCTCTTGGCTATCCTACAAGGGATCCTCACGGCGCCCCTATACCAAGCAGAGACGGAACAATAATGGAACTTGATTCCGTACCTCTGGCCGATCTAAGCCCGGGGCAAAGCGCAGTTGTGGATGAAGTGAGTGATCATGATCCGGATTTACTGCGTTATGTAGGGAAAATGGGTCTTTATCCTCAAACTGAATTTCAAGTTCTTTCAATTGAACCTTTTAACGGGCCAATTAAGATAAAAGTTGAGGGTTCGGAGCATATTTTAGGTCCCGGGGCAGCAGAGTATGTATTTGTAACCGACATTAAAGGGGACAAGAGGGAGGTATCGCAATGAAGTTTTCCAAATATTTAATTTTAGCAGTTCTAATAGTAATGTCATTATCATGTTCTTCAAATGATGAAACGAAAACGAGTACTACAGACGAAGAGACAATTAATATCGTGGCTACAACAGGAATGATTGCAGATATGGTTGCTGTAATAGGTGGCGATAAAGTAAAAGTCAGAGGCTTAATGGGTCCCGGGGTTGATCCTCACCTATATAAGGCAAGTGCGGGTGATGTTGCCCTATTATCAAAAGCCGATCTCATTTTTTATAACGGGCTTCATCTTGAAGGAAAAATGTCAGAAATTTTTCAACAGATGACAAAAAGGGGAATTAAAACGGTTGCCGTTACGGATGGTATAGACCGGAAGCATTTGATGGCGCCTCCGGAATTTAAGGGTAATTATGATCCTCATGTATGGTTTGATGTAAGCATGTGGTCAGATACTGTAGGAACGGTAAAAGAGTCTTTAATAGAATTTGATCCCGGGAATAGTGATTATTACAATGACAACGCGGAGGCTTATTTAAAGGAGTTAGGAGAGCTTGATCAATTTGTTCAACAAAGAGCCGATAGTTTACCCAAGGATAAACGTGTACTTATAACTGCCCATGATGCATTTAATTATTTCGGTAGAGGATATGGTTTTGAAGTTAAAGGGCTTCAGGGTATCAGCACAGAATCTGAAGCAGGGACGGCGGATGTGCAAGCGCTTGCTGCAATAATAGTAGAACGGCAGATTCCTGCGATATTTGTAGAATCTTCGGTACCCCCGAGATACATAGAAGCCGTTCAGGCTGCTGTCAAATCAAAGGGCTTTGACGTCAGAGTGGGCGGAGAGCTTTTCTCCGATGCTATGGGTAACCCGGGGACTCCTGAAGGGAATTACATCGGTATGGTACGTCATAATGTAAATACTATTGTGAATGCCTTGGGCCATGGAGGTGAGTCCTGATGAGTCTTAATGCAATAGAAGTAGAAGATTTGACTGTTGCATACAAAGAAAAGCCTGTGCTCTGGGACATAGATCTTACTGTGCCCGAGGGGGTGCTTATGGCTATAGTCGGCCCTAATGGAGCAGGCAAGACAACTCTTATAAAAGCGATACTAAACCTTGTTAATACTGCAGCGGGTCAGGTCAAAATTTATGGTAAATCTTCATCAAATCAGCGCCGCCTTGTCGGTTATGTCCCCCAGAGGGGTAGTGTTGACTGGGATTTTCCTACGAGTGTGAAAGATGTTGTTATGATGGGACGATACGGCGCTCTTGGATGGATAAAACGTCCAGGGAAAAAAGAACAGGATTTAGCCATTCAGGCTCTGGATAAAGTAGGGATGGGTCAATTTGCCGATCGGCAGATAAGCCAGCTTTCAGGCGGCCAGCAGCCACGTGTGTTTCTGGCTCGCGCACTTGTGCAGGACGCGCAGATTTATCTTATGGATGAACCTTTTCAGGGAGTCGACGCAACTACTGAAAGAGCCATTGTATCCCTTCTTCAGGAACTTAGAGCATCGGGTAAAACAGTAGTTGTAGTTCATCATGATCTTCAAACAGTGCCAGAATATTTTGATTGGACAACACTCCTAAATGTTAGGCTGATTGCCAGTGGGCCGGTTAAAGAGGTATTTACAGAGGATTAAGAGCGGTATCAACACAAACTTTAGAGTTTCCAAGAGCTATAAGAACTAGAATTAGTTGTGGAAACTTTCTTTTTAAGAAAGCC
>CBDUCG010000184.1:0-3169 GCA_965365595.1 uncultured bacterium
CCTCCAATCATTGGCTGCGCCATGCGTACAAGCGCTTCATTTCCAAAGCGGCGCCTTACAAACGATGCCAGACTCTCATCTTTGGACAACCCCTTGGAGATAAATAGGTCGGTCATCATTCTAATTTTTCCTGTCCATGAAAATAGCGGAGATTTCAGAAACGGCATAATTCTAGAAGGTGCAAGCATCAAAAATCCTTCGGGTACTGGAATGAGTCTTTTTTTCCAAAGCACATATGTGCCCCTCTTGCCCTCGTTGGTTTCAATTAACTCCTTCTCCAGTCCGAGCCTCTTTGAGAGATCAAGGGCCCAGGGTCTTTTAGTAAAAAACATATCCGGACCAAGTTCAATCAAAAAACCGCCTTTTTTAACTGTGTTGATTGGTCCGCCCAGTTTGGAGGTTTTCTCAAGCAAAAGCACTTCGACATCCAGATTGTCTCTCTTTTGTAACTCGGCAATACGGTGAGCTGCGCTTAGGCCCGAAATTCCACCGCCGACAATTACTACTTTTTTAGTCATAAGATTATTTAACCACAGTTGAGAAACTAATAAAGCATGTTTAATTAGCGGCAGTTAATTCACAAAAACCTTGAAGCCACCTGTGAAAATATATACAACTGCCGCAATGGAAAGAAAAGAGCCGAAGGGAAGGGCGTATTTCAGGTCGCCCTTTTTGGCGATTATTATGGATATGCCTATAACCGAGCCTAATATGGAGCCGAGAAAGATTACGAAGAGAACCCCCTCCCAGCCGAAAAATGCTCCTATCATTGCCAGAAGCTTTACATCTCCCATGCCCATACCGTCTCTTTTTTTAAGCGCTTTATATAAATAAGCTATTAAAAGTAATATCCCTCCGCCAAGAATTATTCCAAATATAGAATCTAGTACGGGAAGTTCTCTGAGCGTAGAGAATAAGTTTTGAGTCTCATTAAATGTATGTATTGCTTGTCTGAAGTTATCCCAATCGGTAATTAAAGCACTGTACAAAATACCCATCAGTATACCGGGGTATGTAATGACATTTGGAATAATCTTATGCTCAAGGTCAATAAAAGTTATTGCAATAAGAGCAGAGATTAATAATAAATAAAATAAAGTTTCAATGCCAAGACCAAATTTCCATACTGTAACGAAAAATAAAAGCCCAGTAATCAGTTCAACCAAAGGATATCTGCCTGAAATGCTGGAATTGCATTTTTGGCATTTACCGCCTAACAGGACGTAACTCAAGATCGGGATATTATAGTAAAAACTTATTGGCTGATCGCAAGAGGTACAGTGTGAGCCGGGATATACAATTGATTTTTCTCTTGGAACTCTGTAAATACAGACATTCAGAAAGCTGCCTATAACAGTTCCGAAAAAAAATGAGAATAAATGTATAAAGATTTCTGAGGTTGGCACGAGTTTAGTCCGAACGACCTGCCAAAATTTGCACTTTATGAGCCGTCAACTTGGCTTTAATCTCTTTTAAGGCTTCTTTGAAGTGCGTATGGGTGATTTTTAAACTTTTTTTGCGGTTTTTAATATGTTCTCTTATAGCAATCATTGAGGCTCTCTGACAAAGGAGTTCAACGTCGGCTCCTGAAAACCCTTTTGCCATGCTTGCGATTTCTTTTAATTTTGCGTCTCTGGCGATCGGTTTGCCGCGGGTATGAATCTTTAAAATCTCATACAGTTCATTGTTTTTTGGGTATGGAAAATCAAGAATTATATCAAACCTTCCGGCTCTGAGAAGCGCCGGGTCCACAATGTCCGCTCTATTGGTAGCTGCAAGTATCAGAACTTCCCTTAAATCCTCAACACCATCCATTTCGGTAAGAAGCTGGCTGACGACTCGCTCTGAAACACGAGTCCCGTCAGATTCCCGTCTGCAGGGCGCAAGGGCATCTATTTCATCAAAGAATATGATACAGGGAGCGACCTGCTTAGCTTTTTTAAACACATCTCTTACAGCGTGCTCAGATTCTCCTACATATTTAGATAGTAATTCAGCCCCTTTAACGGAAATGAAATTAGCCCCGCTCTGGTTGGCCAGAGCCTTGGCGACAAGTGTCTTCCCGGTTCCCGGAGGGCCGCATAAAAGAATCCCTTTTGGGGCCTTGGCTTCAGTTATTTCAAACAGGTCTTTGTGGGTAAACGGCCATATTACAGCCTCAATAAGTCTTTCTTTTATTTCAGTAAGTCCCCCTATATCTTCCCAGGTAACTTTCGATATTTCTACGAATATTTCCCTTATCGCAGAAGGCTCAACGTCTTTTAGAGCGTTCATAAAATCACTCATTCCGACAGCGATTGGAGTCAGTTTGATTTCATTTTCTTGAGAGTCCGGATCGTCTTCATCAAATTCAGGGAGAGTTCTTCTTAAGGCTTTCATTGCGGCTTCACGGCAGAGATTCTCTATATCTGCCCCCACAAATCCGTGTGTGAGATCGGCAAGTTTTTCCAAATCCAGGTCATCATCAAGCGGCATTCCCCGTGAATGAACTCCCAATATCTGGAGCCTGCCGTTTCTGTCCGGCACATCAAGGTTAATCTCCCTGTCGACCCTTCCCGGCCTTCTTAAAGCCGGGTCCAGAGATGAAGGCAGATTGGTAGCGCCAATAACCACAATGTTTCCTCTGTCCTTTAACCCATCCATCAAAGACAAGAGCTGTGCCACAATCCTTTTTTCCACATCACCCGATACTTTATCCCTTTTCGGCGCTATAGCGTCAAGCTCATCAAGAAATACAATAGAAGGCTGGTTTCTGGTTGCAATCTCAAAAATGTCCCGCAGCCTAGCTTCGCTTTCCCCATAGAACTTATGCATTATTTCGGGACCGTTTATAACCTGAAAATTAGCATTTGTTTCGTGGGCAACAGCTTTTGCAAGTAAAGTCTTGCCGCTTCCGGGGGGGCCTACGAGTAAAATTCCCCTAGGCGGGTCTATTCCCATTCTGTTAAATAGCTGTGGATATTTGAGCGGAAGCTCAACAATTTCACGTATCTTTTTTAGCTGCTCGCCAACTCCGCCTATATCGGAGTAACTTACTTTAGAGCTGTCGAATTTTTCTTTTGGTCTCTTTTTTATGTCTAGCTTTGTTGAAGACCTTATTATTACCGAATTTGAAGGCATTATGCCTATTACCTGAAAGTCTTCGTTCTTTTTCCCGGGCAGATTTACT
>CBDUCG010000185.1:0-3169 GCA_965365595.1 uncultured bacterium
ATTCCGTCTCCGGCAATAAGAACTACTTTCCTTTTACTCATAGAACATATTCAACCAGACCAAGAAATTTTATCAAGTTAGATGAGATATTATTATATTAAATATCAGTTTTGAGAATCATTTTTTTTAACATTCTCTTCTTTTAATAAATCAAAAGCCCTCTTATTAATGCCTTTGGTGGATTCACTTTTGCCTACTTGCTCGGTGACCGGTTCTTCTTCGATAGTGTTTTTTTATGTACTTCCCATCCCAAATTGTTATATTCCAAGGTAGCGCGCTATGATATCTCGCCTACAATCCATAGCTCTCTGCCCTGAGCCTTAACATCACTGAATACCTGTTCGTGAAATCTTGCGGACTCCGCAACTTTCTCAGACCAGCACAAATAGTCAACTCGTATTATTGTTATAATTTTGTTATCTAACGTGAGTGCTGAAGTTATGTCACCATGATTTATTATTTCTTTCATATTAGTCTCGTTAATATTAAACCACACTAGCAATAGAACAATATTCATAAAGAATTTGGATCCCGGAATAGATGAAGCCACAACAGCATCTTCAATGACCTCCGCTCCGTTAACGACTTCTGGTATCTGTAACAATGAAAAAACTATTGTAGTCTGGAATCTAGGGCTGTAATATGGTGAATCCAGAAATTTTTCAACAAGCTCATCATCAATAACCATCTCCAATAGATTTTTCTTATTGAAGTCTCTAAGCTCCTTAGGATCTTTATCCCATACATAGTGATTTAAATCTTTAATGTAGCCCATCTCCGGGCCCGATGGTATATTGGCAAAACCAAGACCTAGCATCCCTATTCTGTCGTATTTCGCAACTCTGTTTATTTCCGCAGTAAGCTCGGGATTTGAAGTATATGGATCTACGCCTACCTTCTTTGCCACTCGTCTTTCTCCCCCGCTTATCCCCATGTACCAGTCTGTAAGATACGCACCATTTCCTGTCAGATCGGAAAATGTGTCCTATTCCTCACTATTGCCCTCCCCCCGATCCGACAGCCGCACCGCCTACACTTTGCGCAGTTTGTCCGGTCACAACAACAACTTTTTCACCCGAGTAATATATTTTTTTAAAGAATGTAACGATTCCTCCCGGAACTCCCTTTACAGTATCCACCGGATTAGACGCAATATTTATTGCAGATTTAAAGGGAACAATCACACTGTCGGCCGAGCCTGCCGCAAGAGCCTGTCCGCCTGAAGTCTCTTTAAACTTGGCAGTTGCGTTAATTTCATTTACTCGTGTTTTAAGCATGTTGGTATTTACAGCATCATACTCTCCAAAATCCGATTTTATTGTGTATGAATTCCAAATACAGTCGTTCGTCACTACTTCTAAAACTTCATGGTAATCGCTTTTTAGTAGTTCAGGATCCAGTATTTCACTGGCTTTAATTACGAGATAAGGTTCATAGTCACTTGAGGACCGAGCGTCAATTTTAGTATCCAGGGTGACTTCCGCGGAGTCTGATTCTGAATGACCGCTATCAATATTTGTATCGGCTACTTTAGGCGCACAGGAAATCATGCTTATAATAAACAATATTATTAACAATACGGAATAGTAGCGAACTGTGAATGGAAACACTAAGTCCTCCCCACCTCAATTTCCCGATTATAACACTCAGAGTTGCCAAATTATAATAGTAAAAATTGAACCCCGGAAACTTATTCTTAACTATTTTCCTAAAATTGGATAAATTTATTCTAACAAAGATATACTTTTCTTATAAAATAATGGTAACTCAAAGATTAAGCTCCTTTTACAAAACGATTAATATATCGGTCTTTTTCGTAATTCTGGTGATTGCGACAAGCATAGTGCTCCCGATAATTTTCAGAGAGGAAATTGTTGATATCGGGCACAGCCTGCTGCTGACTTACGGTCAGGGAAGCATTGATATTATCCTCTACATAATAACGACAATAAGCAGCACACCTATATCGCTTCCGGTATGGATCTACGCCGTATTAGGATCGATGTTGGGTTTTGAACCGCTGAGAATCATTATAGTTATGAGCCTGGGGTCAATGTCTGGATCTACGATAACTTATTTTATTGCCAGATATTTCGGCAAATCAAGATTTATTACAAAAAACTTTCCAAATATTGAAAAACATCCCTGGACCGAGGGAAAATCATTCCGTGTAATAAGTCTCATTTTATTCCTCGGAGCCGCGTCCCCCATTCCCTTCGATATACTATACGTGGCGTGCGGGCTGAAGCGCTACCCCGTAACTTTATTCGCCCCGATAGTATTTGTATCTTTTTCAATTAAGTTTGCATACTTGTTCTACGGGTATGAGCTAATACAGACTTATGCGCCCGCACTTATTAATTAGATTTGTTTCTAATCGAATTGGCAGTGTATATAGCCACAAGACGAGCTACCAAGAACGCGAGGAAAAGCTGCCCGAATATTGCCTCAAGTATGGAAACCATTCTTCCTACCGGTGAATATGGAGTTATATCACCGTAGCCTAATGTGGTAAGAGTGGTGTAGCTGTAATAAATAATTTCGTTTGCTGTAAGAGGCTTTAAAGAATCAACGTTGTTCTGAACAAAAATAATTCCTGGGGAGATATATTCAATATAATTATAAACAGAAGCCCAGAACAACCCTAGAAGTAAAAATACACATACAGCTTCATAAAGTGTATCAGTACTCACCTCGTCGGTGTGTAATATATCATCTATCATCGTACCGATGATAAATAGGAAGAATAAAATACTAACAAAGATTGTCTCTGATGAACGGGCAAATATCCATTCGGACAGAAACCACGGTAGACCCAGAATAATTAGAATAATAACATTACGTTTATTTTTACCGGCGGCATATATCCCTAAAATAAAGACTATGGTACTGGCGGTATTTAAGATCAGGAATCCATACTTATATCCGTGTAATATGGCTGAGAGAATAAGAAGAATGACGATTGAGGCCATGAAGTTGAACATTTTAAACTTCATCGAACCTATAAGCAGTCTGAAGATACCTGTTTTTTCCATTTCTCTCATCCAAAGATACCAGGATGCAGACGCATCTAATTTTTCATAAATATTTAGAGGTCTCGCACTAAACTAACATACTAGTTGGAAATTGTGCAGGTTGATGTATTCACACTCGCATTCCCATTAACGTT
>CBDUCG010000186.1:0-3094 GCA_965365595.1 uncultured bacterium
ATCGCTGTTCTCACATCAGGCTCCTTTTTATCGTTGATTTTAGGATTATTGAAATGGGTAAATCGTTTTCATCCTGATTATAAGATACCTTAATTATTTAAAGTTCGCTCAAAGTAACTAGGATCGGCGTCATTCGAGACTGAAATTCTGGGAAGCCGGGAAATATTCAGGTAAAATCCTAATCTAAAAATTTAGCCCCGCAATAACATAAACAAGGGTATGCAGAGGAGTTGCAATGAGTGATTTAAATAAAATAGAGTCAGAGGTTTTGGCGCGCAGCAAAAAGTGGGTAGAAGATTTCAATAATAGAAATATCAAAAGCTGCGTTGATGCATATACAATAGATGCGATAGTTAACGCAAAACCCATGGGGACGTTTAAGGGTATAGACCAGATCGAGGCTTTCTGGAGACCTTTTATCGAAACCGGAGCGGGAGAGCTTGAATACAGCAATGTAGTTTTGGCAGTGGAGAATGATAATACGGTGCTGCTAAAAGCAGACTGGAAAATGAACGTAGGTCACGGCGTTATTATCCAGGAGAGATGGGTAAAACAGCCCGACGGAAACTGGCTGCTTGAGTATGATGACTTTGAAGTCCTTGAGCAGTACTAAAATAGCTTAAATACCCAGATTATAGTTCTATAAATATTATAGAAAACTTGCTGTCCTAAGCGGTGGACTCCTTGATCTTGGGTTTGGAAATGTGAAGTCCAACTAACCTTGCTACCATTATAGTTAGATATAACTGTCCGCACAGCGCTTCAATTGAGGCAACTGAACGGGCCTGATTAGATACGGCTTCTATATTTCCATAACCGACGGTTGTCAAAGTTATATAGCTGAAGAAAAGAAAATCAGGTCCCGCATTAATAAATGTGCCGTCCCTGTCAACAAAAGATCCAGGATGGTAACTGTTTATCATTATATAAATTGTGGCCCAGCTGAGACCGATCAGCATATATACGCTTATTGACGCGAATAATATCTCAGTAGTCACTTCCCGGCTTTTAATTATGTGCATGAATATTCTGTAGGTTGTATATGTGAATAGGAGAAAAGCGAATACTATTTCTTCTCTCGCCAGCATCAGAATATCGACTGGGACAATCGGGAATTTTGATAGTAAGATCAAAAACCATGGGGCAGCAAGTACCAGTGCGATAATCGTGTGCCTTTTTTTATCTCCAACAGCTATTACGGACGTTATCATTACAATTGTGGCAAGCAAACTCAGAAATACCTGTCCCCAGGAATCCCCTTGGACATAAGGATATAACACTATTAACAGAAGCAGAGAAATAGTCAGATATGCGAATCTTTTTTTGCGTATCCGGTTTATCTGATCTAAAATTATGTTTCCGCCTTTATGATTTGATTTCGTCATTTCATCCTCCATCTGATGTAGATTCTTATAACTAATATAACAATAATGTTCGGAACTATACATATTGTCAGACTTTATATCTGAAATCGTAAAAATATTCATTCAAAATATTGTAATATTCTGATAACTGAGGCATAAATATATATGTAATTGTAAATAACAGTATGGGGCATTTACATGGAAAACTATAGTTTTTTATCATGCGTTTTCGTATTGATAATATTTGTAGCTTTGGGATGTTCTGAGACAAAAAATGAAAGCGGAGAAGGGAATCAGCCTTCTTATGAATCAGTTCAGGATACTGGTGTCGTAGAGACAAATGAAGGACCTGAGCTCTGTGGTGGTATCCAGGGGCTCCAGTGCGGCGAAGGGCAGTTTTGTGAGCTTCCTGCCGGACAATGCGATGTTACGGATGCTCAGGGAACATGTGAATTTCACCCTCAGATGTGCACAAGAGATTATAGGCCCGTTTGCGGATGTGACGGTAGAACCTATGGGAACGACTGCGATCGCATGAGCGCGGGTGTTCAAAAAGATTATGATGGAGAGTGTAAAAAACACAGTATGAACTGAAGAATTCCTGTAATTATTGTACGCGTATGAGTATTAACTTTGCATACCCATTAATTATTGAATTAACGTAAGCATGCTGTGTTTATGTTGAGGAAGAATGGTGAAATGAAGAAACTTAATAACTTTAAATTTGCTATATATATAGTTTTACTTGGAATTTTTGCTATTGGTGGATGTAATAATGAAAATTCCAATACTAGTTCTATTGATACGAGATCCATAGACGGTTCCGGCAATAATTTAAGTAGCCCTCTTATGGGCGCCACTTTTACCGAGCTTATAAGATACGTTTTTTCAGATTATCAGGACGGAATATCGGAAATGCCTGAATCGGGTCTTCCAAGTCCGAGATTGGTCAGCAATATTGCAAATTCTCAAGAGGAATCAATTCCCAATACACTGAACACAAGTGATTACCTATGGCAGTGGGGGCAATTTCTGGATCATGACATAGATTTTACAGACGGAGCAGACCCGTCTGAAGCTGCGAATATCCCCGTTCCAGCTGGTGATCCGTTTTTTGATCCCTTAGATACCGGGACTGTAGTAATTCCTTTTAACAGGTCTGTATATAGTACTTCCACCGGAACAGGGCTTGACAACCCGAGGCAGCAGTTAAATAAGATCACAGGTTGGATTGACGCATCAAATGTATATGGCTCAGATATTACAAGAGCAAATGTGTTAAGAGCTAATGACGGCACCGGAAGGTTGAACACAAGTGCCGGGGATTTGCTTCCCTTCAACACAGAGGGATTACCGAATGATGGAGGCAGTAATGATACTTCGCTATTTCTGGCAGGAGACTTCAGGTCTAATGAGCAGGTTGGACTTACCTCTATGCATACTCTGTTTGTAAGGGAGCATAACCGTTATGTGGATGAGCTTAGAGCAAACAACCCCGAATTGTCAGGTGATGAGCTTTATGAAAGAGGCAGGCAGTTTGTAGGTGCTCTCATGCAGGTTATAACATATAATGAATTCCTGCCGGCTCTTTTAGGGCAGGGAGCCTTAACGCCCTACTCAGGTTATAATCCTAATGTAGACGCCTCGATTTCAAATATTTTTTCCACAGCGGCGTACCGGTTTGGACATAGCATGCTAAGTCTTCAGATTCTTAGGCTTGATCGGAATTT
>CBDUCG010000187.1:0-3080 GCA_965365595.1 uncultured bacterium
CCCTGTTTTTCGGTATAGTTCATATCGAACTGGGTAACAATTTCATCCTTGGAGCCTTTATATAGTGGGATATGATCCGCAAGCGGCTCGTTAGCAATAACAATCCCCGCAGCATGGGTGGAAGAGTGTCTGACCATATTTTCAAGAGGCTTGGCAAGCTCAATCATTTCCTGAAGCTGTGGAGAGCTTTTTATCAGGTCCCTTAGTTCTTTTACCTCTTTTATAGCTCTTTCTATGCTGAAGACCTTACCACGGAAAGACGGTATGAGTTTTGAAACCTTGTCCACATCAGCGTAGGGAATCCCCAAAACACGGCCTACGTCCTTTACAACTGCTTTGGCTGACATGGTTCCGAATGTGCCGATCTGAGCTACTTTATCCGCTCCGTATTTTTCAGTCACGTACCTGATTACCTCGTCCCTCCCCTCCCCGCAAAAATCTATATCTATATCAGGCATGCTGATACGCTCTGGGTTAAGGAATCTCTCAAAAATAAGGTCGTACGGAATCGGGTCGACTTCGGTTATTCCAAGCACATAAGCAACAAGGCTACCGGCCGCGCTCCCCCTTCCAGGTCCAACAGGAATACCGGTTGATTTGGCGTAGTTTATAAAATCGGCTACGACCAGAAAATAACCGGGAAATCCCATTTCAAGAATAATCTTAAGTTCGGATTCCAGTCTTACCGAATACTCATCAAATTTCTCTTCGGGTATCAAACCCAGTTCAATTTTCTCTTTTAATCTCTGCCTGGAAAGCTCTACCATATATTCGTCAAGAGATTGATCTCCCTCAACTTCAAATTCTGGCAGTTTGTAGCCAGTCTGCTCAAATTCAAAGTTGCAGCGCTTGGCGACTTCTCCCGTTCTTTGAATCGCGTCTTCAAAACCCGCGAGATCACCCAGCATTTCGCCCTCGGATTTAAGATAGTACTGATCCCCCTGAAATCTGAACCTGTTTTCTTCCTGAATGGACGAGCCGGTCTGTATGCATAAGAGAGCGTCATGAGGTTTTGTGTCTTCGCGCCTTAAAAAATGACAGTCATTTGTAGCGACAATCGGTATATGAAGTTTTTCTCCAATTTCCTTAACCTTTTTATTGACCCTCTTTTGCTCGGGCAGGCCCGTGGCCTGAACCTCAAGGTAATACCTGTCGCCGAATATCTCTCTATACATTGCCGCAACATCAAGGGCCGCCTTAATGTCCTTACTGAATATAGCCTTTGAAAGCTCACTGTTAAGACATCCACTAAGTACGATCAGGCCCTCGTTGTGTTTATCCAATAGCTCATGGTCCACACGCGGTCTTCTGTAAAAACCGTCAAAGTACGCTGTTGTAACCAGCCTTGAAAGGTTTTGATATCCTTTTTGGTCCATGGAAAGAACGGTTAAATGGTGAGTTTTTCCTTCAGACGGATTGTCGGGATTGATCTTGGGAGTGACGTATATTTCACACCCTATAATGGGTTTTATTCCTGTATCTTTAGCCTTTTTATAAAAGTCATAAGCGCCAAAAAGGTTGCCGTGATCGGTAAGTGCGACGGCCTGCATTCCAAATTCCTTGACCTGAGGGAACAGGTCGTCGAATTTTATGGCGCCGTCTAGAAGTGAATATTGTGAATGAAGGTGAAGATGAACAAATCCGTCTGACATTTTGATTATTATATCCAAGAAGATTTAGACACTGCAAGCTAGAGAATAAAATTGTATAATAACAGGAAGTTACATAAGTCCAATTATTACGTGTAAATATCAAAATCATTTTTAGGAGCCTTAGAATGGAAATTTTTAAATATTTGCCGCCGGATAGAAAAGATTTTTTTAGTACTTTCCGACTCCGTTTTACTCAACCACTTGATATGAATGATCCTTACGAATGTTTACCTGCAATATTGAACCCGGATTACGATTTGTTATTCGAAAATGTAATTGATCAAATGGATATAAATTTACTCAGAATGATACATCCCGATATAGACCAAGCTAAACTTAGCCTTAAAGATGATTATATGAGAACCGGAAAAATTGAACAATTAGCTATAGATGTTTACAAAAGAGAATTAAACAAAAGGATTGGTATACTGTGCTTAAGCAGAAAACACGATAGTATTTTAATGTGGTCACATTATACAGAAAATCATAAAGGATTTGTATTAGGATTTGATTCTAATCACGATTTTTTCAAAAAAACAAGGAACTGATGAAGGAGATATTGGTGAATTACGAAATGTTGTATATAGTGATGATCGTCCTGAAATATCATTAAATGATATCAAAATATCTACAGTCTTACATGAAGTTAAAACTTATATGAAGTTAAAAATATTGACTGGAAATATGAAGAGGAAATGAGATTGGTTAGAAATACTAAGAATGCGGCTCTTGCATTAACTGATCGTGAACCTAGTGTTTTTCTTTTCGATATACCTAAAGACTCTATCTCATCTGTGATTTTTGGAATGCAATGTGCAGAAGAATGACAAAAAGAAATACAAGATATAATTGGAAGTGAAGAAGAACTTAATTCCGTAAAGTTATATAAAGCATATATGGATCGTAAGAGTTATAAAATCCAAACACACGAAATTAGTTAGTTGAAATGCCTAGTCACAAAAGTATATTTACCACTAAATTTACTCAAAGTGCTTTGTAAAGCGCTTATGTTATTCTAAGTGCTTAGACAAATAATGGAGTTATTGTTCTGAGCAGAGCGGAAGGAGGATTTAAAAAGTAATGGAAGAAATACTTTCAATATTAAACACAATACCCAGCCCTTATAACGACCTTGTAGCTGTAGCCGTCATATTTGTTATAATTGCGGCTGTCTCATTCATCATTGCGTTCCTGTTTGGTGGAAAAGCGCCTGAGCAAATTGAAGAAGTTGCTCCGGAGCAGGAAATCGAACCACCCGAAGAAATAGTAGAAGAAGGTCAAGTTAAGGAAGAGATTGAAATTGAGGAGTTTATTGAGGAAACAGGTGGTCAGGAATTTCAGGCGCAAGCGCCTGAGGCGGTTGAAGAATTCGCTGAACCTGAACCGGCTCCTTGCGGAGGACGAGGACAGCGCGGTGGAGCTGGCGCG
>CBDUCG010000188.1:0-3070 GCA_965365595.1 uncultured bacterium
CCTCTTTTGTATTATGAGAGCACTGGTCCTGCTCCAGGCTTAGAGTTACTACTTCTATTAATTTTGATCTAAGCTCATCGACATTTTTAAACATGCGTGGGTTAATAAGGCTTAAACGTTCGGCCAGTTTGTTCTCATGAAGCTTTATTGATGCCCAAGTAGCAAAATCGTTTTTAAACTCGTCCTCTTCAAATTCTGTGCGTAGTTTCTTAGCCCAGAAATGATAATGGATACAGTCAGGGTGAATTATCTGTAGAAGTTCCCTGAGTTCCTTTAAATTTTGAGCTCGCAATCCGGTTGCGATATTTAAAATTTCACAGTCTTTTATTTCAAGAGGTTGTATATTATTGTTTTTGAGAGTCATAATTTGAGACGTAAGTATAGAGAGTTTTTTCTATAACTCAATGTTTTGAGTAAAAATAAGCTCAAATATTTAAAAAATTTATGGGAGTAGTTGATATGAATGTTTTTGAATGCGTGAGTACACTAAGCTCGATTAGAAGCTTTATACAAAAAGAAGTCCCGGATGAAGTAGTTATGGAAGTGCTTGAAGCCGGTAGGCTTGCACCAAGCGCACATAACGACCAGCCGTGGCAGTTCATAGTGTTAAGAGACAAGGACAAGCTAAAGACGATGAAGAAATACTGTCTCAGCGGAAGCTTTATCTCTCAAGTCGATTTTGCTGTTGTTGTTGTAACTTATCCGGTATCAAAATGGCACGAAATAGACAGCACGCGGGCGGTTCAGAACATGGTCTTGACCGCATGGAGCCATAAAATCGGTTCATGCTGGATAGGTAGACTCGATAAACCGGGCTTGATGGAATATTTAGAGATACCAAAGAACCTGAATGTACTCACAGTTTTGCCGTTTGGATATTTCGATGAGAAGCTAATAAGCAAGACAAAATTCAGGAAAGACCCGGAGCAGGTGTTTCACTTGAACTCTTTTGGAACAAAAATATGATAATGAGATTTATTAATTAAAGGGTATTTTTTACTCAAAATCAGTTTAATATTTGAGGTGATTTATATGGATAAAATAGTTGATACAGTTCAAAATTTCCTGCCTAAGGTGGGTGATACTCAAATCCTGGACATTGTTGCAACGATACTACTTTTGATTGGAGTAATATTGTTAAAATTTTTATTAGTAAGATTATTTTCCTCACAAGAACGCATTCCTTTTGAGATAAGGAAAAGACGAGCTATTCATATCAGAAACATTATGATTCTTACGTTTCTCTTTGGCGTGATATTTATATGGTCAAAGGAGCTGCATGCGCTTGTGCTAAGTTTCGTTGCCCTGGCATTTGCCGTTGTATTTTCGTTTAAAGAAGTCATATCAAGCGCTAACTGGGAAATATTCAGAGCAACGACTAATGCGTACAATGTAGGAGATTATATAGAGGTTAGCGGAATGAGAGGAGTAGTGCTGGATCACAATTTTCTGTCTACTACTATTCAGGAACTAGGGCCCGGCAAAACATCAAACCAGTTTTCCGGCCGTTCTATAACAATTCCAAACTCCACTTTTTTTACAGCTTCTTTGATAAATGAAACATATATGAAAGATTACGTTTTACATACACTGACTATTCCGATGACGGTTGACGACGACTGGAAGCGGGCTGAAGAGGAATTGCTCGAGGCCGCAAATGAGGAATGCTCAGAATACATTGACCTGGCAAAACATCATTTTAATTCCATGAGCAGTAAACTGAAAATTAGTCCATCTTCTGTAGATCCACGCGTTGCTATTGAAATTCCCGAGCCTGATAGAATAAACCTCATTCTCAGGTTCCCGACGCCATTTGCGGGAAAATGGATCAAAGAACAGGCAATCCTGAGGAAGTTTTTGATGAGGTACAGTTTAGAGAGACATGCTAATTAGAAGTTGGTTTTTGATATTTCAGTAGTCTGAATTGGGGTATATATGAGTTTTTATCTCCGCAGCTTTTGATAATTTTAAAAGCTTTTTTATCTTGGCGGAGTTTAATTTTGTGAACCGTTTCATCAGTAGGCGATAAAAATTTAATATTGTATTTTTTATCGTTGATTTTTGAGCTTTTATGAACAAAGTCTGAAATGTCAAAGTTCTTAGTCTCCTTTCTCAAGTGATACTCCGCTGCCTGTACTTCGCTTGTATAACACGATCTCCCTCGATAGCTTGAGATATCGACTTTGCCGGCTTCGTACAGTTTCATAAGCTTCTCCGCTGCTTTTCCTTCCCTGACGCGGCCGTACACAAGCCCATGGGGCAAGCATACAAATGTCGAGGCAAACCTGTGACCTCCTATATGATTTGATTCCCATGTTTGCGGCTCATAATTCCCTTTAGCTATATCCAAATAGACCGGCATACCGAATTTTCCGCAACATATGTCATACTCCCCGTTAGTGCAGATGACGTATATCTTTTTGTCGGTAATGTGCCTATCGGATTTTAAAATTTTCTTTACGTTCAGATCCAAAAGATCTTTGTATTCATCAAATTGAATTTCATATAATCGCGGATTTTTTTCTTTTGATACGGCAATGTATAGTTTGAGATAGCTGTCTGGGTTGCTCTGTTTTTTAATAAGCTGAAGACGTGAATTTGAAACGGATTTGAGTTCGCGGTTGAGATGGGATTTTACCTTCTTGGGTATCTTACTGTCTTTATATGCGCTTTTCGACCAATGTCCACGGTATTCAATCAAAAACCAAACGTCTGCCCTTGTCGCGGTCCCGTACATTTCTTCATTGGAGTTGAGCGAGCTTTCAAAGCATAGTATCTTATCTTTTATTGGCATTTTATTCCTATATTGATTAGTTTTGAACGTTTAAAATAATTACAGCGCAGAAATTATAACATGAAAAGGAAACTATATGAGTGATAAAGTTATAGGTATTGATATAGGTGGCACCAATCTCAGAGGGGCGGTTGTGGATAAAGAGGGAAATATTCACAACAGGATGAAGATACTTTCAGAAGCTGACCAAGGTATAGATGTGTTAATAGACAATCTGGCAAGATTTATAAAGGATATCAGCCAAGGGGAAAAGTTAAACGATATAGGAATCGGGAT
>CBDUCG010000189.1:0-3045 GCA_965365595.1 uncultured bacterium
GCTGAAAAGATTGTAGAAAGGTTCTTTTCCGAGGAAGAAAAGAAATTTTACAATTCTCAACCCGAGCACAAAAAAAAATGGGCTTTCTTCTCACTCTGGACAAGAAAAGAGGCATATTCCAAAGCAATGGGAAGAGGTATAGGTCTTCCTTCAAAGGATTTTGAACTCAATCTGATACCCGATAATAACCGAGGTTCGTCAGATTCATTCAAAAAATCCAAATGGATGCTTTACAATGTAGAAATTGAATCTGAATATCTAGCGGCGCTCGTTACAGAAGGTAATGATATTAACATCAAATACTATAATATCGACACATCCACATAGCTATATATATAGCTTAACAGGTCATATACTTCCGGTTATACTAACTGACTCTGAAATAATAATTTATGTATCTAAGTGACTGTAAATATTTAGATTGACTAGTTGTCATATAATTTTATACTAGTTGCTTATATTTTTTTGATAATGGTTGAATGGTCTTCAGCTAGTTTTACTAAACACTGATTGCGGATGCTCTCTCGTGAACTGTGCTTGTATAGTGAGAAACTTATAAACATAAAATCAATATAAATTCGAATCCATTTTGAATTATATAAAACGGAGGATTCTAATTAAAATGTCTAACCCGGCTGATAAAGACAAGGAAATGAAACAGGCCGCTCTTGATTACCACAGTGTTGGTCAGAAAGGGAAAATAGAAGTTGTACCAACCAAACCCTGCCTGACACAGTGGGACCTTTCACTGGCGTATTCGCCAGGCGTGGCCGAACCTTGCCTTGAGATACGTGATGACCCGCATAAAGTATATGAATATACGAACAAGGGAAATCTTGTCGGAGTGGTTTCCAACGGTACCGCAGTGCTCGGACTCGGAAACATCGGAGCTCTTGCAGGAAAACCTGTTATGGAAGGAAAAAGCGTACTCTTTAAGAGGTTTGCAGGTATAGATGCATTCGATATTGAGATCAGCGCGACCGACCCTGACGAAATTGTTAAAACTGTAAAATATCTGGAACCTACATTTGGCGGAATTAATCTTGAGGATATCAAAGCTCCGGAATGTTTTTATATAGAGCAGGAGCTTAAAAAACAGACTGATATTCCCATATTCCATGATGACCAGCACGGAACCGCAATTATATCGGGCGCCGGGCTCTTAAACGCTTGTGAGATTGTTGATAAAGATATGAGCAAGCTAAAGATAGTTTTTAACGGAGCCGGTGCATCAGCAATTGCATGCGCTGAGTTTTTCATTGAATTGGGCGCAAAAAGAGAAAACATAATAATGTGTGACAGCAGGGGCGTTATTTACAAAGGACGTTCTGAGAACATGAATGCCCAGAAAGAAAGCTTTGCTGTCGAAACAAAAGACAGAAAGCTTGAAGACGCTATGAAAGGCGCGGATGTGTTTGCCGGTCTGTCGTCAGGCGGGGCAGTTAACCAGGACATGGTTAAATCCATGAATGACAAACCGATAATCTTTGCCATGGCCAACCCTGACCCTGAAATATCCTATCCCGATGCTGTTGCCGCGAGAAATGACGTAATTATGGCAACAGGAAGATCAGACTATCCAAATCAGGTCAATAACGTATTGGGATTCCCCTTTATCTTCAGAGGGGCGCTTGATGTAAGGGCAAGAGCTATTAATGAAGAAATGAAGGTTGCTGCTGCTCATTCTCTTGCAAACCTTGCCAAACAGGGAGCAGATGAGAGTGTCGCGAAAGCTTATGGTGAAAAAAGTTTTGATTTCGGCCCGGAATATATAGTCCCTAAACCTTTTGACCCAAGAGTCCTTGTTTGGGAGTCTGTAGCCGTAGCTGAAGCCGCAATAAAAACAGGTGTATCGAGAATCGAGATTGATATAGATCAATACAGGGAAAAGCTCGAGAAAAAGGTTCAAGAGAAGTTAAAAAGGTGGAGCATCAAATAGCACTCAGTAATTGGCGAAAAGAGCTTTGACACAAACAGGCCCAGAGCACATCAAACACAAAAAACTCCGTACTGCTCTAATATCCATTACAGTCGCAATATCCCTCATCATAATCAAACTTGTATTTGGAATTATAACCAATTCCGTGAGTATTCTTGCTTCCGCGGCAGACTCGTTCCTCGACCTGACAGCGTCTTCTGTAAACTATTTTTCCATTAATAAATCCGAAAAACCTCCAGATGAAGATCACAGATTCGGCCACGGTAAAGCTGAAGGACTTGCGGGCTTGTTTCAGTGTTTTGTAATAGGCGTATCCGCACTATATTTGATTTATGCATCAGTAGAAAAAATAGTTTACGGAGGCACTCTGAGGGAGCTTGACTTAGGGATAGGAGTGATGCTATTTACCATTGTAGTCAGCTTTATCATTGCCAGATATATCAAAAATGTATCAAAAGAAACCGACAGCATTGCCCTGAGCGCAGACAGTCTGCACTACCAAGTCGATGTCTATACAAATATCGGCGTACTTCTGGCATTGCTGGTTGTCAAATACACAGGGTTCACACTGGCAGACCCCATTATGTCTATAATTATAGCTTTAATGATTCTCTGGTCGGCTAAAGACATTGTTATTGAATCGGTGAATGTTCTTATGGACAAGGAGCTTCCCGGTGAATACGTTAGTCAGATTGTGCACATAATAGTAAACCATAGCGATGAGGTCAGGAGCTTCCATAAATTGAGAACTAGACATGCAGGCTCAATCAAATTTATAGAATTTCATGTGGTTTTAAATCATAAACTTACATTTGTTGAATCACATGAGCTTGCTGAAGAGATAATCAAAGAAATAGAAGCAGTAATACCCAACTCAGAAGTAACCGTTCACGTTGATCCTGATCTGCACCCCGATTACTCATAATCTGCATCCGAAATATTTGAATTGATTTAACCCTTCCTGCAGGAAATAATCTATAAAGTATGTGGATTATAAAATAATTGAAACCTATAATCAGATATTCTGGTTTATATATACAAAAGCTTATTCGGGGTGAGACAAGAATGAGAAAAATAATAATTCCTGCTTTTGTTGCTCTGGCATT
>CBDUCG010000190.1:0-3045 GCA_965365595.1 uncultured bacterium
TACAGTAATTTAGTTGCATATGCAACCATAAAAGACTCAAAGATTGTAAAAAAAATAGTTGCAATTGCCAAGCCGTAGGTTTTATTAGTCGGTAATCATGTGAAATATAGGAAGGCCGCCTTCGATACCGACGATATCAGATGCATTATCCGTTAAAACAGCTTCAAAGAAAATTGCCGGTTACTGGGTCAATACTGCCACTATACTAGGAGCAAGCATGACCTACATAGACGGTACTGCAGTTAATGTCGCGCTTCTGGCACTTTAGGACCAGCCATAATAGATATGCAGCGGGTCATAGTAGCGTACACTCTCTTTCTTGGCTCGCTGATACTTGTTGGCGGAGCGCTCGGGGACAAATTCGGGCGCAATCTAATTTACGGTATGGGTATCGCACTATTTGCTGTTTCATCGGTACTTTGCGGCATATAATCAAGTGTGACCGAACTTATATATTTCCGGGCTCTTCAGGGAATCGAGGCGCATTGATGCTTCCCGGAAGCCTTGCCATAATAACCGTATTATTTGACGAGTCGGAGCGCGGAAAAGCCATAGGGACCTGGGGAGCTTTCTCTGCGATTACAACGGCCATTGGACCTGTCCTGGGAGGCTGGCTCATTGAAGAAGTATCATGGAGATGGCTATTCTTTATTAATGTTGCTCTATCGGTTGTGGTGTTGGCTGTCCTGTTTTTAAAAGTTCCCGAGTCAAAAGGCAACCGTGCAAAATCCAGGATTGACTACTGGGGCGCATTATTGGCAACACTTGTGCTCGGCGCAATAGTATACGGCTTCATAGAATCAGCGGCTCTTGGATTTAACCATCCCATTGTAGTGGGGTCATTAATTCTCGAAGCGTTGTCATTAATTGCATTCATAATTGTGGAAAAGAGGGTTCAAGTTCCTATGATGCCGCTCAGACTGTTTAGATCGAGGACATTTAGCGGGACCAACATAGTTACATTCTTGATGTACGCGCCTCTTAGCAGGGTGGTGTTTTTCTGCCTTTCATAATGATCCAGATATTCGGTTATACGGCCACCGGCGCTGGGGCTTCTTTGATGCCTATAATTATTCTCTTGTTCTTGTTCTCCAGGTGGTCGGGCGAGCTTGTGGATAAATACGGGGCTAAAATACCGCTTGTCATAGGAAGTCTTATTCAGGCGCTGGGCTATCTGTTTTTTGCTCTTTTTGCGGGAAGCGGCAGTTATTTTTATACATTTTTCCCGGAGATGTTTGTTCTGGGGCTAGAGCTTGCGCTAAGTGTGGCGCCTCTTACAACAGCTGTAATGAATGCCGTTGATATTAAATATTCCGGAACGGCCTCGGGGATAAATAATGCTGTTTCAAGAGTTTCAGGTCTGGTGGCTGTCGCTGCGCTGGGTATAGTGATGCTTTTTCTCTTCAGCTGCGGAATGGACAACGGAATGCATTTGCATGATATTCCGGAAGCTGTACAGACCGCCTTCAAAGCGGAGTACATTAAACTGGCGGATGCGGAAATGCCCACCGGAATCTCATCTGAAATCGAAATAACGCTTAAGAATCTGATAAATGTATCCTATCTGAACAGTTTTAATTATTGATGTATATAGCTGCCGGGTTGTGTGTGTTATACGCTCTGGTATCATGGTTTTTAGTACGGGACAAAAAAAGATTCAAAGTCTAAACGTGGGGTAATAATGTGAGTGAGAACGATCAAATAAACGGCGATATGACCAAATTTGTAGCAGTGGATACAAAAAAAATGAAATGGCAGGAAAGTCCGAGCGGGACGGTCTGGAGAAAAAGGCTCCATCTGGTAGGCCCTACGGAAGGAGGACAGGTTACCTCACTTGTAATGTATGAGGCTAATTCCGACTTTCACGCACATTCTCATCCCGGTGGGGAGGAGATACTGGTTCTGGGCGGTACGTTTTCAGATGATCGCGGAGATTTCACCGCAGGAACATATCTTCTTAATCCCGACGGGTACGAGCACACGCCATTCTCAAAAGAAGGTGGGATTATCTTTGTTAAGCTAAGACAGTATCCTGGTGAAAACAGAAGTCAGATAGTAGTTGAAAGCCAGAATAAAAAATGGGTCGAATCAGGCATCCCGGGTATTGCGATAAAAATGCTTTACTCAGAGCATGGATATCGGGAGCAGATGAGCCTTCAAAAATGGAGCCCGGAAGCAACACCGGGAGAAACGAGTTATCCGGAAGGCGCTGAAATTCTTATTTTAAAAGGCTCGCTCCAAGATCAAAGTGGGTTATACGGAGAAATGACATGGCTCAGATATCCGGCTGGATCGAAACATACCCCAGAATCGCCTGAGGGATGTGAGATTTATATAAAAAGGGGAGGGGTCACATCTTTAGATTCTGTCTGATTTTGCATAGGTTCGGAGCCCGTTTCCAAAAAAACGAGCCCTGAAACTCAATTTAGTATCGTAATATTGGTTATTCGTCCGCTTTCAAATTAGAGGTGATGTCCACAACCCCTGATCCCATTCCATGAATTGGGAATTTAAGTCTGTCCCCGCCTTCACTCATGTCGAGCTTATTCATGTCTACTGACCTGAGAGACATATTCTCGTAGGAGCGGTAGTAGAGGATTTTGTTTGTTAAATCCTTAATAACAACCCATTGTGTATAGTCGTGAAAGGTTTTGCCGTTTTCAAAATCTCTTACAAGTCCAATGGGAATATCCACATTATTTAAAATATGCTCGGAGAGATTTACTATGTCTGCGGCGGTATCTCCTTTTTCCGTCAAATACGCCATTGCCGCCGCTCTTACAAACCTGGAAGGCGGAGTTGGATCTCCCGGAATTCCCTTGAGTCCTGTCCCCTGACCTGTACCAGCAAAACTGACTCCGTTTATCACCGTTGGGGGAACATTCTCGGCATTCAGGTCTACATAGTTCCTAAGATTAGTAACATGCCAATCGTAACTCGGCGAGTTTGTCATTACTCCAACACTGTCAAATATTGTCAGGCCGTCCATGGAATATTCGATGATTATTCCCTTTCCGTCAGCTTGATATACGGCGTAGTGCACAG
>CBDUCG010000191.1:0-3010 GCA_965365595.1 uncultured bacterium
CATAAAGCTGAGCAAGAGTATTATCCTTCATCTGCAGTACGTAATCCCGCTTCTGCTCAGGAGTTGCTCCCTTGGGCCTTGCGCAGGAACTAACCAGAAAGAAAACCAACAGCAATGACAATATTAAACTCTGTATTCTCATAATATCAGCTTGAAGACTTTAGTTTTTTTAACAGATTGACCGCCCTGATATTTGAATTATATCAAAAACAATTCCATAGAGCGAATATATTATTAAAAATCTTATGCCACTAAATTAATAAAGCTATAACAAGGACTTTTATGACGCTTCGTCTATCTCATTAAAAACTTCTTTCGCCAGTCGTAATCCTGTAAGAGCCGCGGGAAATCCGGCGTAAACAAGTATCTGCATCAGGACCTCGACAATTTCTTCTCTGGTGACTCCGCAATTAAGAGCACCTTTGATGTGAACCTTCAACTGGTTGGAGGCTGTGCCTAAAGTAGCAAGTGAGGCAACAGCCGTAATCTCACGCGCTCTCATATCAAGACCCGGTCGGGAAGATATCTCTCCAAAAACAAACTCCATCAAGTACTTCACCATATCCGGAGCAATATCATCAAGGCTGGCTTTTGTCCTTGCCGCAGCTCCCGGTGAAATTTCCTCTAATACTTTTAATCCCTGTTCATATTTTTCACTTGCCATATTTTCCTCCTGACAATAAATAATTTAGTTTGTTGATGTATTAAGTATAATAAGCGCTGCCTATACTACGCTCAAGAGTGATTTTTGTAAAGGAGACAATATGCTTATTTTAACAGCCAAATTCACATCAAAACCCGAATGCAGAAAAGATCTGATAGAGCTTGCCGGAAACGCAGTTGGACCATCGAACAATGAAGAAGGGTGCATTATTTATGAATTTCTACAGGACCCGTTCAATCCGAATCATTTCACCTTCCTTGAAAAATGGAGAAGCCGTCAGGATTTAGAGCTGCATTTTGAAGAGCCTCATTTCAAAGAGTTTGCAGCCAAGGTTCCCGAATTGACGGTAGGTGAGCCGATTCTTACATCTTATGAAGTAGAGAACGAGACAAAACTATAAAATGAATTAATAACGGAGATATTATATGGCTAAAAAGTACGTGTTTTTAATTATCTCACTTTTATTGATATTCGGATGTACCACAACCGATAATACTCCTGAGAATGGCACCTCAGACAATACAATCAATATCAACATTGGAAATGAACCGCCAACTTTGGACTGGTCGCTGGCAATGGACAGCACTTCATACACTATTCTCAACAATATTATGGAGGGGCTTACTAAATTTGATGAAAGTCTTGAGCCCAAACCTGCTCTCGCCGAAAGCTGGGAAGTTAGCGAGGACGGTACAACATATACTTTTAAGATCAGGGAAAATGTAAAATGGTCAGACGGTGAGCCGCTACGAGCGAAAGACTTTGAGTATTCATGGAAACGCATTCTAAACCCGGCCACAGGCGGGCATTATGCATATTTCCTTTACGACCTTGAAAACGCTGAGCAATACAATACCGGCAAAATAGATGATCAAAACAAAGTCGGCGTCACAGCACTCGATGACAATACTCTGAAGGTTAAATTGAGAAGGCCAGCTTCTTACTTCCCGAGTCTTTTAGTATTTATGTCCACTTTCCCAATGAGACAGGATGTTGTGGAAAAATACGGCATCAAATGGACTGAGCCTGAGAATATCGTAACTGTTGGGCCATACAAGCTCTCTTCCTGGCGGCACCACGACAATATACTGCTTAAAATTAATCCTGACTACTGGGGTGATAAGCCGAGTATAGAAAATGTAAACATGATAATGAATGAAAACCCTTCCTCTGCGCTTGCTCTCTATGAAAGCGGAGAGCTTGATTTCGCAGACAGCAAGAGCATTCCTCCGCTAGAGGTACCGAGACTGAGACTATTAGAAGATTTTACGACAACGCCGCAATTTAGAACGAACTACATAGCATTTAATGTTGAGAAACCTCCTTTCGACAATCCGCTTGTAAGAAAAGCATTTACCGCCGCAATCGACAGGGAGAGTATCATAGGCCTAATCCAGGGTGCAGGAATTACTACCACATCCTGGATTCCCAAGGACATGCTTGCATATAATCCGGACATCGGTGTTGGATTTAACCCGGAGCAGGCCAAAAAATGGCTCGCGGAAGCGGGCTACCCCGATGGAAAGGGTTTTCCTCAAGTTGAGTTCCTATGGCCCGATGTCAGTTTCAACCGCGTCATAGCTGAGGCGCTTCAGAGTATGTGGAAGGAATATCTTGGAGTAGAGGTCAAACTTATAAACGAAGAATGGAAAGTTTATCTAAGCACAATCAACACTAATCCGCCTGAGATTCACAGGGCTGGCTGGGGAGCCGATTTTCCCGACCCTCACAATTTTATGAGCCTTTTTACCTGTAATTCGGGAAATAACAGAACAGGCTGGTGCAATAAAGAATATGACGCGCTTGTAGAGCAGGCAGCAGCTGAGACTGATCCTCAGAAGAGAATAGTCTTATACAATCAGGCGCAGAAAATTCTTACTGAGACCGACTCACCTATAGCTCCATTTTATATCACAACACAGCAAAACCTGATTAAACCTTATGTAAACGGCTTGGTTCCTAATCCGCTGGATATGGTGCTGTTTAAAAAAGTGACACTCAATAACGACAAAAGGCAATAAAAAAAGGGGTGGCACCGAAATACCACCCCTGATTTAATTTCATAGTGAGAGCTATCAACTTTTAAAATAAGGAATGATTTCCTTGGCATAAGTTTCGAGCGCTAGTGCAGGATCAGGGCTAAACCTGTAGAAAAGCACAAAGTTCCTCACACCAGCATCTATGAACTTCTCAATTTTTTTGATACAGTCCTGTTTTGATCCTGTAATAGTGAAATCAATAATAGCCTCTCTAGGGTAGAACTGTCCCAACTCTCTGAATTTGTTCCTGCCCTCTTCATCCTGAGGAATAATATTAAAGTAATCAAGCCCATGATATTCTTCGGGG
>CBDUCG010000192.1:0-3009 GCA_965365595.1 uncultured bacterium
AGTTAGGGTCAGATGCTCCTATAGCTGATGCGTAGGCTTCAATATGTTTTTTTTCAACTAAATAAATCTCAGGCGCGTATTCATGACCGAGATAATCTTTGTCTAATTCCATATTGCTTCCTAATTATGATTATTGCCAATTATATAGCAATTAATCGTTGCCATATTTAATAATATTTAAGAGTTTTTCTATTCCACCCGAATCCAAACATTTTTCAAGCACTGTTAGGATTTGAGAGAATTCTTCTTCAGATTTCACTTTTAATCTCAGTTCCAGGTCATTACCTTCGAAAAACTGGTTTATAGGCAGGCTTACTTCTTTAGGCAGTTTTAAATTATCAACTTCTTTTTTATATTTTTCCTCTATTTTGCAAAGATTGGGGTAGCGCATTTTTTTTAATTCACGTCTTAGCTCATTTTTTCCTTTTTTTCGCTCCTCCATTTCATTTTCTGCATCCTCGAGAACCTCTTCGGCCGACTTTAAGTCTCTTAAAGTAATTTCCTCGATTAATTGTATAACTTGCCGTGATTCATTGTTATTCAAGTTGTACTTAAGAAGCAAATAGTTTAGGATCGGAACCTGATTGCCTGGTGTTGTTTCGCTTACCATCAGACACTGTTCAATAGTTATCCTATCTTCGTAATACGCGTCTTTAATAGATTTATGCAGCGAAGCTAGGCTTAAATATTTGTCTAAATGCTTTCTCGATGAGGGGATATGCAATTGTGGGAGAATTTTGCTAATAAGACTTTTATCATCACAGCCGCATAAGTTTTTGTATAGAATAATCAGCTTTGCGAGCTCTAATTCTGTTATACGGTCTTTGTTGTCCGTAAATATTACTTGAAGACAGTCTTCATAGCTTAATTCCGGAAAATTATACACTTTGGCCGTTACTTGTTCATGTCCAAGCTCTATACATGAACGAAGCCTCTTCCATCCCGTCACAATCTGGTATTTCCCGTCTACAGATCTTAGAGTCGGAGGATTTAGAATTCCAATCCCGCTTATAGACTTCCTTATTGCGGATATGTCGCTGTTGTTTCCCAAAAAAAAAGTTTGGTCTTCAAAATCTATTGCAGATAAATCAAGACAGGTAAGATCCATTTACTTAAAACAGGGTAACTACTCCGAGCGCAGTACCAAGCACTCCAAGAGGTGCAAGATCATCGAGAGTGTCAATGCTCTTGTCTACCTTAAGTAACGTATCTTGAGCATCTTTATACAACTTATCGTCATTTACAAGCTGACCCAGTGTTCCCTGTCCCGTGTTAATTTTTTCAAGAATATCATTCAGATGGGTGGCGGCCCCCGTAGCTTCATTATAGAGCGTGTCGTCGTTTATTAACTTACCCAGCGTACCGTCTGAATCGCTTATTTTTTTGCTAAGCTGTCCAAGGCTGGTCAGGGCGACTTTGGCATCGTTATATAGTGACTCATCAGTGAAAAGTTTTCCTATCGTGCCTTTCCCCTGTTTTACGGACGTTGTGATTTCATTAACATTGGCAAATGTGCTCTGAGCCTCATTATACAATGAGTCGTCTTTAAACAGTTTGCCGATCGTGCCCTTACCTTCTTTTACATCCTCGAGTACTATGTCTATGTTATTGACGATATTTGATAACTGTTCCTTGTTTGCTCCAAAAACGTCGAGTCCGCTCAAAGCGCCGTCAATAGACCCCACGGCGGAGTCCACTTTCGCCAGTATTTGGTTAATATCTGCAGGGTTCTGGCTCGGCAGGACATCCCCCGCAACAGCAAGTGG
This sequence comes from uncultured bacterium, assembly GCA_965365595.1. Classification (GTDB taxonomy): domain Bacteria; phylum Desulfobacterota_D; class UBA1144; order Nemesobacterales; family UBA2774; genus CR02bin9. The sequence goes on from CBDUCG010000192.1 coordinate 1,767, forward strand.
GCTGTCCGGGCTTCCGAATGTGAGATTAATATAGCTTGTGCCGAGCAGGCTAGTTAGATTAATGCTTGCAACTGAATCCTTACGGATTCCGATATCTTTATTTACCGCAAATTCAACCTGAATTTTCCTGTCCTGAACACTGATATTGGACACCTTACCAACATCGTACCCCTCAAGTTTGACCGGATTTCCCTGTCTTAGCTCGCCGATGGAATCAAAATATGTACTGAGTTTGAATTCGTTTCTGAAAAAAGGGATATCGCCGACAAAATCAAATACAGCAAGCAATATTAAGAGTCCTACCACAAAGAATATTCCGACTTTTACCTGATTATTCATAACATACTCTCTCCTTTATTAATCAAACTGAGGTTTGATAAAATCAATAACAGCAGAATTCGTTGAACTCCTGATCTGATCCGGGGTACCTACTTCCAGAATCCGCCCTTCACTAAGTATGGCTATTCGATCCGCTACATAAAACGCAAGATCAATGTCATGGGTAACTACAACCTGTGTAATTTTGACCCTGCGCTTGAGATCACAGATCAGATCTCCCATTGTTCGGGTCATCATTGGGTCAAGCCCGGCTGTCGGCTCGTCAAAGAGTATCACATCGGGATTCATAACAAGAGCCCTTGCGGCGGCGACCCTCCTCTTCATACCGCCTGAAATCATAGAAGGCATGACATCTTCCTTCCCCTCAAGCCCTACTATTTTTAAAGCGCTTGATACCAATTGCTTTAATTCTAATCCATCTTTAAATATTTTGTGCTCTTTCAAATAAAGTGCGACATTTTCACCAACCGTAAGGGAATTAAAGAGCGCGGATGATTGAAATACCATAGCCAGGACATGATTCTTATTAAATTCGGGATCGTTGATGTCCTCTCCATCTACATAAATATGGCCTGAGTCCGGACATTCAAGCCCTATGATGTGACGCATCAAAACGCTTTTCCCGGATCCGCTTTTTCCTAAAATTGCAACCGTTTCACCCGGCTTGATCTCAAGGTCAACTCCCCTTAGCACATGGTTATCCCCAAAGGACCTGTTTAAATTTTCTATTCTAAGACCGACAGCGGCGCATTTCAGATAATCAAGGATAATCCCTGAACCGGGTTCTTTAGACACACCCGCATTATGCAAATTCTCCCCCGTTTTGATCTCTTCAATTTTTTGTTCCATTTTTTATCCCGTTTCTAATCTAAATTGAGGAATAGCAGTATCCTTGTAATATAAT
>CBDUCG010000193.1:0-3002 GCA_965365595.1 uncultured bacterium
CTGGACCATTTTACATCCATTATTATTTCTCCTTCATAGTTCTTTTGAAAATTTTTATGATAACTAACCTACCTAATGACAGCAAAATTTCTATCATATGATATTCGAGCTGTATCTGTGTAATATAATAATAATGTTAAAATTATTAATATTCTTTAGATATTCATATAAGCTGAGCTAATCCTGCTATAAGCTTCCAGAGACAAATCCTTCCGCGTCATTTTAGGGTTCACTTCAATTACATCAAGCGCTTGTAGCTCTACTTCAATATGTCTAATTTTCAACAATCTGAAAAAGTGCTCAAAAAATGTTATGTCTCCGTAATAAAATAAGAGGTCCTTATTTGACGGACCTACATTCTCATCGTTAATTTTTTTATAATTAATACATATGGGGAGAACAGACGTGCCGGTATTAATTGCAGATTTCAAAAAAGGAGCTTTAAATGCTGAAACCCCAGATCCATCCGATGTTGTGCCCTCAGGGAACATCACTATGTTTAAGCCCATATCCAGCACACTTGATATATTTTGCATATCGTCGAGTAATCTGGACCGATTTCTTCTTTCTACAAAAATTCCTCCTCCGTACTTGGTAACAGCTCCTAGTGGAAATTCATCTTCAAGCTCTGTATTCGCTACGAATACGGAAGGAAGAACAGAGTAAATAATGAAAATATCCATATATGAAAGATGATTACTTAAAATCATATAGTTTTGTTCCGCGTTTAAGTATGGATTTAAGTTTTTTTGTCTAACTTTTATGCCTAATACAATGAGACCCGCATTTCCGTAAAAAGATGCGATTTTTGAAAAAGTTATCAGTTTCTTCTTTCTATCCCTAACAACCAAATCGGCAATAAATGATATGAGGAGAAAGGTGACAACCAGAAGAAAGAATACTAATATTTTTATTGTGTATCGTATAAAGTTCATAGTGATCCATTAAATAGTATTTTTCAAGAATCCGTTAGATTATATAAGTCTGATATAATTTACTCAAGTCTAGATTAAAGAATCGTACTTCATATGAACAATTTAATTAAGATTTTATATTCCAGAATTAAAGAACAGGGAGCCATAACTTTTGCCCAATTTATGGAGCTTGCGCTATATCATCCGATGTACGGATACTATTGTTCGGGACAATTGAATATTGGAAAAGAGGGTGATTTTTACACAAGCCCCCATGTTCATAAAGCTTTCGGAACAGTTCTGGCAAATTTTATAGTCAAAACATTTGAGTTAATGGAGAATGAGAGTTTTACGGTCATTGAGCCCGCGGCGGAGAAAGGTTTTTTAGCCCTGGACATTTTAAACCATTTAAAAGACAACTATCCAATTATCTATTCGCAAACAACCTATTATATAATCGATAAAAACTCAGAGGGTAATATAGAAGTAAAAAGTTTTTTTCGTGACCACGAAGAAAAAGTCAAAATCTTTACTTCGCTTGATGAAATCGAGCGTAATAGGACTTGCGGGGTGGTATTGTCAAACGAGCTATTTGATGCCCTACCTTTTCACAGACTAAAAATAATCGACGGAACGCTAAATGAAATTTACGTCACATTGAAAAACGGCGAGCTTTCAGAAATATACGAAAAACCAAGCAACAATGAGATTGTTGAATACTTCAACAACATAGAAACTCGCTTTGAAGAAGGGCAAGAGTTTGAGATAAATCTTAATGTCAAAAATTTCTTCAGTACAATAGATGAGATATTGAGTGAAGGAATTATCCTGTCTGTGGATTACGGATATCTGGCTCAGGAGCTTTTCGACTCACATAGAACGAAAGGGACCTATAAATGTTTATACAAGCATACTATAAACGAAAATCCATATACGAATATCGGTAACCAGGATATCACTGCACACGTAGATTTTAGCAACATGATCAGCGCAGGAGAGTCATTGAACATAAACAAAGTTAAATATACGACTCAGGGTCAGTTTCTTTTAGACTGGGGAATATTGAAAATATTGGAAGCAGAATCTGAAAAGGACATCCAGTCTATAAAGAATTTATTTCTTCCGGAACTTATGGGAGATAAATACAAAGTTCTTATACAGGAAAAAAATCTTCACTATAAAATTGACACCTTCTACCCCGAATCTCCCTTTAAAATAAGCTTTAAAGTGCTTTAAGTTCAAAACCAGGAACTGTTAATTCACAGATAGAATCCCGGAAATTCACGGAATATAAACAATAAAGATCTGAGCGTTTAATTGCTTGACATTAATACAATCGCTGTCTACAATTAGGACTGACTAGTTAGTCCTAACAAAAACCGGGATTACAGGCAATGAACTCAAGCAAAACAAAAATAGTTGAGAGTGCTCAGAAGTTATTTCACCGGAACGGCTTTCAAAACACTTCGGTTGACAGCATCCTGCAGAGCACGGGTGTAACAAAAAGCAACCTATACTACCACTTCAAATCCAAGGAAATGCTGGGACTTTTGGTGCTAGAGAAAAGGATCACGGAATACGAAAGAGATTTTTTTGCCGACACACTAGAAAACAAAAAACTAACTCCGGAACAAAGGCTAGCCAGATACTACAAAAAAGTTATAGCTCATTACCAAAGTCTGGACTTCAGGTATGGATGTCCATTTGGAAATCTTGCTCTTGAGTTAAGCGATACAAACGAGAAATTCAGGCTAAGGCTCTCTGAGTTTTTTGATCACTGGCGAAGAGTTATAGAGCAATGCATAAAAGATGGCATAAAACAAGAACAGTTTAGAAACGATATATCACCCAAAAACATTTCCCAATTAATATTATCCCATCTTGAGGGAGCAATAATGATGTCAAAGAACCACAGATCTGAACAATCACTAAGCGCTGGGAGTAGAGCCATGCTGAAACTGATCAAGAACAATACCAAATAATTCGGACCGATGAAGCTATACGCCAAACAACCCACAAAGCTTTGAAAGATAATATATGAACCCAGACAATAGAATATTAGTAAAAATTCTATATACTAGTTCTTGA
>CBDUCG010000194.1:0-2983 GCA_965365595.1 uncultured bacterium
GTATCACATTGATCTCTGGAAAGCCTTCTTGAAGTCTGTCGAGTGAAAGGGTGTGTGTTGTGGCCCTTTTCCCATTTAAAAGACCCGCAAATCCGAGAAAAAGCGCACCGGTGCAAACTGATGCTAGAGTTTTAACTTTCTTGGATTGTATTTTGAGAAAATGGTGAATGATGGCATTGTTGTGCTCAGTTCGTTCTCCGAGCCCGCCCGGGATAATTAAGATATCTACATCCGGAAAGTCTTCAAAATTGTAGTTAGGCACAACTTTCATCCCGCCCATTGTTTTCACTTTCCGCTGCTGCTCGGATACCAGCAGTATTTCAAATGGCGAGGGGGCTGTAAACTCAGGATTGTCGAGTGTCCTAGTTACACTAAAAACTTCATACGGGCCTGTGAAATCAAGAACTTCCACATTGTCATAAATAAATATTCCGACTTTGATTTTTTGCATTGACCTAAACCGTAACTTATCACAAGGATAATTACAGTTCAATCAGGGAGTTTAAGTAAGTTAACGTACAAAGCTTGCTAGGGATTACTGTATAAAGCCACGGGAGCGTATGCCCCCGTGGATTGGGTCGTGTTTATCCTTCCTTATGAGGTAAGGAGATTCTTGAGCTTGAAGCAAAGTTCTTCTCTTCAAGCTCTATAGAGATGAAATGTACTTTGCTATTAAGCGCACTCATGTCCTCGGTCTGAGAGATTTCAGGCGCGTGTTGCGTACAGTCCACAGTGGTAACGATCCTTTTTGGATCTACGCCTTCGTTGACCATGAACTCTTTAACGGTCGATGCTCTAGATTCAGCAAGGTCTTGACCTCCTGTTTCATTTGCGCTCCGTTCACCCTGGATAATAATTAAAAGGTCTGGGTTGTGGTGTAGTATCAGAGCGTTTTCTTCCAAAACAGGCTTTGCGTCGTCTCTAAGCTCGGAACTTTCATAATTAAAGAACACGTCCCTTGCCTGAGGGCCGTGTGAGGACTGGCTTAGCTCTGGGGCTGGCTCAATACAGTTTGCCTCTTCTTCAGCGTTTACCCATGATGGGTATACAAGCGCTGATGATGCTAAAAAGAGCGCTTTAAATAATAGTGACTTGTAACTTCCGGTTGTTTTCTTCTTTGTGAATGCGTTTTTCATGATAATTACCTCCTGCATTCGAGATTTAACAACCTATCATAATGCAAAGGTCATGCCATGCATGAAAATTCAAAAATTACAGCAGGTTATAACATCGCGGTTTAATTAAAAGTTTTATTACAAACAGTCGATCTGTGCAATATTGCACAATTGTGCTAGAAGGCTGGTCTAAAAAGCTTGTAAAATCGGAGAGCTAAATCAATGATTGAAGTGCAAAAGTTTCTAATATAATAAAAAATGCCAGTATTACTAATATTCTTGTTGTACTGAAGCTGTTATGTACTACTCTGGATTGGTTCTCTTCGTCCCAGGAGTTTAGGCCGTCTCTTTTTAAGGCCTGATATCCCAGGAGCATTGTTAGCCAGGATATGAGCGCAAACCCGCACCCCATTCCCTTGATCCATACACTATAACTTCTTTTCATGGCTCTATCGGGAGGTAGTAATTCACCGTTGACATCGAGGACTTTGGTTCCGAGCAGGTTTTTCCCAAATGTGGTGCCGAATTTGCTTATTGTGTAGGCTTCGATAAATACCCAGATGAATGTGACTACCACACGGAATAAAAGTATGAATAACAGGCTTTGATAGTTTGCTGATCCCGAGTTTTCACCGGTTGTCTGCTGAACTAACATTTGTGACATCTGCTCCATAAAATCCGGAAACAATAATGTGATCAACAGAGAGAAAAGCATTGAAAAAATGTAATAGTCAATCATGCGGGCAAAGAACCTTACCCACGGGCGTACCTGGCTGACTTCCTCATCCTCGGCATCCATTGTGGTAGCCTCTCCACCTTCATAATCAGGTGATTTGAAGACCACTTTTTCTACATATTCGTAAGTTTCCTCTTTCTCATCTTCTTCGGTAGGTTCGGGAGCCTGAAACGGAGTGTCGTCCGAGTCCAATTTTTCCTCAGGCTCGGGCATGGGGGGAGGTTTTGGCTTTGGCGGGATTTTGAGCTGGGGAACTTCTGAAAAGGGGAGCCATTTCTCCATCGGCTCCTTCCAGACGAGTGAGTTCTTTGTTATTTCACCGCTGTCTAAAAGCTTCCAAAGCTCTGCCTCTGAAACAGGTCCCGCCGCTTTTTGATCCTTCTCGTAAAACCAAATCTGATCACTCATACGGCTTTAGTTTACAGGATTACTATGAAATGGAAATGGGAGTTTGGATATTAAATAATTCTTGCTGATGTACATGATAACTATATGGCATTTCATCGAATGTCTTGCCATCAATTTTTCTGCCGGTTCTATGTTTTTGTACGCCCTCCATTGTTTGAAAAAGAAGGGTACGTTTGAATTATGACATTGATGCATAATAGAATAAATTCAATTTGAATTCATCGGACGTGCTGCAGGTCATGAGAAAAAATCAATGTATAGAAATCTTTTATCATTTTTTTATACTGGGAAGCAATATTGTCGACCAAGTATCAAAATAGTCTGTAACTAATTTAGCTTTACAAAGTGATGATGAGCTTGGATTTTAAAAAAAATTTTTATCTATGCTAATATTCTTTCTCCAATACTTTTATTCGCTAAAAGAGTAAAAACAGTTTAATTAGTATATTAGCGTTAAAAGATTTGGATTTAAACTAGAGAAATAACTAACAATATATCCTTTACACATTCTGAAAAATCCAGCGGACGCGTCCAACGACGAGGTTTTGGCTCATATCATCAAGGTGAATGGGGTAGTCGTCGACCATTTTGTTGTCGCTTTTGATAATTACTTCGTTCGGTTTTATCTCTAGGCGCTTTACGACGTAGCCCTCATAGGGCAGGTGAAGGCAGTAGATGCCGTTGCTGACAACTTTTTTATCGTTCGGGTCAAACCCCACATAGG
>CBDUCG010000195.1:0-2960 GCA_965365595.1 uncultured bacterium
CTGAAACAGTATGGCGTCAGGCCGACCGTTACAGAGTTCCAAGAATGGCATTTGTAAACAAAATGGATAAGGACGGTGCCAACTTTGCCCAGGTTGTAGGTCAAATGAAAGAAAGGCTGCTGGCCAATGCGGTTCCTATACAGCTTCCATACGTAGTTGGACATGAATTTATCGGCATTATAGATCTTATTAAAATGAAACTCGCGATTTGGGATGATGAATCTCTGGGATCTACCTACGAGTTAAAAGACATACCTGACGACTTGTTGCCTGAGGCTGAAGCTGCAAGAGAAGCCTTGCTCGAATCCATAGCGGATTTCGATGAAGAGCTTATGGAATCTTATTTGAACGGTGAAGATATATCTGAAGAAAAAATGCATAAAGCCGTAAGGGCGGCAACCATAGATTTGAGTATAGTGCCGGTGCTCTTGGGGACAGCTTTTAAAAACAAAGGGGTTCAGATTCTACTGGATGCAGTTGTTGAATATATGCCGTCTCCGATTGATCTGCCTCCTGTTGAGGGAGTTAATCCCGATACAGAAGAAGCGGATACCAGAGCTCCAGATGATGAAGAGCCGTTTTCGGCCCTGGCGTTTAAAATTATGACCGACCCATTTGTTGGTCAGTTGACATATCTCAGAGTATATTCCGGCAAACTTAAAACCGGAAGCTCTGTTTACAATACTACTAAAAAGAAAAGAGAAAAGATCGGAAGACTTGTAAGAATGCATTCCAACAAAAGAGAAGAGATTACAGAGATTGGGGCTGGCGGTATTGTCGCAGCAGTTGGTCTCAAGGTCACTACAACAGGTGATACCCTTTGTGACGAAAACAAACCAATCTTGTTAGAAAGTCTCTATTTTGCCGATCCTGTAATTTCCATTGCAATTGAACCAAAAACCAAATCAGACCAAGAAAAACTTGGTTTATCCCTGAATAAAATTTCACTTGAAGACCCAACATTTAAAGTAAGATTCGATGATGAGACCGGACAAACACTAATATCCGGTATGGGTGAGCTTCACCTTGAAATCATTGTTGATCGTCTGAGAAGAGAATTCAACGTAGACGCTAATGTTGGTAAACCTCAGGTTGCTTACAGAGAAACTATTACACAGGGCTCAGATGTTGAGGCTAAATTTGTAAGACAAACCGGTGGACGCGGACAGTATGGCCATGTGAAAATCAAAATGGAGCCGAATGAGCCGGGCGGTGGTGTAGAATTTATTGATGAAATTAAAGGCGGTAATATTCCTAAAGAATTTATACCGGCTGTTGAAAAGGGAATTGTTGAGGCATCAGAGACTGGAGTTGTCGCGGGATATCCGGTGATAGACTGGATTGTCAGGCTTTACGACGGCTCATATCATGATGTCGATAGTTCTGAAATTGCTTTTAAAGTTGCGGGTTCTATGGCTTTTAAGGATGCGGTTATGAAGTCCAAGCCTATTATACTGGAGCCGCTTATGAAAGTAGAAGTTGTCGTTCCCGAAGATTTTATGGGAACTGTAATGGGTAATTTGAGCTCAAGAAGAGGAAAAATTCTGGGATCGGAGTTAAGAGGTGCCATGCAGGCAATAAGGGCAGAAGTGCCGCTGTCGGAAATGTTTGGTTATGCGACGGAGCTTCGCTCCATGACCGAAGGAAGAGGTAACTTCACTATGGAATTCGGTCACTATTCTGCATTGCCTCAGTCGCTGACAGAAGATTTAAAAACCAACGCAGAAGCTGTTTAATGTTAGTCTTTTTAAGGAGGAAGCTAAACAATGTCTAAGGAGAAATTTGAAAGAGGAAAGCCGCACTTAAACATAGGAACCGTGGGCCACGTGGACCATGGTAAGACGACATTAACAGCGGCGATCACAAAAGTACTAGAGAAAGCGGGCGGAGCAAGCTATATCGAATTTGGCGATATAGACAAGGCTCCAGAGGAAAGAGAAAGAGGAATAACAATCAACATAGCCCATGTGGAGTACGAGACAGCTACGAGGCACTACGCGCACGTAGACTGCCCGGGACACGCGGATTATGTAAAAAACATGATAACAGGTGCTGCACAGATGGACGGAGCTATACTTGTAGTAAGCGCTCCGGACGGCCCAATGCCTCAGACAAGAGAGCACATATTGCTCGCACGTCAGGTAGGAGTGCCGTACATCGTAGTTGCACTAAACAAAGTAGATATGATGGACGACGAAGAGCTTCTCGACCTTGTGGAGCTTGAAGTGAGAGATCTTCTAAGCCAGTACGGATTCCCCGGGGATGATATTCCTGTGGTAAGAGTAAGCGCATTAAAGGCTCTTGAGGGAGATCCTGCGGCAGAGCAGCAGATAATGGACCTCATGAATCAGGTAGATGAATACATACCGGAGCCGGAAAGGGAAATGGACAAACCGTTCCTTATGGCTATAGAGGACGTATTCACCATTTCCGGTCGAGGAACAGTTGTAACGGGAAGAGTTGAGAGAGGAAAGATCGTAGGTGGAGACGAGGTAGAGATTGTAGGGTTTGGTGATACTCAGAAGACAGTTGCGACGAGTTTGGAGATGTTCAGAAAGATTCTTGACGACGCAGTAGCAGGAGATAACGTGGGAGTACTTCTGAGAGGAATCGGAAAGGACGATGTAGAAAGAGGGCAGGTTCTTGCAAAACCCGGAAGTATTACGCCTCATACGAAATTTAAAGCAGAAGTGTATGTACTTAAGAAAGAAGAGGGTGGACGTCACACCCCGTTTTTCCCTGGATACAGGCCGCAGTTCTATTTAAGAACAACAGACGTGACCGGATCCATTGTGCTTCCAGAGGGAGTGGAGATGGTAATGCCAGGGGACAACATAAACATGGACGTTGAGTTGATAGCGCCAGTAGCAATGGAAGAGCAGTTGAGATTTGCTATAAGAGAAGGTGGAAGAACTGTGGGCGCTGGAGTTGTTACTAAAATTACGGAGTAAAATTTATTA
>CBDUCG010000196.1:0-2894 GCA_965365595.1 uncultured bacterium
CATAACGATGTCAATCGAAAATGATCAAAAGATTTTCACTATACTAATATATTAATTAGAAATTGTGCAGGTTGATGTATTAACACTCGCGTTTCCATTAACATTTATGCCGCCTCTGTCGCCGCTGATCGAACACTGGTTCTGAGGGTCTATATCAACAACCGAATCACCGGAGGCGTTTATACCGAACTGGTTTATGGACTGAATTATAATTGTATTGTTTACAGGATTTGCAGTTTGTCCGATACCGACAAACGCCTGATCTAGGGCTAATACGGAATCTCTATTGCTAATAATCTGAATGCCTTCATCAGCCTCAAGCAAGATGGAACCTGAGCTTTGCGCTCTAACCCCTTCCCTGCAATCAGTAATACTTATGCTTTTTACTCTAAATGTGATCGAGCTTGTGCTGCCTGAAAACATACAGTTACCACCGTCACCGTCGAGGTTAAATTCTGCCTGGCTTTCATTGTAGTCAATCACTTGGCTGCCTGAGAAAGAAATGGGATCCTGGAATACCTGCCAGCGGTCTATGATTATGAGAGTAGGATTTTGTTGAAGGGTAATGTTGAGATCTGTAATACTTTGATCAATAACCTGAATATTTGGCCTTTCGGCATTGAACCCAGAAGATTCAAATTTGAGTGTAACAACGTTTGATGACGTGCTGAACCGTATAGAGAAGTTACCCTCAGAGCTAACGTTACTTCTGCCCAGTCTTGATGAGCCCTGCATAACTGTTACGGTTATATTGCCAAACTGACCGAAGTTTGAGATGTTACCTTCAATAAGGATATTTCCACTATTACCGCCGCCGTCACAACTTGCAAAAATCAAGAATAAAGCAAATAAGAGTAATCCTTTGATTTTATTTCCGCTCAACATGCTTACCCTCCTTTTTATCTATCCACACTGCAGGTAACTGTAGTTAACAAATCATAACTACAATGTAAATACTATTATACTAGCAAAAACAAGTAAATAGATTATCTGAGAAATTTTACGGCCTAAATCAAAAAGATTGTATTAGCTATCTGATGAGGATGTTATGTTACAAGAGTGCAGGAAAAACCGGAGCGCCTGCATAAAATAAACAGACGCTCCGGAATAATTTATAGGGTTTTGGCTTAAAACTAGCCCCCGCTTCTTCTGACGCTTGCAAACTGGCGCGCTGCTTCGGGGAGCACTTTATTAATATTCTCAGCAGTTGGATCAAGGTTGTTTATTTCTACTATAGCCCTTGCCATTCCTTGTATTATTATTTTTCTGTCTGCGTTTTCTGCATTAAACGCCTGTGTTTCCGCTGGTGTCAGACTTGTTTTTTGAACAAGTAGTCCCTGGCTGCCTTCGGCAACTTTGTTCTGAGACAACATCTGGTTTATAACATTCTGACGCTGGGCCCGGCTTTTATAAGCGCTTATGACCTGAGGCATAGACCTTATTTTTTGAGCTATCTGCTGGGAAATATTTCCCTGTGCCCATGCGTAGTTGCTGAAATCAAGAGATATTTCTCTTTTAATGACAACTACTTTTGTTTGAGACACTGTAGGCTCATCCGGATATACATTTCTACTTTGAGGCTCAGGCGTCGGTGTTACTGTTTGGGAATCAGTATCTTTATCCGTAGCGGTTCCGTCTTCGTTCTGCTCCAGGAATTCCTCTTCAAGGCTTGAGTAAGCATCCCTCACTTCTTCAGCCGGGAAGTAGACGTTAACAGTTATTGTTGCGCAGGAAACTATCAAAAAACATAGAAATAGTACTAAAGGTCTTACAATGTTTATTGCTAATCTCTCCATAATTCACCTCTCTTAATTTGTTTCAATCCTGGGGCCTCCTGTTTCCGATCTCCTTGCTAACTCTCTGATTACAGATACTAAATGTGAAATCGTTATAGAATTTTGTATGGGATCCGCCTGGATCGACAAGTTTTTTATACCTAATATGCTGTTAGTGATTTCAAACTCCCTGAATGTAATAAGTCCTTTATAAATATAACCTGAAATATTCCCGTTATCATACGATCGGGTCGAACCTAAAATAAGTCTCTCCCTTGCTCCCAGCTGGTTAAGCAGGGCTCTTCCAATTTTCCTCTGCTCCTTACCTGATCTCTTTGACCAGAACCTAAAAGGCCCGTCTATTGTATCAAGCTTGGCTCCTACACCCCTTAACCATAACAACCCGTTTAATCTGCCGGTTATGTATTCCTGATTCGGAGATACTTTCTCAGAAAATGACTCTAGGCTTAGTTCATTAAACAATAGTGAGAAATTGTATTTCACTCCATCTCGATCAAATCTTATTAATCCCGCTCCGTCTACACTACCCCTGAATAATTTTGAGATTATTCTTCTGAGATTTGCTTTCTGTGTGTCCACTTCAAGCGCACATTCAACATTATCAAATTTTAATATGCCGTACTCTATTTCTTTTATACTGAGAAAATCCAGGTTCTCTTCTTCAAGATTAGTAGCATTAAAAGTCGTGAGAAATTTTTGAAATATACTCTTTGATAATTTCAGCTTATTCCCCATTACATCTGCCAGAGGGTTTTCCGAGCTAACTTTGTCTTTAATCGTAATAGTCCCGTTAATATCATTAACGCTGAGTATAGCTCCCCCGTACTCACCGGATAAAGAACTGTTTCTGAGGTTCAACTTGCCTCCCCATCTGCCCTCAGGATAGAAAAGATTATGAAAAAGAAGCTCAAGGCCCACATATCCCTTTGATGTGAAATGCCTGAAATCCGTGGGAATAAAGGGGGACAACATTCCCATAGCATCAGAGATCGCCACCTCGGGAAATTTCAGGTTCAATGAACGGTTTTCATTAAGCGAATTATCCATTTTTCCAGTGAAGCTGATCTTTCTCATCGCGTGAGGACGTACCCGGCAGCG
>CBDUCG010000197.1:0-2893 GCA_965365595.1 uncultured bacterium
AAAATCGAAAATTCAAAAAAATCTTTCAAGCTGAAGCACAATCTTAATCTTCTGCTGAGCTAAGCATTTCATAAGCCCGGTCAATATGTATACGCCACGGTTCAAGCTCGGGATAGGCGTTAACAAGAGCCTCGATCTCTTTTATTTTCTCTAGGTTGCCCTGGTAGCTCCAGAGTTTGGCCCCAAGCTCAATTGCCGGAAGCGTGGTTATGTCAAATTCGCCGGCTTCTTTTTTGTTCTCTTCTATTAGGAGAGGTATAAGAGGAAGGCTCAGATTGCAGTATTTAATAACCATATAGTTATAACCGTTCCGAACGTTCTCGGTGATCATGTTCAGATAGTAATAATATCTGTCTATATCAGACCGCATTATTTTTTTGTTAGATTCGGGATCGGTCATTTCGTGCCTGCTCCATTGTAAAATATAATACCTATAAATTCTGTAGAATTTTAATAACCGCCTTACCCCTGGTGGCGTTTAAAACTTCGCTCTCAATTTCCTTTGAAATGCTTTCGGGTATGTCTGCGGTTACGCGCACATCCTCTGTATATTGTACATCTTTAATTTTTAATCCTTCCATGTCTAAAAGAGTTCTAACCGCGTTTTCAAATTCATAGCCTACATTGATATTTATCTCAACCAGATTTACCCGCTCTTTTAATTTAAGCTTGTCAAGCGCCATGGTAATTGTACCGGCATAGGCCCTTACAAGGCCTCCCGTTCCAAGCTTTGTGCCGCCGAAGTATCTTGTTACCACGGCTACTATGTCGCCGATCCCCCTCATTTGAATCACGCTCAGTATGGGCTTGCCCGCGGTTCCTCCAACCTCGCCGTCATCGTTGAAACCCACTTCCGCCCTGCCATTTGGGTTTCCTATAACGTAGGCAAAAGTGTTATGGGTTGCGCTCTGGTGCTGTATGGAAATCTTTTTTATAAAGTCCAATGCGGTTTCTTTGTCGTCCGCATAGGAGACGGATGCTATAAATCTACTCTTTTTGATATCCTGCTCAATTACAAGTTCCCCGGTAGGTACCAGATATGACGAGCTCTTCGACATCTTTATATTTTTACGGATTTAATAATTATTACCAGAGCATGGTAAGTGAGGTTGTTAAAGTTCCGGAAATAAAAAAGGGGCATGAGTCCCCTTTTTGTAGACTTATTTAATTTTTTGTCTTATGATAGAGCTTTTTATTGCATACAGGTCAAAAATTCCAAGCACTCCTGCCGCAGCTATAAGGCCCCATTGGGAAAGTGTCGGTACATTAGACACATCAAGGCCACATTTCTGAATCAGACTCTGTCTGTAATTTTCATATTCCAATGGTTATAGTTTAAGGACTACCGGTAAAGGGCCGTCCGAATTTATTTCACACATAGGCCCGCTTTCACATAATTCCACATAGTAATCTGAATTAGGTAAGTCTGCTAATGTGATATATACGACATCACTGCTGAAAAGAAACTCGCTCTCTGAGTCGAGAGTTCCGGCCGGACAGACTACTTCAACAATATCATCACCGGTAAGTTCATTTTTCCAAGACCGCTTCATCACATGGGCAATCCGGTTGAGCAAGCGCATAGCCTGTCGAAATTAAAGTGGTAAGCATAAAAAGAATAAATATTCTCATGGACATCCTACTTGGGTAAATGTGATTTTATTATGCCATTTATTAAGAATCTAAATTAGCATATTAACTATTATTAATTCAAGTGGGCTCAGCCTATATTTATTCATGGATAATTTTTCTGTATAGGACCATCGGATTATGTATAATGTTACGATAAAGATTAAAGGAGGTTCCAGGTAATATGATGAGATTATTTCAGATATCCGGAATTTTGATTTTTGTAATTTCAATCGGATGCGCAGGGCAGCAGGCGGCTCAGGACAAGGGGTTTGACGCCAGCATCTGTAACGACGTTCCTGTGGGGATTGAAGCCGTCGTAGCTTCCGACCCTGAGTCAAAAGCGTTTAAAATCAGCTGCGCTGACCTTGAGAGGTGCACTGAGATTATGAACTGGGACGCGCCACCCGATGTTCCGTGCACAGGCCCGTAACGGGTATAGAAATTATTATTATAAAAAACAGACCGGAGCTTTCGGGTACTCAACACTGCTCCAGTCTTTTCCAGTGTATAGCATTTTGATATCAGTTTGAGGAGAAAATCCATGACTAAATTACTGTTTACAGCAATATTTATTTTATTTCTATCTCTATTAACTTTTGCAGAGGCTCCGGCTGATACAGACGAGGTCAGTCCGGAATGTGAGAAAATTCTGGCAGAACTCAAGGACGCGCAGGCACTGCATAACACGGAATATAAATCAAAAGGAGAAGCTTTTTTCAACTGGAAGAAATATCACGATGAGCTAAATTCGGATAGTTATTTAAATACAGACGCACCACTTATGGACAGCGTTAAGAAATGCGAGGGAGAGGATACGCCCAATAAAGATTTTTGCAAAGGCGTTATGAAAAAGTACAACGAAATCTCCCCCAAGGAAAAGTTCACAAAAGAAGCGCTGGTTAAAGCTCAGGAAAAATCAGATGAGTCCAGACAAAGTTATAATGAAAAACTCAGAGAAGCAGCTGATATGGAATGCATTATGAAGGGCAGGTAGTATCAAAAGACTGAGATAATAATTGATATTCTATTGTTATCTTTCCCGATATTTTTATTTTATTCCTTTAAATTATGCAAGTTGCGCTGCTCTAAATATAATTCATAAACACATGGTAAAACATCAAGAACGCACATTGGGGCTATTGGGGGCAATCGGGGTAGGGGTTGCTGCAATCGTGGGAGGCGGTGTGCTCGTTCTTGCCGGTGTGGCGTTTCAGGCAACGGGGCCGAGCGCGGTTCTTGCTTTTGCATTAAACGGATTTCT
>CBDUCG010000198.1:0-2885 GCA_965365595.1 uncultured bacterium
AGAAATCTTAATAACTTCTCAAATTATAAAAAGGTTTTCACTATCAGGTTTGCCGGTTTAAAAATTAATTGTCTTATTTTGTTCTAAACATCCCAATTGTTAACAGAATCATAACAATTCGCGCGTATACTTTGTAAAAAAGCTTAGTATTTGCTAAACTTAATCCAATAAAAAATCCCGAAAAAATGAAATACCTCCAAACTAAAACAAAAAACCGGTCGTATATGAGCTAATACTTCCGGAGGTCAACGTGACAACCAATATGAAATCTAAAGAACAAAATGAATATTCACAAGAAATAATAATAGACAGTTATAAAACTGTTAGAGAATTTTCGCATACTTTGGCTGAACCGCTTGAGATTGAAGATTACGTAGTTCAGTCAATGCCCGATGTGAGTCCAACAAAATGGCACTTGGCTCATACGAGCTGGTTTTTTGAGACCTTTGTGCTGTCAAAAGCGCTGAAAGAATACAAATCACCAAATCCTCAATATGCATATCTCTTTAATTCATATTATGTACAGGCCGGAGAGAGACATTTACGGCCGAAGAGGGGACTGATTTCAAGACCAACGGTTGAGGAAACATATAGCTACCGGAACCATGTCGACGAGAGCATGCTGGAGTTTATGGAAAACGCAGATGAGGCGCTGTGGGAAGAGCTTGCGCCTGTAATAGAAATTGGAATCCACCACGAACAGCAGCATCAGGAGCTGATTGTGACTGACATCAAGCATGTATTGTCAGAAAACCCCCTATACCCTAAATATGTTAATCACAAAGCAAACAGACACCTATCGAATAGCCCCAGTGAATTAAAATGGGTTGATTTTGATGAGGGTATCTTTAACATTGGCAACAAAGGAAACGGGTTTGGTTATGACAATGAATATCCCAGCCATAAAGTTTATTTAAATCCCTATAAATTGGGCTCGAGATTGATAACAAACGCCGAATATATCGAATTTATTGAAGACGGCGGATACGAAACTCCCGAGATTTGGCTTTCAGAAGGCTGGGCTACGGTGGAAACCCAGAACTGGAACGCTCCTTTGTACTGGGAGAAGAAAGACGGAAAGTGGATGCAGTTTACATTGACAGGTCTAAGGGAAGTAGAACCGAATGAGCCAGTTTCTCATGTGTCATATTTTGAAGCCGACGCTTTTGCTAGATGGGCCGGATCAAGGCTTCCCACTGAAGCGGAATGGGAAGTTGCTGCATCTAATGTAGAAATTGA
Source organism: uncultured bacterium (assembly GCA_965365595.1). Lineage (GTDB taxonomy): Bacteria > Desulfobacterota_D > UBA1144 > Nemesobacterales > UBA2774 > CR02bin9. The sequence continues at coordinate 1,240 of CBDUCG010000198.1, forward strand.
GGGCAATTTTGTAGATAACATGAATTTTCACCCGATAGGAATCGATAATAATGAAAACGGCTACACGCTCAAACAGATGTACGGAGACGCGTGGGAATGGACTCAAAGTTCATACTCTGCCTATCCGGGATATAAAACCCCTCCCGGGGCACTTGGCGAGTACAACGGGAAATTCATGTGCAATCAAATGGTCCTCAGAGGAGGCTCTTGCGCTACATCCAAATCGCATATACGAAAAACTTACCGGAACTTTTTCCCAACGAATGCCAGATGGCAGTTTATGGGGATCAGATTAGCCAAAGACGGTGAATAACTTTTTATAAACTAAATGATTATGAACGCAAACCTTAGCAGACTTAAAAAATTTGAGCCGGAGAAAGAAGATCTTCTGGAAGAAATTTTAGAAGGCTTAAGCAAACCTCAAAAAGAGCTCCCTAGTAAACTTTTTTACGACAAGAAAGGGTCATCTTTGTTCGATGAGATATGTGAATTAGATGAATACTATCTGACAAGAACTGAAACATCGATCATGACAGATAATATAGATGAAATTTGCTCCGTTCTCGGAGACAAATGTCTTCTTATAGAACTTGGCAGTGGCAGCAGCAAAAAAATAAGGCTCTTACTTTCGGGATTAAAAAACCCGGCGGGTTATGTTCCGATTGATATATCTGAGGAACATTTATTAAGTTCTGTGAAAATTCTAGCCAGTGATTTTCCGAGCTTAAGAATTTATCCGGTTTACGCCGACTACACACAGCCGTTTAGTCTTCCTGAAATAGAGAGCACTCAATCAAAACAGGTGGTCTATTATCCGGGTTCTACCATCGGTAATTTTGAACCTGATTACGCGTCTTTATTTCTGAACAGGATAGGAAAAGAGCTGGAAAAAGGAGACGGCTTATTAATCGGGATAGATCTGAAAAAAGACAAGAGAACCATTGAAGCAGCCTATAATGACAAGAACGGAATAACAGCTGAATTTAATCTAAACATACTTGAAAGATTAAACCGTGAGCTCGGAACAAACTTTGATCTGGAGAACTGGGAGCATTGGGCGTTTTATAATAACGAGCATGGAAGGATTGAAATGCACCTTAAGAGTCTTGGGGAACAGAAAGTCAGAGTTAATGGCTCCTCTATCACGCAACTGAAAGGTGAAACTATTCTCACTGAATATTCTTATAAATACAGCGTCCAGGATTTCAAACAGCTAATTTCAGATTCATTCAACTTAGAGAAGGTCTGGACCGATGAAGAAAATAAATTCGGCATTTTGTATTTCGAAGTCATATAAACCGTTATGAACCTAAAGAAAATCGAACCAGGCCCGGGGCAGGAATCAGTTTGGGACTATCCAAGGCCCCCCAGGATTGAGGAAGCAGATAAACATATTGAAGTATTTTTTAATGATATTCTGATTGCCGATAGCACAGATGTAAAAAGGGTGCTCGAGAAATCAAGCCCGCCAGTATATTACATACCGACTCAGGATATAGAGATGAAGTACTTTATTAAGAGTGACAGACGCTCATTTTGCGAGTGGAAAGGTACAGCCTCTTATTACTCAATTAATGTACATGACAAAACTGCATATGACGCCGCTTGGTATTATCCAAACCCCACACCGGCATTTGAGTCAATTA
>CBDUCG010000199.1:0-2853 GCA_965365595.1 uncultured bacterium
GAGGGGCTTGGCGAAAAGATCGTTGAGCAGCTAATGGAAGTCGGGTTGATAAAAGATATGGCCGATGTGTTTTATTTAAAAAAAGACAAATTACTACCGCTTGAAAGATTTGCCGAGAAATCAGCCGCTAATTTAGAGGACGAGATTGAGAAAAGTAAGAACGTTACTTTTGACAGATTCATAAACGCTCTCAGTATACGGCACGTAGGAGAGCGCCTAGCTCAAATTCTGGCGGAAAATTTCTCAAGCATTAAAGAGCTTATGCAAGCCAACGAAGACAAGTTAATTAATATTCACACTGTAGGAACCGAGATTGCTAAGAGTATCGTACATTTTTTCGAACTGGATCAGAACAGGAAGCTGATTTCAAGAATGCTCGAATCGGGAATTGAGATAAAATATGCAGAAAACACAAAACTTAGTGAAAAATTTAACGGACAGAGCTTCGTCTTTACCGGCGCTTTGCAGAATATGACCAGGGACAAGGCACAGAGCCTGGTAAAAGATCACGGCGGTAGAGCTACCTCATCACTTACAAAAAAAACCAGCTATCTTGTTGTCGGTGCCGATCCCGGATCAAAATTTGACAAGGCCCAATCATTAGGGGTTGAGGTTTTAAATGAAGATGAGTTTATGAAACTTGTTGAAACAGACTAGTCGGATTTTCTCTGCCGGACTATTTCATACATCATAATCCCTGCTGCAACTGATGCGTTTAAAGACGATACTTTTCCCGACTGGGGAATGGAGACCAGAAAGTCGCACTCGCCTTTAATTTTTTGAGCTATCCCCTTCCCTTCATTGCCTATGATTAGAGCTAGATCCAGATTTTTTAAGTCCTGGTCCTGAACACTTACCGTGCTTGAAGAATCAGAACCGACAATCCATACACCCTCTTTTTTGAGCTCTCTTATTACAGTAGCAAGATTTACAACTCTAGATACGGGCAGGTGATTAACAGCCCCTGCGGAAGCTTTTATTACAGCAGGGGTTACAGATGCTGCTCTATCTTTGGGAATAACAACGCCGTGGGCTCCGAGCACATCTGCAGTTCTTATAATAGCGCCAAGATTTTGAGGGTCTTCCAGATGATCCAGAATAATTATAAGAATATGATCTGCTTTTTTTCTGGCGCCTGAGATTAAAACGGACAACTCTGAATATTCGAAGTCTTTTACCCTTGCCGCGATTCCCTGATGAGAGCGGGTATGACACAGATCCGAAATTTCTTCCCTGCTAATACTGGTAGTCTTTATCCTTCTATTGGAAGCGGTCTCAACTATGTCCGACGTTTCATTTTTCTTGCTGCCTCTTGAGATATAGATTTCTTCAATTTGTGATGAAGGATTTGAGAGAAGTTCAAGAACAGGATTCTTTCCGTATATAATCAATTATTAATACTCTTTTATAGGTATTTTAATTCGTACATCGCTACTGTTGCTGCTGTGGTTCAGATTCATTAACGGAAGCATCAAATTCACCGCTTGCCTGATTTATTTTGAGGATAACATTATCGTCAATCCACTTCTTGTCCCACCATTCGACAGGTCTTACCGCAACACCGTTTATGTATATTCCATAATGAAGATGATCCCCGGCGGCAAGTCCGGTCTCTCCGGTTCTACCTATAATATCATTCTTTGAGACCCTATCACCCACCTCTACATCAATAGTGCTCATATGTCCATAGAGAGTTAAAACCCCCATCCCGTGGTCTATCATTACCGTGTTGCCATAAATACCCAATTCATCGGCGTATACAATTACGCCTCCGTTTGCGGCCTCTATGGGATATCTTTTTGTAACCGCAAGATCGTAGCCCAGGTGAAACTGCTTATCGATCGGCTCTTCGTTAAGAATGTATGTCCTTTCATCAGCAAAATTTGCTTCTACTTTGGAGTTTGAAAGCTGGTGAAACGCACCGTCCCACATAATTTCACCCTCTGATTTAGTGCCGACCTCTTTAATAGTCGCATTGTTTTTTTTTCTCATCTCGTTATTTATCAAAAGAAATATTTCTTTTTGGCTTAAACCGGAACTGTCCTCTTCCATCAAGGGAACCATGATGTTTTCCACAAATTTTTCACTAATATTAATATTACTTTTCCTGTAATTAACATCCCTAAGACGATAAGAAATGCTGGAAGATTTTTCATTTCCCGCTTGGTCCTGCGCGATCAGAGTTACATTCTTACCGGCCTCAATATCATAGGGGTACGCAAAAAAGGCCATATGCACATCTTCATCTTTAAAATTAGCTTTATATCCCGGGAAAAAGTAATCCCCTACTGCAACTCCGCTTTTTACTGTATCGGGAGACGCCTTGTAAACCACCAGACCAGATCCCCCGTGATTGATGTACTGATCTGTGCTTATAATATCCAGCTTTGGCGGAATAAGGTCCAAATTTACAGCTCTTTTAACCGTGGTTGTATTACCTGAGAATATTTTGAGCCTTGACCTGTCTTCGGCACTGACTTTAAGCTCTGCTGCCCCCCCCTTCACTCCGAGCTTTTTGGGATCGAGTTTGATAGTAAGTTTATCCCCCTTTACACCTTCGGGATAATCCTTGTTAACCAGAATTGATTCGCCGTGATCGCCGGACAAAAGGACTTTTACTTTCTTAAGCCCCTTACCCTTATCTACTACATGTATTTCAAACGGACGGGTACCTATATTATCGGACTTAAGTTTTATATCGACTTCGGGTGAAGACCATTCAATTTCGGGGTAAGCGTAGATAAAACCTCCCACTATCAAAACTAACAAAAGAATATAGAAAAATCTTTTCATAATATTTCTTACTCTCCTATAAAACTGATGTTGATTAAAAATACTAGAAGTATTTCAATA
>CBDUCG010000200.1:0-2843 GCA_965365595.1 uncultured bacterium
CTCAGAGGTTTGTGATGGGTTTCCCGATCTTGATTTTCTAATCTTGAGAATCTCCATGTAACCGGCTCTGAAGACCTCGGCAATCGGCCCTCCCATATGCTTTGTAGATGTATAAAGGTTGCCGAAATTACCGCTCGCGCCGTATAGTTCGAGAAATTTTTCAGAGCTTTTTGTCGCTTTTTTTAATACAAAATATTTTGAGAAAATTATTGCCCATGAGACCACAGACATTAAGAGTAAGAGCAAAAGTACGAATTTCACTACCGGGCCTGCCTGAGTAACAAGGCCCATCACATTAATATGGTCTGCCCCAGAACCGTTTGGAATCTGCGTTACAAAATATATCCAGTTTGTCATTATATTTTAACCTGCTGATAAGTTAGATTTTGGACTTGAACAGTAAATAAATTATCTGATTCTCTTTACATATGAGATATTTCTAAGGCTTGACGTAAAGTTTTCCATACATATAGATTAAAAGCAATATTATATTTGGTTATTTGTTGCCAACTATCAGATTCTGCTCATAAAATGTATAATAGTGCGCAGTCTAAATTTATCATTTTACTAAATTTGCAAGGAGGTTTGTTATGAAGCGCACTATTTTGCTGTCAGTTCTTACACTCGTCTTATTCATCGGAGCATATTCCGCAGACGCTCAGGAGGACAGATATAAATATGTAATAGAGGAAAGTTTTTATGTCGTAAAACCCGAAAACAAGGAAAAATTCGTTCAGGTGTACAAAGAAAAACTAATGCCGTTTTGGAATGAGATGCAAAAGAGGGGAATTATTGTAGGAGAGTACAGACTATTTTCCCAGAGACTTCACACCCTTGACCCGCTTTGGACATATAAAACGGTTGTTGCCTTCCCGAACTATGCCGCAGTTGATAAGTGGCTTGAACTGAGAGATGAAGTGTATGACCAGCTATTCCCCGGTGAAGGCGGGTATAAAGCGCCCAGGAAGAAAATCGATACAATCACAGAATCACACTGGGATGAATTTATAAGAGAGATACCAATGAAATGATAGATGTTAAGAGTTGAATAGCCCCTTTTGCATTTGAGGGGGTTCTATTTTTAGGTGGTCGTAAGCAAGCGGAGTAGCTGCTCGGCCACGTGGTGTTTTTACGATTAACCCCTGCCGCACCAAAAAAGGCTCGTATACATCTTCAATCGTATCCCTTTCTTCGCTAACTGCTGAGGACAGAGTATCTATTCCCACAGGTCCGCCGTTAAATTTCAATATAATTGCCTCAAGAATTGCCCTGTCTAAACCGTCCAGACCAAGGGAGTCGACCTCAAGCATTTCAAGCGCAGAGCCCGCTACGTCCAGATTAATAACGCCGTCTGCTTTAACCTCGGCATAATCCCTGACTCTCTTTAGGAGCCTATTAGCTATTCTGGGAGTACCTCTTGCTCGCCCGGCGAGTTCTTTGGCACCGTCTTTAGTAAGCTCAACTCCGAGTATATTTGAAGATCTTTGCAGAATTGAATTAATCTCGTCAGATGTGTAGTAATCTAACCTTAAATCCACACCGAACCTTGAACGGAGCGGGGAAGTAAGCAGACCCGTCCGGGTAGTCGCTCCTATTAGAGTGAAATGGTTTACACTGACCTTCATGGACTTTGCCGTAGGCCCTTCGCCTATCATTATGTCTATCTTGTAGTCTTCCATGGCTGAATATAGATACTCTTCAACAATGCGGTTTAAGCGGTGGATTTCATCAATGAACAATACGTCTCTGTCGTTTAAGTTTGTAAGAATTGAGGCCAGATCCCCTACTCGTTCAATTACAGGACCTGAAGTTGAGTAGATCCTTACTCCCAGCTCATTTGCTACAATATGGGCTAGAGTTGTTTTTCCCAGTCCGGGCGGACCGTAGAGAAGCACATGGTCAAGAGCTTCTTTTCTCCGTTTAGTAGCTTCTATGAATATTCCGACTTTCTCTTTTACTTTGCTCTGGCCCAGATATTCGGTTAGACGCTCCGGCCTCAGGTTGATATCAAATAGTGTGTCTTCTTCCTGGCTGGTCGTAGAAACTATTCTGTCTTCCATATATTTATCTCTAAGGGTTACCCCTTTCTCATAACTTTAAGACATTCTCTAAGCGCAACCTCAAGGTTATCTTCATTGCTGGTAATAAGATCCAGCTCTGAAATGTGCTCGTCAATCTCGGGCCTTTTATAACCGAGGTTCATAAGCGCAGATATTACATCCTCTACAATACCTGAATTGGCCCCTGTTTCCGAAGTCGGCTCAAACTGAGACAATTTATCTTTTAGTTCGGTGGTAAGCCTTGATGCCATCTTCGGTCCTATGCCAGCTATCTTTCTCTTGGCCAAATCACCTGCTGTTATAGCGTTTGCAAGCTCAGATGGTGAAATGTTTGATAATATATTTGTAGCCACCTTGGGACCTACCCCTGATACGCCGATCAAAATGGAGAAAACTTCTTTTTCGTCCTGAGTGAGAAATCCGAAAAGCTCAATACCGCTATCTTTCATATGGGTATGAATTTGTAATACCGCTTCTTCTCCCGCTTCTGGGATTCTGTAATAAGTGGATAAGGGAACGGTAACTCCATAACCAACACCATGTACGTCAATTACAACGTTGCCCAAAGTTTTCTGCGCGATTTTGCCTCTAAGAAGGGAGATCATCTATTGTAAAACGCCTCCTTCTTCTTCGGGTCTGAACGAATTCCTTTCCAAGTTTCTTCTCGATTTGTGAAATGTTTATATGACAAAATGCTATTGCCACTGCATCTGAAGCGTCCTGGGTTTGCCATTCGTCCACTCCCAGCAGTTTTGACAGCATATTTTGTACTTCGGCCTTATT
>CBDUCG010000201.1:0-2816 GCA_965365595.1 uncultured bacterium
TACGCATTATTTCATCCCACTATATCGAAATTTTATATAATTTACATTAAGTTCAGTTTTAAGTTCAACGACTCTGCTATCAAATATAATAGACGGAAATTTAAAAAATTGGTACTTAAGATGAAAAAAAAGCAAGCTAATGTATTTTTGCAATCGTAATTGGCAGAGTTAGAGTTGCCCTGTTATATTATTGTCCCAGTATGAGAGTAATAAACATTGCAGACATTCACGGGAACGCGAAACCTATAGCTGAAATGGGCGAGATCCTGTCATCCGCTGATTTGATATTGTTAAGCGGAGATATAACACACTTTGGCGGCAATAATGAGGCGGCTCAAATAATTAATGAGATTAAAAGCTATAACTCAAATATTCTTGCCGTTACCGGCAACTGTGACACGGATGAAGTTGACACTTTCCTTGAAAAGGAAGACATGCAGATTCATGGTCGGGCAATCGATGTGGATGACGTTACCATTTTCGGGGCAGGGGGCTCGCTTCCATGTCCGAGCCCCACACCGAACATCTACAGTGAAGAAGAATACGCAGCAATATTCGGGAGCTCGGTTCAGGGAATGGAAGAGAATTCACCAAAAATCATGGTCTCTCACAATCCGCCCATTGATACACTAAACGACACGCTTGAATCCGGCGCTCATGTGGGAAGCAAAACTGTCCGCAGCGTGATAGAGGAAACAAAACCTCTTGTGTGTTTTACGGGGCATATACATGAGGCTGCAGGCATAGATGAAATAGGCTCTACCAAGATAGTTAACCCCGGTCCTTTAGGCACACGCTCATATGCTTATCTGGATATAACCGACAAAATCAATTCACTTGAAATAAGAAAGTTTTAGTTTTACGAGTAAATCATCTTGTGAAAACCACTACTTTCTCCAGAACATCGGAGTAAATATTACAAGGATTGTGAAAATTTCGAGCCTACCCAGAAGCATTAGGAAACAAAGCCATAGTTTTGAAAATCCGCTAAAGAAATTATAGTTTTGTGTTGCCCCGACTTCTTCAAATCCCGGCCCTACATTACCAAGAGTAGCCGCACATGATGATAAAGCGCCCATGATGGATATGTCCTCAACCGCGAGTATCACTAATACAGAGATGACAAAAAATAGCACATAAAGAAGGAAAAAACTGGTAACGCTTGCTATAACATTTTCCGGAACCGTTCTATTGTTTACTTTAACGATCAACACTGCATGAGGTTTAATCAGGGTGTTAATTTCCCTTACAAAAATCTTTTTTAACAGTATGAGAATTCTTAGCACCTTAACTGAGCCCGATGTAGAACCTGAGCAGGCTCCAATAAACATCGTCACAAGCAATAATAACATCGCAAACTCAGTCCAGACATTAAAATCCACCGAATTAAATCCGGTTGTAGTAAGAATTGAAATCACTTGGAAAGCGGAATGTCTTAAAGCGTCCAGATAATCTGGATAGTGAGTTTTCCACAAATTAAAACTGATGATAACAATGAATACAGCGACTAATAAAGAGTAAAATTTAAACTCGGAATTTTTGATTATTTTTGAAAACCTTCCGGTAAAAGCATAGTAATGAATCAAAAAGTTAACGCCGCCAAGAAACATAAAAATTGTAACAATAACTTCGATTAACGGACTGCCGTACGCTGCTATACCAGTGTTTTTTATTGAGAATCCTCCGGTAGACAACGTACTGAAAGATGTAACTATCGAATCAAAAACGGGCATTCCGGCTATCAGGAGTGAAATAACCAGAATTAAAGAAATCGCAAAATATATAAACCATAATTTTTTAGCGGTTTCTGCGATTTTTGGGGTTATCTTCTCCATTATGGGTCCCGGAGTTTCAGACCCCATTAACTGAATACCGCCGACTGACAGTTTTGGCAATATCGCAATCCCGAGAACAATAATTCCCATACCCCCAAGCCACTGAGTAAAACTTCTATAAAACAGGATTCCGTGCGGAAGGCTCTCTACCTCGGTTAATACAGTTGCGCCTGTAGTAGTGTAACCTGAAAAAGATTCAAAAAGAGCGTCAATCGGACTCGAAAATATCGACATAATAAAATAGGGAATCGCACCAAAAACACCCGCCATAAGCCAACAGGAAAGAGCAATAAAAAAAGCTTCTTTCCTGTTTAACTCGTCAATCTGGTTTGAATCGTAGCATAACTTTTCCAGTATAAAGCCGGAAACTGTCGTAAAAAAAGCCGTACCCAAAAAAATATAAAGGTCCCCGTCCCCGTAAATAAGAGAGCAGACTGCCGGAAGTAGTAGCAGTATCCCGAAAAACTTTAAGAATGTGCCGACAACATGAAATGACAGTTTAAGGTTCATTGTATTTTCTCAGTTGAGTCTTACGGATAAAAATCATAAAATCAATTTGTCGCAATAACCAATTTCCCCTTATGGCCTAAATGAGGCACGCAGGTTGCATTTACGTCACAGACATATTCTTTATGATACTTATCTCTGGTAGTCTCGGATCCAGGTTCACAATCGCACAGTGGAACACGGTGAATGACCTGTCTGTTGGAGGAACAGCCAATTGCAACAGTAAAGATCATTAATATAAATACAAAGCTGATAGTTTTTAGATATCTTTTAAACATTTTTGTTTTTCTCCTAATAAGGTGCCCTTGATGAATGCATTAGAAGTACTTTTGCCCTATATATGGTCTAGAATTAACAAATATATGTCAAAATAGTGTGCGATGAAATTATATTGTAGGTGGGGATCTTAAATGACGGTGCGAACAAATAAAATTACTTCGCAACTCGCTATTTGGTTGAACCAATCTCAATTTG
>CBDUCG010000202.1:0-2807 GCA_965365595.1 uncultured bacterium
TTAAAGAACTCTCCTTCATAATCACATGACCCCTCTGTTGCCCATAGTTTCTGCATTACTATCATTGCCTCTCTTAATCGTGCAAGGGGTCTATTCCAACCGATTCCATAAGCGTCTAAGTTCATAGACTCGCCAACACCAAGGGTAAGCTTTACTCTGCCCTTTGATAGATGGTCAATTGTAGCCAGTCTTTGTGCAAATACAGCTGGATGCATTCTATGAGGATCGGAAACCGTTCCCAGACTGATATTGCTTGTTTTCATCGCGGCTGCTGTTGCCACTGTCCAGGCCTCATGAGCTTCTGTTGGAGATACAAACACAACGTGGTCTCGATACCAAACGCCGTCAAATCCTAGCTCATCAGCTTTGACTGAAAAATCTATTAATCCGTCTAAATCCGCTCCCGGCATGGGGGCTGCGAGTCCGAATTTTATATCATTTGCCATTTTTACACCTCTTTCTTTGATTGTCTCCTCATTATAAACACATGGGTAGATAAAACTCAATACCTACTTTCAAATACAAATATTAAGTATAAGTAAGTTATGGAATTAGCCGAAGTGTTAGTGTTATAATTTTATTTCTAACACAAAGGAGGCAAAACTATGCGATTTGGCATCGGACTATTTGGAATGCAAACTCATCCTGAGCTCCCCTACACTCATCCGGAGCTTTATAAAAACACACTGGATCAGGTTAAATTGGCAGAAGAAGTGAATTTTGACTCGGCATGGATTTCCGAGCATCACTTTCTTGAAGATGGGTATTGTCCGTCGCCTGCAGTAATAGCCGGGGCAATTGCAGCAGTTACTTCTAGAATAAGAATTGGCTCATCCGGTATTATCCTTCCTCTTCATAACCCGGTCAGGGTCGCAGAAGACGCCGCGGTTGTGGACAACATATCAAACGGGAGATTTGATTTGGGCGTAGTGCTCGGATATAGGAAAGAAGAATTTGAGGGTATGGGAGTGCCGATGAAACAAAGGCCGTCTCGAATGGATGAAGGAATAGAAGTGCTTGAAAAAGCGCTTTCGGGCGAAACATTCTCTTATGAAGGTAAGAGATACGGTTTTAAAAACGCAACGTTGAGGCCCAAGCCTGTGCAGAGTCCAATTCCATTATATGTTGGAGCGTTTGAAGAACCCGCAATAAGACGAGCCGGACGGTATGGTCTTCCGCTTCTAATTGGGCCCGGAAGAACGGTAGATATGGTGAGGGATACGCTAGGATACTATAATGATGAAGCAAAAAAAGCTGGCAGAAACCCTGATGACATAGAGCACATACTCTTGAGAGAAACATTTGTCGATGCCGATAGGAATAAAGCGATAGAGGGTGGGAATAAATACATAATCAGCATGTATAAATTCTATTTTTCGCTGGGAGTAAAAATGTTTGTAAAGGGTCAGCAGTTAAAAGACTTAGATGATCCCTTATTTGAGCATCTTGCTGAAGAACGCTTTATTATTGGAACTCCAGAGGACTGCATAAAGGAAATTGAGATGTACAGGGATGAACTAGAAATAAAACATATCTCACACCGTATGGTATTCCCTCAGGCATCGTATGAAATTATTTCTAATCTGATTACGACATTCGGCAAAGAGGTTATCCCGAATTTCAAATAGATTTAACAAATAGATTTTAAGCTGAAACTTGACACGGAAACTCTGATAGAGTTATTATGTACTTTTGCTTTACAGATCTTTAAGAATTTTTGGTACGAGGTTGCTTTAGAGCATGGCTCTAGAGCCTAAATGGGAAATCCGGTGAGAATCCGGTGCAGCCCACTCGCTGCTGTAAGTAGTCCGTAAAGTCCTTTGCATTATGTCACTGGAATTTTTTCTGGGAAGGCGCAAAGGAGCCCCGAGGTTACAAGCCAGAACACCTGCCTTAGTACTTAGATGATATTACTTTTCTTCGGGGGGAGAAGGTAAATGGGTATTACACACATTCCGCCTCCCGGTTACTCAGCTAACCGGAGGTACTCATCATCAGGTTATTAATTACCGCAACGCTAATTTTCTTAGCATCATTTGCGATAGCTCAGGAAAATCAGAATACAACTCTAGAAACGGTGATAGTCGAGGACACCCCTATTGATCCTCCTCTTAACTATCCGTCCGCATTTTCAACTGTGATTGAGCTTGAGAGTTTTACGGGAGAGTATAAAACCGCGGCTGAACTTCTTTCTTTTTCCCCGGGAGTAGTAGTTAGGGATTACGGTGGATTCGGGCAGCTAAAGACAATGTCCATCCGCGGCTCCTCTAACAATCAGGTCGTTATTATGCTGGACGGAGTGAGACTTAATAACCCTATAGGAGGCGGGGTCGATCTTTCCACAATACCTACGAGCTATGTTGATAAATTCGAGGTAGTAAGGGGCGGCGCTTCCGCCTATGCCGGCACAGACGCACTGGGCGGCGTTGTTAATATTGTAACCAAGTCTACTGACAAGCCTTTCACCTTCGGCTCTGCAACGTACGGCTCCTACGAAACTTTCTATCTCAACCTTGGAAGGGCGCAGAAGATAGGAAATTTCAGTTACCTTGTTTCTTTTGCCCATGCTCAGAGCGAGGGGGATTTTAAATTTAAGTCGGTTAATGACCTTACGCTAACCAGAATTAATAACGATTTTAATTCCGAGAGTTTTCTCACAAAACTGGCATATGATTTTGATAGCGGGTGGCAAATTAGCCTTCTGAACCCCGCCAATGAGTGAACATCCCCAGATGCGGATGGCATTCTCCGAGAAGGCTCTGCATTAAAAAGTGATGAGACAAAAGTCACGGCCTTTTGTGAGAGAT
>CBDUCG010000203.1:0-2796 GCA_965365595.1 uncultured bacterium
AATTGTTACAGGAGGTTCGCTTATGCCAAGCACACATGAACCTTCACAGGGAGCTGGGCAGACCCGGCCCGTAAACTCTGGGAAATTATTGGTTTTATGCAAGCGGTCAAGAGCTTCGCGCCATAGTCCCTTATAAATCAGATCGTTCCATTCCGGTATAAGGTTATTAATCGGACAACCCGAGGTAAGACCCCCAAGCATGTCTCCAGTCTGACAGAAAGGGATTCCGCAATCCATACATCTTGAGCCCTGAGTTTTTAGCTTATCCTCTGGTAGATGTTTATGAAACTCTTTCCAGTCTTTTATTCTTTCAGATGGAGAACGATCGGGTTCTAGTTCTCTGTCATGCTGCATAAATCCAGTGGGGTCACCCATTGTACTTCCTCCAAGTCTTTCTCTATGTCAATTCATAGACATGATTATTGTTTTAATAGATATGGAAATCTAGTTACCGCTAACCCGCGCGAGATCACTCTTGTTTTCTTCAAAAGCTGCCATGAGGGCCTCATCGCCACTTAATCCTTTTTCTTCAACCCTCTGTATGGCTCCCAGCATACGTTTGTAGTCTTTGGGCATTACTCTGATAAATTTACTAACGTTGTTGTTCCAGTCAGCCAGTACTTTTTTGCCATTATCACTGTCTGTGTATTCGACATGATTCTCAATCATTGCTTTTATTTCCTGTGCGTCACTATCACTTAGCTGTTCAAGATCTACCATCTCCTGATTACAGTGTATGGAAAAATCTCCGGACTCATCAAGAACATAAGCCACACCACCCGACATACCCGCTGCAAAATTCCTTCCTGTTGGGCCCAATACCACGACTCGGCCACCGGTCATATATTCGCATGCATGATCACCCACTCCCTCTACAACTGCTCTCACGCCGCTATTTCTTACACAGAAGCGCTCTCCGGCAAGTCCTCTTATGTATGACTCGCCGCCAGTAGCACCATAAAACGCTACGTTGCCAATGATAATGTTTTCCTCAGGAACAAAAGTAGATGCCTTGGGAGGATAAACAATTATTTTCCCACCTGACAAACCTTTGCCCAGATAATCGTTGGAATCACCTTCCAGTATCAATGTCATAGATTTAGGAATAAACGCTCCAAAACTCTGACCCGCAGATCCGTTAAAATGAAGCCTTACGGTTTCTTCGGGTAACCCGTCAAGACCGTATTTTTTCGTTAACTCGCTTCCTAGAATTGTTCCGACTGTGCGGTCAATATTTTTGATGGGTACAATCGCTTCAACTGGCTCGCCATTTTCAAGGGTAGGCTTGCATATATCGAGAAGCACTTTGTTATCCAGAGACTCCTCAAGTCCGTGGTCCTGTTCCATTTGTGCGTAGGTTCCGTAATCACTTGGCACGTCAGGCCTGTATATCACCTCTGAAAGGTCTACTCCCTCTGCTTTCCAGTGATTTACGACTTTTCTCATTTCAAGCTTGTCCGCTCTGCCTATCATTTCGTTTATAGTTCTAAAACCCAGTTCAGCCATAAGTTCTCTTATTTCCTGCGCTATAAATTTCATAAAATTTACAACGTGGCTCGGATCCCCCATAAACTTTTTACGAAGCTCAGGGTTCTGTGTTGCTACTCCGACAGGACAGGTATCAAGATGGCAAACACGCATCATAATACAGCCCAGCACAATTAGAGGAGCAGTGGAAAATCCATATTCTTCAGCACCGAGAAGCGCGGCTATAACCACATCGCGCCCGGTTTTCATCTGGCCGTCGGTTTCAATTACGACTCGGCTTCTGAGATTATTTATTAACAAAGTCTGATGCGTTTCGGCAAGACCAAGTTCCCATGGAAGACCTGCGTGCTGAATGCTGCTCTGAGGCGAGGCCCCGGTTCCTCCATCGTAACCGCTAATAAGTATTACATCAGCGTGCCCCTTTGCTACACCTGCGGCAATAGTGCCTACTCCGACTTCTGATACAAGCTTTACATTTATGCGTGCATTTTGATTAGCATTTTTCAGGTCATGAATCAGCTCGGCAAGGTCCTCAATCGAATAAATGTCGTGATGAGGCGGAGGCGAAATCAATCCTACACCAGGAGTTGAAAGCCTGACCTTAGCTATCCATGGATATACTTTTCTGCCCGGTAGCTGACCACCCTCTCCGGGCTTGGCTCCCTGCGCAATTTTGATCTGTATTTCTTCGGCGTTTACAAGGTATTCACTTGTTACGCCAAATCGTCCTGAGGCAACCTGTTTAATTGAGCTTCTTCTTAAATCTCCGTTTGCATCCGGTATATTGCGGGCCGTATCTTCCCCACCCTCCCCTGTATTACTCTTACCACCTATCCTGTTCATTGCGATTGCAAGACTCTCATGGGCTTCCTGACTAATCGCCCCGTAAGACATGGCTCCCGTTTTAAAGCGTCTGCAAATAGATTCTACCGATTCAACTTCATCAATCGGTATTGGCTGCGAGTCTTTTCTAAACTCAAGAAGACCCCTTAGCGTAGCCAAATCTTTGGATTCATTGTTAACAAGATCTGAGAATTTCTTGAATTCTTCGTAGTTATTTGTACGGCAGGCACGCTGCAGCATGTGAACTGATTTTGGGTTATACGCATGGTGCTCCCCTCCGGGCCGCCATTGATAAAGACCGCCCTCATCGAGAGTTTCTGGAACAACTTCTCTCTCAGGGTATGCTGTTTCATGTCTCATTTGAATTTCTTTAGTTATAACATCTATACCTGCTCCTTTAATTCTGGTCGGAGTCCAAGTGAAATATTTATCAACAAAATCGTGGTTGAGCCCAATTGCCTCAAA
>CBDUCG010000204.1:0-2783 GCA_965365595.1 uncultured bacterium
TTGGGTCTTTAACATTTGTTAACCCGATGACAGCTAATGTCGCAAGTTTGGATGAAATTTTTCTGCTCCAAGGCCAGTTCACCGTGCCGCCTTGATCTATGTATCTGCTGCCCAAAGTGAAATCAGCATCTCCGTTAATAATTGGAACCACTAATTCCGGAATTTTGTCAGGCGGATGACTTAGGTCTGCGTCTATAACGCCGACAACCTCAGTCTTTGCGAGAGCAAAACCATCGAGCACTGCCGAAGAAAGTCCTCTTTTGTCCTGTCTTCTAAGTACGTTTAGCTTGGGGTATTTTTCTTTCAGCTCTTCTACAACTTTCCACGTCTGGTCCGGGGAATCATCATCAACTACAGTTACATACCCGTCTAACTTATTGTTTTTATAGACTTCAAATATCTTATCCAGAATAACAGGCATGTTGCCGGCCTCGTTATATGTGGGGATTACGAGTGTTATATTCATATCTATAAGCCAAATATATTAACACCTAATTATTTAAAGAGGAATGATAAGCTCAATATTCATTTAGAATGCCTATTTAAAACATACAAATATTGATAAAAACTGCTCTATATATATCCAATAATACTATAATAAGTTCAACGTCTTAAATCTATTATTGACCTCAATTGTCCGGTAATGTATTTTAACGAAATCAACATGGCTTTACAGAAAACACCTCTTATATGAATGAACAATCCTGGATTATCAAACACAAAACCCCGCTGGCATCCTATGTTGTAATAATCGCTGTTATTTTCCTAGGAAGGTTGTTCTTGCCGGCGAACTATGTAACGACTATTGCCGCGGCGTTAATGCTTCTTCCCATTTTACTGAAAGCTGATGGAGGTTTTTTCAGATCACCCTCAAGGGGTATTTACTCTCCTTCTATGCGTCAGTAATATTTTTTTTTGGATTATATTCAGGCCAACAACTGGTCATCAATACATTGCCCGTTGCTTTTATGTTGACTCAACTTCTTATGGTTGCGCTTCCCGAGGAAGTGTTCTTCAGGGGCTATCTCCAAAACAAGCTTGGAAATAATATCAAAGGGGTGATAATTGTCAGCCTTCTTTTTGCCTTGGGACATTTTATTACACTCTGCCTTGCAGGCGGGCATAACATAGCTATATGCTCTGAGGCTGTCTTAACTTTTTTCCCTTCATTGGTGATGGGCTATCTGTATCTCAAAACCAAAACTCTATGGGCAAGCATTATTTTTCATTTTTTTGCCAACATAGTGCACATAGCCATAGCTCTTTCCTAATATTTCATAGAAGCCTGAAATAGTAACTCGGCAAGAAAAATCATTTGATATGTTGTAGTTATGCTCTTTGTTCGAGTATTATTATAAGCTTATAGAAGGGTAATTAACAATGGTAAGAATAGGACTTGCGCAGATAAATGCCAAAGTTGGCGATATAGAGGGGAATCTTAACAAAATTCTCAAGTACATAAGCTCCGCCAAAAATTCAGGTGTTGACATTCTATGCTTTCCGGAATTGTGTATTACCGGATATCCGCCTGAGGACCTTCTGTTAAAACCCGGTTTTATAAACGATAGTATAAGGGCGCTTGATGAAATCAGGAAAGCCTCTTCAAAGATCACAGTAATCAGTGGTTTTCCGGATAGAAAGGATGATATATATAATGCGGCAGCGGTTATTCATGATAAAAAATTAATAGATATTTATCACAAGCACTATTTGCCCAACTATGGGGTTTTTGATGAACACAGGTATTTTCAGTCAGGCCACCGTGCGCCTGTATACAAGATGGGCGATGTAGTCTTTGGAGTGAATATTTGTGAAGATATCTGGTATCCGGGCGATCCGACCCGAAGGCAGGCCCTGTTGGGTGACGCTCAGATTATAATAAACATTTCTTCCTCCCCCTACCACGCTTCCAAAGTGGAATCCCGAGAACGTATGTTAAGAACACGGGCCAGGGACAACTCGGTAAATGTAGTTTTTTGCAACATGGTCGGGGGCCAGGACGAGCTGGTTTTTGACGGGCATAGTGTTGTTATCGGTGAGTCGGGTGACGTCATTGCCAGGGCAAAACCTTTTGAGGAGCATCTCCTGATTGCGGATATAAACGTAAATAAAGTATTCCGCTCACGTATTCATGATCCCAGGAGACGCAAGGAACGCTATACGCTTGAGGCGCATTCGGAAAAATCTGAGATAATAGATATTGACCTAAAAAAAGCCGCAAAAACGCTTAAAGCCAAAGTAGAGCCTAGAGTGGAACCGTTTACTTCCAAGGAGGAGGAAATACTTAAAGCGCTGATACTTGGAACCAGGGATTATGTGTCTAAAAATGGCTTTAAGAAAGTTGCTATCGGATTAAGCGGCGGCATAGACTCGGCCCTGGTTTCGGTTATTGCAGTCGAGGCTTTAGGTAAGAATAATGTAGTTGGGGTTGCAATGCCGTCTCTTTATAGCTCGGAGGGAAGCGTCAGGGATTCAGAGGTGCTTTCGAAAAACCTCGGTATTGAGCTTATTAATCTTCCAATAAGCAACACATTCAATTCTTATAACGAAATGTTGTCAAATGTGTTCAAGAGCAGGAACCCCGACATAACTGAGGAGAATCTTCAGGCACGCATAAGAGGCAACATACTAATGGCATTGTCCAATAAATTTGGCTGGCTTATTCTGACCACAGGCAACAAGAGCGAGATGAGTGTGGGATACTGTACATTGTACGGAGATATGGCAGGCGGTTTCGCCGTAATTAAGGACGTACCTAAAACAATAGTATATAGCCTGTCAGA
>CBDUCG010000205.1:0-2741 GCA_965365595.1 uncultured bacterium
TTGATTATTATATATAATAATAAAAATAGAATATTTTATTCTAAAAAATCACGGCTATAGTATTAAGAAATGATGGAGGGATATTATGAATATATATAGAAATCTACTTATTATTCTGGGCTTAAGCATCGCTCTGACTTTTCCATACAGTGCGTTTGCACATAAACACATTCCGTTTTATATAACTTACATTGAAGGTAACGAACAGCTGCAATTACAGTGCGGCGGGCCATGGTTAAGGGATACCGGGCTAATAGAGGTTTCTCCAGGGGCAGACCACGTGAAGTTTTATTCGGCAGAAGTCAACTTCTTATCTCCTTATGGCAAATGGTCCTGCAGTATTTGCGTACCTGGTGAAGGTGGGGCGACATCATGTATGGGACCAATCCTCGCAAAGACCGACTTTCATCTTAAAAAAAATGATGACGAAGTGAACCTAACAATGACAAAAGACAGCATACATTCAGACTTGGAAGACAGTGATACAATTACTGCGACAGCGTCTCTCGGAGACGACAATAAGAGACCAAGACGAGACCGTGATACTTTTACCTTTAATTTTGGGCCAAACCCGGGTGATGGAGCTGTGAGGGTTACCCTTGAAGAGAACCCGGAGACTGGACATATCGGAGTAGAAGCTACACTAATCCTGCGTAGTGGAAACTCTAACATAGAGCTTAACTCTGGAATGCTGCCGCTAGAGATTACAGCAGTACTAGACACAGACAAAGAGTACGAGCTGGTAGTACAGCAGCATGGCATAGCTGAAGACTTGAGGTTCAGAGGTAATTATTTCCTTAGCGTTGAATCAGAAGCGGGTCAGATAGAAGAAATAAGACCTACTTTTGATGTTGAGCAATAATTATTATTCTGAAGAATTATTGCTTTACAGAATAGATATGAGGTTGCCAAATAATTGTCCATTTAGTCATACTAGGTAATTATTGGTATAGCAGTTCTAATACTAACAGGGGTATTGTTCACGTTTATCAAGCGTTATATCTCTATTATTTATAGGAGATTCCATAATATCCCTAAGTTCATATATATTTTTCATATCTTGTAGTATCTGGTTCGAAATCTGTAACCTTTGGGCTACCAATAATTAAAGTGACTTACAGCGCTTTTTCTTGTGAGTCTGATTTGTGGTCACTGGATTGGTCACCTGCTCAGTGAAAAATCCCAAAGAATATCAAGTCTACCATCCTGTCTATTTTTTCCTCCAAGTTTATATGAGCCTTTCAGTGAAATGTTATCCTGCTTTCCATGTTTGAAATATTTTCTTTGGCAACACCGAAGATTTATTAGATGCCTGCCCTTTTCCCCTATATTCTCTTAAATTACATCTAGTTGCAATTGCAACAATGGTCACCGGATGGGATAAATCCCTAAGACAAATTGCAATGATTTATATTTGTGAAAATGAAATCACTTAAATCACTGGCAGAATTTTCGTGGGTCTATGTTCTGATTCCTACAACCTTCACCAGCTATGTTTCCAGCATCTATTAGTTCTATAACATTCCATGGCTTAACGTTTGAGAAGCAGCTTGCGTAAGGCTCTTCGTTAGGCGCTGGCTCGTCATCGGCTATGAACTGAGTTTCGTTACCGAGTGTTATGGCAATACCAAGGCATCCGGGTATTTTTCTTCTCTTTCCATTGAACTTAAAGAGCGGACAGTCGATATCCTTTCCTGCCCATGTCTTGCAAATACGGTCCGATAAATCATGCATAGGATCTCCGGTGTCCAAGCTCGTTACACAATTATCACCAACTAAGTGGCAAAAACTGCTTGGCTGACAGTAATCCTTTTTGGTTTCAGTAAAATCATCCTCGAACTCTGAGAAATCGGTATTCACTCTGACTATTCCGCTTTGTGGGTTGTAGGTTGCATTTAGTCCATCCCATACCACATTTTCCTCCTGGAACTGAAGGTCCTGGGTTTGTATGTCTACACGTACCGGACGTATATATTTTGTCATATTAGTATCAAAGTCCGGTATGTCTTTACCTATAAAAATCTGATACTCCTGCTTAGTGCGTTCTGTTGCATAGAGGAAAAATAGGTAATAAGTGCCGCTTGGCTGAAATACATTAAGGTTCGTTATGTTTTCAGCGCCACCCCGGCCTTGTTTTTGTTTGTCTTCACTTACACGGGTATCAATATAATAAGGACTTTCATTCAAGGTAAGCATGCTTCTCTGCCAAAATGACATGCCCATCATCTGGATTGTTCGGTCCGCTGATGAGCCATTTTGCTCATCAGGGGTAAAGAGCTGCCGGGTCAGATTGATTCCGTAACATGAATCGTTTGTACATTCTTCTCCCCATTTCGAATCGATACATTCATTAGGTTTATTGGGTTCACTCGGACAGTCACTGTTGCCCGCGCATGGTTTTTGGTCGAGTGAGCAATGTCCGCCGCAGTCACGAGTATTTCCGTTCTTAATCGCACAAGCAGGATAAACTGCAGCAGTTAAATATTCATAGGGGCTTGTTTTGGCTGTGCCCTCGGTTGTGCCGCCGTTAACTTTTGCGATATCAAATGACCTACACTCTGGGGCCTCTGATGGGGCTATAAAAAAATCAGTCAAATTGACCGATATGGTTTCAATATGCGGCTCATTACCTATTACTAGTCCTTTACTTAAAAGTCCGGTAAGTGAACCGTCGTCATCGTTAAGCACAGTCTGTCGGTCTAAGGCTGTAACCCCTTTGAAATTAGTTTCTGGATAAAGTG
>CBDUCG010000206.1:0-2700 GCA_965365595.1 uncultured bacterium
AAGAAGAAATTGACCACGAAGACCGCACTTCCATACTTGGAAGAATTACAACTACAACTAACTTTGACGATTTAAGAAGAGCTGACTTTGTTATAGAGGCCGTATTTGAAGATCGGGAGGTAAAAAAGGACATATACAGCAAACTCGACCAGGTGACCAAAGAAGGTGTTATACTCGCGACCAATACATCATCACTGCCGATTGTAGAGATAGCAGTCGGCACAAGCAAGCCACACAAAGTGGTTGGTATGCATTTCTTCAATCCCGCTCCTTTAATGAAGCTTGTAGAGATAATTAAAACTATTGTTACTTCAGATGAAACAGCGCAGTTTGCGTATGATTTCGCTCAGGCTCTGGGTAAAGAACCCGTTATGACGAAAGATAGTCCGGGATTTATAGTAAACAGAATTCTTATACCTATGTTAAATGAGGCGGTGTTTGCATATCAGGACGGGGTCGGCAGTGCGGAAGACATTGATAAGGCTATGATGTTGGGAACCAATCAACCGATAGGTCCTCTGGCTTTGGTTGATCTGATAGGGCTTGATGTAACCTTGGACGTTATAGATACTTTGTACAAAGAGTTTCAGGAATCCAAATACAGGGCAGCTCCTTTACTGCGCCAGATGGTTCGCGCCGGAATGCTCGGCAGAAAAACCGGTAAGGGATTTTTTGACTATTCGTAAATTAAAATAACTCAAGCAGAAGTACTATCTATTCTGAGTTACCTTCTTAGGGGATTACATTTATAGCATTTTCCAGACGCTTGAGAACTTCATTTTTTCCGAGTATGTCCATAACTTCAAATATTCCGGGGCTTACGGTCCCACCTGTAAGCGCAACTCTCACAGGCTGCGCAATCTTGCCTAGTTTAAGCTCTTTTTCCTCCATTATATGATCAAAAACCTTGTGTATCTCGTCTATGTTGAAGTCGTTAAGATCAGCAAGTCCGGTTGTTATATCTTGGAGAACAGGTTTAATTTCTGCGGTTAAGAACTTGTCCTTTGCCTTTTCATCCAAGTCGATTTTATCCGCATAGAAGTAATCAATGGAGTTTGATATATCGAGAAGCGTTTTGGCACGCTGCCTTAATTCCATTATTATTTTGATAAGCTTCTCATCTACTTCAACATCAAGTCCCTTTTCTTTTAGGAGCGGTATCACGAGCCCGGCAATTTTTTCAGGCGGATCGTTTTTGATGTACCAGCTATTGAGCCACTCAAGTTTCTCTTCGTTAAATACGGCAGCAGACTTTCCCACATTATTCAATGTAAACTTCTCAATTAACTCAGCTTTTGAGAAAATCTCCTGATCACCGTAAGACCATCCAAGACGGGATAGGAAATTAATTATAGCCTCAGGTAAATATCCCTTGTCTTTATATGCCACAACAGATGTTGCTCCATGACGTTTGCTGAGCCTCTTATTGTCTGAGCCCAGAATCATTGATACGTGGGCCATCTTGGGTATATCATATGATAACGCTTTGTATAATAATACCTGCCTCGGAGTATTAATAAGATGATCATCACCCCTTATAATATGGGTTATGTTCATTGTCGCATCATCTACAACAACAGCGAAATTGTAAGTCGGAAATCCGTCGCGCTTTAAAATAATAAAATCGTCCACTTCGCTGGCGTCAAAAGTAACAGTGCCGCGTAGTAAATCCTCAACCTCTATACTGCAGTGATCCGGTGTTTGCAATCTTATAACGTATGGCTTATCAGGGCCTTCGTTCATCTTTGCCCATTCACGCTTATATCTTAAAACATCTCCCCTGCTTTGAGCCTGTTTTCGTTTTTCCTCAAGCTCCTCGGGAGTTACGTAGCATTTATATGCGTGACCTGATTTCAGAAGCTCGTTTGCCAGCTTCTGATAAATATCAAGCCTGTCTGATTGTCTGAACGGTCCTTCGTCCCAGTCAAGCCCAAGCCACTTCATGGCATCCATAATTTCTTCGATGGATTCTTCGGTAGACCTCTCTCGGTCTGTGTCTTCAATGCGGAGCACAAACTCACCGCCTGAGTGTCTGGCAAAAAGCCAGTTGAATATTGCGGTTCTTGCTCCTCCTATATGAAGAGAGCCCGTTGGGCTCGGGGCAAATCTTGTTCTAATCGTCATGGGGGTGTTATCTTAATTTAGAGTTGTTGCTGAGTCAATAAAACCGGGTCAATAAAGTAAGGATTAATCTTCAAATTTAACTTCGAGAAGTCGGTCCAACTCGTCATTTCTATCAGGGGCAACCAGATCGTGATATCCGCCTACAAAGCTATCATTAATTACTATAATCGGCACTGTCCTCCAATTATGTTTCTAATGGAGTTTTATTCTGAGCTCATGATTGTCGCTGAGATCAATTTCTACAAACTGCACACCTGTGTTTTTCAGAATACCTTTGGCTGCATTGCAGTAACCGCAATAAGTGCTTGTATATATCTCAACTTTAGTCAAACTTTCTACCATCCTTATATAATATATCATGTGTGTTTTAGGATGCTTGGTTTTTATTGGAGATTCAAGTATTATGAGAACCCAACGGGTGTACTTCTCAAGTTTAGTTTTAAAATCGAATCACAGTACAATTAATCCGGCTTCAAAAATAGGGACTATGAACAAACTCTTTATATATTTTTTATTGTTGACTTGCATGATTGGACTGAGTTCTTGCGGTATAACAAAGTTCATAGGATATTATGC
>CBDUCG010000207.1:0-2699 GCA_965365595.1 uncultured bacterium
TAAAGCGACGCTGGTGTTGTTACCAGTGTATGGGGCGGCGTCTTTGTCATCTTTGTCCTGGCCGATGCGGGCGTGTCCCCCGTTCTGACCTGCACTCTTATCCCGGACTCTGAAAGCCCCATTTTCTCAAGCTCTTCGTTTATCCCTTTCATGGGAATTTGTAAATTATTTTCTATGTCGTTACTTAGGGCTTTAAGCGGAGATACATAAACGACCTGGGTTTTGCCTGGAAGGCCTGCGTCCAGGCTTCTTCTGACGAGATCATCTATAGAAGCCAAGAATGCAGCGAGTGTTTTACCCGAGCCTGTGGGGGCGGAGATCAGAGTATTGCTCTTTTTTTTTATTTCCGGCCACGCTTTTTTCTGAATTTCAGTAGGAGCGTCAAAAGAATTCTTAAACCATGAAGCGACCGCCGGATGAAATTTATCTAAAACCATATACTCTTAATTATAAAGTATGGAGCGAGATTTTTAATCACGGTTTTTAAACACTTCCGTGCTACACTTTCACAGATGAGCATTTCTTTTAAGATTCATAGCGATTTTTCTCCAAAAGGGGATCAGCCCGAAGCCATAAAACAGCTTTCTGAAGGGCTTTTGCGCGGGGAGAAGCATCAGGTGCTTCTTGGAGTTACAGGGAGCGGGAAAACTTTTACAATCGCAAACGTGATTGAGGAAGTCGAGCGCCCTACCCTGGTTATCGCGCCCAACAAGACACTTGCCGCACAGCTCTACGGTGAGCTTAAGGATTTGTTTCCCGAAAACTCGGTCAGATATTTTGTGAGCTATTACGACTACTATCAGCCAGAGGCCTATATTCCCACAACAGATACTTATATAGAGAAAGACGCCCAAATAAATGAGCACATAGACCGGCTCCGCCATGCCTCGACCACTTCTCTTTTTGAAAGAAGGGACGTGATTGTTGTAGCAAGCGTTTCATGCATATACGGTATCGGCGCTCCCGAGCACTACTATGGGCTT
Organism: uncultured bacterium; assembly: GCA_965365595.1. Classification (GTDB taxonomy): domain Bacteria; phylum Desulfobacterota_D; class UBA1144; order Nemesobacterales; family UBA2774; genus CR02bin9. The sequence continues at coordinate 984 of CBDUCG010000207.1, forward strand.
TTGACAATGCTTGAGGAAGGAATGGAGCTTGAAAGGGATAAATTTTTAGAAAAAATTTCAGAAGTTCAGTACGAAAGAACCGGGGTCGATTTATATAGAAGCAGCTTCAGGGTTAAAGGGGATGTTGTAGACATATTTCCTTCTCACCATGACAACACGGCGATCAGGGTTGAATTTTTCGGAGATGAAGTTGATTCGCTTAAAGAGATCGACCCGCTAAAAGGGACGACAATAAGACCTGTCAAAAAGGCAGCTATTTACCCGGGGTCTCATTATGTCGCCCCCAAATACAGACACGAAAAAGCGATTGAGAACATAAAGATTGAACTTGATGAAAGACTCGCTCAGCTTGAAGAGCGCGGGATGATGGTTGAGAAGCAGAGGCTTGAGGAAAAAACCAAATTCGACCTTGAGCTGCTTTCCAATATGGGTTTTTGCTCGGGGATTGAAAACTATTCCCGGCACCTATCGGGACGGCTTCCGGGACAGCCCCCATGGACGCTGCTTGATTATTTCCCGGATGACTTTCTTATGGTGTTAGATGAGAGCCATCAGATGATTCCACAGCTTAAGGGGATGTACGCAGGGGACAGGAGCAGAAAGATGAGTCTGGTAGAGCACGGGTTCCGCCTCCCTTCTGCACTTGATAACAGGCCTCTTAATTTTGTAGAGTTTGAAAAACGGATGCCTCAAACTATATATGTATCAGCCACTCCGGGAGAATATGAGATAGAAAAAGCGGGCGGAGTTGTGGTGGAGCAGATTATCCGCCCCACCGGGTTGTCAGACCCCGAGATCGAGGTCAGAACCGCGGATAATCAAGTGGACGATTTGCTCGAAGAAATACGGAATAGAGTTCAAAATGGGGACCGGGTTCTCGTAACTACACTTACAAAAAGAATGGCTGAGGATCTGACCGATTACTACAAAGAGCTTGGAGTAAATGTAAGGTATCTTCACTCTGACATTGATACGCTTGAGCGGATTGGAATTATAAGGGACTTGAGGCTCGGCAAGTTTGATGTGCTAGTGGGGATTAACCTTTTAAGAGAAGGACTTGATATTCCCGAGGTGTCGATGGTCGCGATTTTGGACGCAGATAAAGAGGGTTATCTCCGCTCCGAGACTTCATTGATACAAATATTCGGACGCGCCGCTAGAAATGTTGAGGGAAAAGTAATTTTATATGCCGACCGCATAACGGGATCTATGCAGAAAGCCATATCCGAAACCAACAGAAGGAGAAAAATTCAGGAGCAATACAATAAAGAACACGGCATTACACCCGTTAGTATTAAGAAGTCCGTGACTGACATATTATCTACTATTTATGAGTCCGATTACTATACCGTACCTCTTGAAGTAAATGACGAAGAGCTTGATATTGCTCCAGAGAAGATTTCTCAGACAATAAACACGCTTAACAAGGAAATGAAAGACGCAGCAAAAAATCTGGAGTATGAAACTGCCGACAAGAAAAAGGATAAGATTAAGAAACTAAAAGAAATGGAGCTTCAGTATTTAGGAAAAGACGACAGCTGAGTTTAACCGACTAGATGCTTTTTCAAATCTTCAGCGAGTTTTTTATTCAATCCCGGAACAGACGCAATCTCATCAACTGAACCCTCTCTGATTTTGGAAACAGAGCCGAAATACTTTATTAGCTCCTTTTTCCTTTTCGCTCCTATGCCAGGCACGCCATCTAGTTCCGAAACC
>CBDUCG010000208.1:0-2692 GCA_965365595.1 uncultured bacterium
CGGGATCAAGATAGATGAAACAGTACTCAATAAAATTCTATAACCCCTGCCGTCAACCTAATTAATATAATGATAAAGATTAACACTGTTAAAACAATGCTGGATATTTCAGAGTATTATGTTCCTCTATCACTACCAGAAGTGTTTGGAAACAATAATGAATTTGTTCTAGAGATCGGGTTTGGCGACGGGGATTTCCTGATCGAGATGGCTGAGAGGTTTCCGGAAAAGAATTTCCTTGGAATTGAAATAAAAACAAAAAGATTTAAAATCGCGCTTAAGAAATCTAAGAACCATAAATACAGTAATCTTAAGTTTCTTCATATGAATGCGAATATTGCCGTTGAAGAAATTCTCAAGGACGACATATTTTCCCTTGTTTATATTAATTTCCCCGACCCGTGGCCCAAAGACAGACACCATAAACATAGAATTGTAAACCAAGAATTTCTGGGGTCTCTGTCTAAAATCATGAAGCATGACGGCGTGTTGGAGATAGCAAGCGATCACAGAGATTATATTTCACACTGTTTTGATGTCTTTGGAGAAATCACGTTCTTCAAATCCCAATATCCGGAACCCGGATTTCTGCATAATATTCCGAACCGGCCCCATACAAAATATGAAAGAGGTTTTAGAAAAGAAGGAAGAGAAATATTCTATTTAATGTTTACAAACAATAAATGATTCAAGATAATAATCCTATGTATATTCTCAGGTAAAATAGATTATTAATGAGATTTGAGCCTAAAAGGATTATTACAAAAAACAGGGAGGACAAAATGAAAAGAATATTATTGGCAACAGCATTATTATTCGTTGGCTTTAGCATAACGAGTTGCGCGGGAGGAGGAAGCGGTCCCGGCTATTTATTTCAGCTAATTTTCATTGTAATTCCTCTTGTTGGATTGGGATTTTTATTACTTAAAAGGACTGAAAGCGCTAACGACTCTTTATACATTCTTGAAGGTCAGATTAAAAGGCTGTCTGCAAAAATAGACAGCATAGAAGAAAAACTGAGTGAAAGCAGAAAATTCTCATCAACCAAGAAAACTACCAAAAAATAGTGGTTGCCCTATCAGGATTGAGATTGTTGGTATAAGAAATACCAATAAAAAGCAGCGACAACCAGTGAATGTGTAATCTTTCCTTCTGAAACCAGCTTGTGCATTTCTCTAGAAGGCCTCGTATAGGTGATTATATACTCCGTACTGTCGAAATTGGTATCTGACACCTTTTTGCAGTTGGTTGCCAAAAAAGTAAAGCATTTATTATTCTGGATTGCGGGATTAGGAAATACCTCACCTATTTGAACCCAATTTTCCCCGGCATATCCCGTCTCTTCAAGCAGCTCTCTTTTAGCGGTCTGAAGAGGCTCCTCGCCTGGATCAATCATTCCCCCGGGAATCTCGATAGTAACATCCCTGCTTCCATGTCGGTACTGCTCAATTAGTACTACCCGAGTGTCCTCCGTAATAGCCACAACGTTTATCCAATCAGGGGCCTCTATAACAAAGAAGTCGTGCTCACTTCCGGTAGTGGGAGAAATACTCGAGTCTTTCCTTAAAGCAAACACTTTATTTGAGCAAAGCGTGTTTGAATTTACAACATTCCATTTTTTTATCATTATTGACCTCCCGTTAATAGAATAACTTTATTTACTAGCTCCTTATCTCAATCTTAGACAACTGCTCTCTGGTTGAATCGGAATACCAGACATCTACAAATTCCGATATGGATTCTTTTTCGTTAATATTAATTCTGTTTAGAGTATCCAGCTTAAGCATTTTTTTTATGCTTGAGAATGCCTTTATATTCTTTTCTGCGAACTTGTGCGCAAGTTGTGTGACATCAGGAAGGAACTCTTCTTCGCCCGATACTTTATCGACTAACCCCCTACTCAGGGCTTCCCGGGCTGAGTACATTTTTCCGGAGTATAGAATTTTCTCTCCTTCTCTGGCTCCGACTGCGTATTTAAGCGTTTCTGTGACGCAGGAGAATACAGTTGAGCCGAAAGTCATTTCATTAAGCGCTATTTTAGCTTTTTCAGATTTGATGATTCTATAATCACATGCCAGCGCAAGCACGCAACCCCCGGCCACCGCGTGTCCGTTTATAGCGGCGACTGTGGGTTTTTGAAACATAAACATACCTTTTATCAGACCAGAGAACTTAGATATATAAGATTGAAAGTCATCTTTTGACCAGGACATAAAACCTGGCACATCAAACCCGAATGAGAAGAAGCTGCCCTCCCCTGTTAAAACTACAGCTTTGATACTTTCGTCCTGTGCAACTCCATGAAAAGCAGCTCCTAGTTCATCCAAAACCTGGTCATTTAATGCATTTACTGGCGCTCTCCTAAGAGTAATGGTAGCTATACCATCAGATTCCTTCAGATCTACATAGCTCATAAAATTCCTCCTCAAGCTTTATATTTGTCATGAAAGTTCATTATCACATCAAGAGAATTTTTGTGCAAGAATATTACTATACAAAGCTCATTTTACAGTTAAAATATGATCATAAATAAATTTTTGTTTTGGAGGTTAAGATGAAAAAACTATTAAAAACCCTTACATTATCACTTGCTATTGCAGCTTTAATGGTTACGGCCGGTTTTGCAGCAGATAAAGGCGATGCTGCTGAGGGAAAAACACAATACAACAACATATGCGCATCCTGTCATGGT
>CBDUCG010000209.1:0-2690 GCA_965365595.1 uncultured bacterium
ACGGTTACTGAGTGTAGTCCGCCTTCAGTTTTGCTAGAGCTAGTTGGTTTTTTCTCTGCGTGTGTATCCTCTGAAATAAAAGCAATTTGCGCGCTAAATATTAGCGAAATTAGAATATAGCTAATAATAAAATACGCTCTCATAGTTTCCATCCCAGCATGCCCTTACCCTTGTTAATCATTTAAGTGCTGAGTCAGTCATCAGATTTTATATCAACCTTGAAAGTTATTTTCTCAATCGCCTTCCCGTCTTTGCCCATTTTATTTCTGATTTCGACCTTATCACAATATTTTGGCTTAAACGTCAATTCAAACTCCCCGACATGACTATTAACATCATCCTTCTCTATTGTCCGACCCTCGGGAACTACGATTTTAAGACTAAGCTCTTTTACATCTTTAGGATTCCATCTGTTAGGCTCGCCTTTCTTGCTGCATTTACCGGTGCAATCCACTGTTGCAGTGCTGCTTATTGCAATATTACCGGGGTTAATCTGTTCACCTCTCGTTTGTGTTCTGTTTCCTTGAGTCTCTATATTTTGAATCGTCCATGTTTTGGCTTTGCCTTCAACTTGGACTTCTGCATTGCATTTGGCTTTATAATAGCCGGTACACGTAGTGATATAATTATATGGAATATTTAATCTAACCCCGAAGTCCCGCCAGGTAAGTCTACCTTTATCCACTTTTACTGAGTATTGTCCCCTCCCTTCAAACTTAAGACCTGGAAACACAATCGCTATCTTATTACATTCACAATTGTAAACATCGTATGTCATAAATTTCTCACCGCCCCTATCACACTTCTCTGGGCTAAGCGTAATTCTCACCTTTTCCGCATAATCAGTCTCTAGATTGCCGAAAACCGCCTCATAGTAAATTTCCCCAGACATCCATTTACCCCATGAGGTACTCTTGGGGCAGTTTGTGCTGCAGTCTATGTTTTTATCTCCAGCGCCTTTGGGGGGTTTTGAGAAGTATGTAACTCGTGCGGCTTTTCCGTCGTGTACCTCTTCAGATTTCGGCTTGGGCTCTTTATCATCACCCTTCCATTCAGCCTTTACTTTTATTTCTGCTATGCACGTCGCTATTTCCTTTTTGGTGCATTTGGTTTTGAACTTAAAGGGGATCTCTACCAGAATCTTATTATCACCATTTTGTAATTTGTCCTGAAACCTGAGGGTTTCTCGTTTTTTACCCAGTTCCACTCTCATATCTTTACACTCACACGTATCGTCGGCCTTAACAGGTAAAGCTTCACCAGGTATTGTCAATAATGGCACGGTCATATACTCTGGGGTAATTCTGGCGGATATGGAAAAGGGTCCTGTTTGTAGCCCTGTAAGAGTTTTAGTAATTGTATAAGTACCTTCGGAACCAATATCTTCAGGATTTACCGTCACAGTCTGGGAATCACCACCATCGAGAGTAACCACCTGAGGTGATCTGTTTTCCAAGTATAGAGGAATTTCTTCCTCTAGACCCTGAAGACCCATTACCTGAATCCTGAGAGTTGTCCGCTCTCCCCTAATAAGCCTAAGCTTGTCGGCCGAGAGTCTAAGAGCAATGTTTCTATACTGATTTTTTACAGTTACGTTGTCCTGTGTGAGCTCTATATCGGTAGGTCCAATTACGTCTCTCGGGCTCTCAGCCACTGTCTTTCTTGGGGACTGTGCAAGAACTTTTGCATTTTTGCCTCCGACCTTTACATCCGTATTTACTATCTCCCCGTCAAACGGACCGGTCAGCTCAATCGGTCTTCCCGCCTGACCTATATCCGGAAGTTTATAATTGCCCTGTCCAGGTACAGATGGGGGAGTGTAGGTAGATGGAGGGGAAACAGGGAGGTCTATATTTGTTACCTGACTCCCTTTAGGATCTTTGAGAACCAAGTCAATTATCTCTCCTGTAACGGTGGCCGGTATATCCATAGTGACAATTTTTTTGCCTTCAGGCTTTGTTGTAGTAGTTTCCTCCGGCTCAACCTCAACAACCTTAGAAGATATATCCTCAGTATCGACGACATATCCCTCTAGCGTATCCATATTGGCTTGACGTTCTTCAATAGTCTCTCCCGCAGGCTCAGCAACGACTGTTCCCGAAATGGTATCCCCTAGAGCTGCGTCATCCGGCATGTTCACGGTGAGTGTTCCGGACTCGGTTTTAATAGTTGTGCTTCTGACACCCCACTCGGTATTGGTATCGGAGGAAACAGGCTGTTGACCGAATGCAGAGTGGCAAAACCATATAATGGATAAAAGCGGAACTGCAAAGCTGTAAACAAAAAACCTTAGAATATAATTGCTCATCATTAATTCCCCCCTTTATAATTCGTAAGGAAGTGTAGCGGGCTGATTATAAAGAACATCGAAGGAAAAGGAAATTGAGAGTCGCTAGTGAATAGAATGAATAATATTTATAATAGAAGATATCAAACCCACTCCCCAAGAACCTTTCTTACGTATCTTCTTGTACAGACATTATAACATAACTAATAGCTTATTGTGATGAGAGTGTTGATAACATTGGTTGCTTCCAATCAAGCGGTGATTTAGTAGGAATGGCTAATAGAATAGAGCTTATTATTAGATTCCGAATCTTTATATCTATGAAATAAACTGATAAAAATTAATATGATTAGAAATATATTCTAATGCTACTAAATATTTAATTAAGCAAAATATAGAACAA
>CBDUCG010000210.1:0-2651 GCA_965365595.1 uncultured bacterium
GCTGCTGGAGTTTCTGTAGTGTTTTACCCGCCGGGCCGGTTAGACGGCCTTCAAGCGTAAGAAAACGTCTCATTTCCATAATTTTTCCCATCTGATCTATAAATAAGGGACATTGCTCAACACAGGCATTACAGCTTGTGCAGGCCCAGAGTTCGTCCTCAGTTACCCATTCAGCGGAAGGAATATCACCCATTTCCATGCCGTTTGCTACATCGCCGTTTAAATAGTGCTCCCCCTCTGCTGATGCGTAATGCCTCAATTTAACTACAATTTCTCTTGGCGATAGAGGTTTTTCAGTATGCCAGGCAGGGCAGTTATCTGTGCATCTGCCGCATTCTGTACAGGTGTAAGCGTCTAAAATGTCCTTCCAGCTGAAATCTTCGAGTTTTCCCGCGCCGAAATGGTCGACATCATCGGGAACATTTTCAAAATCGATTGGATTTAATGCTCCCCTGGGTTTTAAATTTTGGAAAAATACGTTGGGAACAGCTGTAAAAACGTGGCTGTGTTTAGAATATGGCAGATAGTTCAAGAATCCTAATACAATCAGTATATGAAACCACCAAAAGAACTCATAAGAGAAAATTAAACCATTTTCACTCATACCATTGAAAAATAGCTTAGCAAAAACGTTTGAAACGGGCAGAAATGCAGGCTCTCCTATACCCATTGCGATGGCGGATCCTGTAAAGCCAAAGGCTGTAATCATAAGTCCGAATATAAGACCCAGCACAACTACAGCGTCTAGACCATTTACCTCCCTTCTTTTACCAATTACTGTTCTATTAATTATTCCCATTCCAAGTGCAATAAGAACTAAAAATTGTACTATATCAAGTATGAATTCATAATATTTATGGGCTTCTCCGGGAATAATTCTAAAACCAGGTGAAACACCACCTGCCAATAGTTCTATCGACCCAATTGTTATAGTTACAAAACCCCAGAAAATCATAAAGTGCGCAACACCGGCAAATGTATAGTTTTTGACTAGTCTCTTTTGGCCGAATACATATATAAGTACTCTTTTTATCCTCTCCGGAATATTGTCAAATCTCATTTCATGCTTACCTATGCGAAGAGTCTTGATGAGTATATATATGTTGTAAAAGAAAAACCCGAAGGCGAAGATTATCAGTATCGCCATTAATGTAGGTTTCATAAAATGCCTCCTAAATCAGCCAATAGTGTTGTTTACTCCCCTAGAACAAACAATATATTAATCAATAAGCAATATATTAGTCAATATTAATTAGCCCAATTTTCGAATGTTTTTCAATGTTTTGAGTAATTAAAAACTGCTTGAACAGAATTTTTAACATAGCTAGCATATTATATATATGATATTTTTTTATTTTGTATAAGCAAATTATTATGCTCTAAAATAGAAAAAGATTGTTAGAGTTTTCAAACTTCATGGAATTGAAATCGCCATTTTCTTATATAAAATCCAGGGGTAAAAATGATTAGCGGACTAATTAAGATAATAACTTTACCCTTTGAGGATTTTTTTTCGGGACTTGATAACTGCCTTGGGAAATCTCCCTATATCAACTTTCTAATAATGTTGATCTGTTTTGGAATTTCGTGGTGGATATACGTGCCGATTCACGAACTGGGACATGCTTTTGGCTGCATGCTTGGCGGAGGATCGGTTACCGAGCTCCAGATAAGCCCGGAATATGGAGCAGCGTTTTTACAGGAAGTTTTCCCTTTTGTCACTGTCGGCTCTGACTATGCGGGGCAGCTAACAGGTTTTGATACTAAGGGAAACGACCTTATATATCTGCTCACTGACTTCTTTCCGTTCTTGCTTACCATACTAATTGGAGTACCTCTTATGCGGTCGGCGAGTAAATCAAAACCTCTTTCTGCGGCAATCAAACTTGGAATCGGTTTGCCCATAGCGTTTGCTCCTTTTATATCTTTCTCGGGTGATTATTACGAAATGGGGTCAATTATAATGTCTGGTTTTACTGACTCAGTCTCTTCGGCTAATCAATATGCTATTTGGAGAAGCGACGACGTTTTTAGACTTGCGGGGGAATTATTTTTCAGCGGCGAACCTTACAGTGCTATAGACCTTGTAGGCGTCATCGTGTCTTTCATACTTGGTATTGTTCTGATTTATGTAACTTACTTGATTGGAGTATTGTGGAGCAATCTAATTTTGGGCACTAAGAATAAATTCGCTGAGCAAAATTAAATTTATCGTCTCTTCTTTTTGGATTTCTTTTTTCTGTACACCGGATGCTGTTTGGGGGCTGCCGCTTGCTGATCAATAACTTCTGGTTTTTTTCGCTCCCTGTTTCTCATGAAAAAGAGATATGCGCCGATCAGAAAAGGCTCGAACCTTAAAACCATGTTGTCAACAAAGCCCCAGAGAAATTCCCAGAATATCTGGACAACACTGCTTGGATCTTCATATCCATACATAGTCAGTATCTTAGTAAGCTTCTCTCCCTCAAGACTAAACACAAATAAAAAATGAACAAAGACTAATATTGCGATTGCTTCAAGATATATCCACTTTGACTTAATGAACGGATAGAAAGCAGCCATAATGGACAGAGAAAGAGGAATATTAAAAGCGTAGTTTGAGGTAGGTATTTCTATAGTAGTTTCAATTACTCGCGACAAACCGGTCTGAG
>CBDUCG010000211.1:0-2560 GCA_965365595.1 uncultured bacterium
CTGGAACGTATGACAATATTAGAATACCAATCCTGTAGTCTCTCCATGCATCTTCAAAGTTGTAATTTTTCACTCCCGATTCCATCAAACTTTGATGCCAAAATTCTACAAAACTTCTATGTTCACCTCGTGTTTTGTGATCGTGATAACTTCCGCATACAACTCTTGATACATCAATAGCACCCATTGCTCGACACGCAACCTGCCAGTCCAGGACCAATACCTGATCTTCTTTTTTGAAAAGAAGATTATCAGCCCTGTAGTCCATATGCGTTATAGTCTGTGGAGCATTTAAACCAAATTCTCTAATCTTCTCTCCACTTTCTCTTATGAGCTCGCCTGCTTTTATGCTATTGTTGTCAAGAATTTCCCTGTGTTCGTCTATAAAATCGTCCCAGTTATTTTTGTATCCATTTACCAAGTCCCAGTTTTGAAAAGGCATCCAGTTCAAGTTTTTAAGCTGCGGCGATTCCCACCACTGTGCATGAAACTTTGATATCTCACTAACTGCGGTTTGTGTTTGCAATTCGTTTAATCCGGTTACTTGATCTCCCGGAATCCACTCTTTTTCATCCTCGAGGACTAAAATATAATCACCTGCTGTTTCGTCAATATAGCCATAAATGCAGACTGGAATTCTGATTGACGTAAACGGGGCTAACTCCTGGTAGAATCTTATCTCTCTTTCGTTCGCTTTGAAGTTGACTGCAAATTCTCTGTTCATTTCTTGTTCAGGCGGCATTTTAATCACAACACTCGGCGGCAAATTTGGACCATCGGTGTTGTATTTAATCTCTACTCGGCACATTGAGCTTAGAAACCCCTTAACATCAGAACCCATTGGCTTGATGTTAATGCTTTGTACTGTTCCATAAGCGCAAAGCCCGGCCTCGTCGAATATATATTCGATCCACTCTTTTGTAATTTCTCTAATGTTTTTGGGGTGAGCGATTCTAGGCAATAGTGTCCTCCAAAATTACCATTAGGTTATAGCATATATATAAAGGGTGCAATGAAGTAATTAAAGATTATGTTTTGGATATATTAAGGGAATTAAAGCTGAGGAGCAGAGTCTTTAACTGCCCCTCAGTTGTTTTGTAATATTAATAACGTGGCATATCAGGGTCATACTTCTCAGCCCAGGCATCAATTCCGCCTGCGAGATTCTTAACATTTTTAAAACCCTGATCTTTTAAATACTGGGTAGCTCTCATACTTCTTCCGCCGTGATGGCAATGTATAACGATCTCGTCATCAGGGTTAAGCTCATCTTTTCTGTCGGCAATTTCACCGAGTGGAATAAGCACAGAGCCTTCGATGTTGGCAATGTCGTACTCATGATACTCTCTTACATCTAATAGAGTGAACTCGTTTCCATTATCACGCATTTCTTTAAACTGATCGATGTTGATTTCAATTACGTCTTCCTCTTCGTCTCTCTTTGTTGTTTCTTCCTGACCCATTTCTCCCCTGCCGATTCCGCAAAACTCTTCATAATCAATAAGTGCTTTAATTGTAGCGTTCTCGCCGCAAATCGGGCAATGAGGGTCTTTTCTGAGCAGCATTTCTCTCGGCTGCATCTCCAGAACATCCAGGAATAACAGTCTGCCAATAAGCGGATTACCCTGTCCTATAATAAGCTTTACTGCTTCTGCAGCCTGAAGGGTTCCAATAACTCCAGGGAGTATTCCGAGGACTCCGCCCTCTGCGCAGCTCGGCACAAGCCCAGGAGGTGGAGGTTCGGGATAGAGACATCTGTAGCAAGGTCCCCGCTCTGCGTCAAAGACGCTTACCTGACCTTCGAATCTGAAAATGCTTCCGTACACGTTTGGCTTTCCGAGTAATACGCATGAGTCGTTTACGAGGTATCTTGTCGCAAAGTTGTCAGTTCCGTCAACCACAATGTCATAGTGTTTTATTATATCCATTGCGTTTTCGGAGGTTAACATCTCGTTATATGTAGTAACTTTTATATCAGAGTTAAGTTTGAGCAGAGCCTTCTTGGCTGATTCTACTTTTAGCTCTCCTATCGTTTCTTCGCTGTGAATAATCTGTCGCTGCAGGTTGCTAAAGTCTACTACATCAAAATCTAAAATTCCGAGATGTCCGACACCGGCTGCTGCAAGATACAGCGCCAATGGAGATCCCAATCCGCCTGCTCCAATGCAGAGCACGCTTGAGTTAACCAGTTTTTCCTGTCCTTCTACACCTACCTCAGGCATTATTAAATGTCTGCTGTAGCGCTTTACCTGTTCATTTGTAAGGCCCATTTTGTTACCTTCCCATAGTTGTATTATTTCTAAGAGTAAATAAATTTATACTGAATTCTCGCATTTTCAACCGTCAGCAGCCAAAATCAGTATCAAAATTAATCTAGAAAATAGTTGCCACTTAGCCTCTTTTTCGTTTATAATGTTAATGGGTCAAAAATAAATGCAGGCTGCTCAGGTTTTATTTTAGATTATTTTTTTCTGCCTATGGATTCTTTTTTTTGTATAGGGTACAATTTCCCTCACATTTTGGAATTCAGGCTTTAAAAACTTGGGTTTCTGGGATTTTT
>CBDUCG010000212.1:0-2547 GCA_965365595.1 uncultured bacterium
AAAGAGGACGCATCAATAGGGCTAGTTTTCCCTGTGTTATTCAGCATCGGTGTAATCCTGATAGCGCGTTATGCATGGAATGTGCATTTGGATGTGCACGCGGTTCTACTGGGTGAGTTAGCGTTTGCACCGTTTGACCGACTTTTAATATTTGGGCATAATCTCGGGCCAAAATCGTTATATGTTATGGGGACCATTTTAGTTCTCAACATTTTTTTTATATCCATTTTTTATAAAGAATTGAAACTGGCCACATTTGATGCGGGACTAGCAGCTGCCTTGGGTTTTTCGCCCGGTCTTATTCATTACGGACTAATGAGTCTGGTTTCAGTAACCGCCGTAGGCGCTTTTGATGCGGTCGGGTCAATACTTGTGGTTGCACTTATGATTGCGCCCCCCGCTGCTGCATATCTTTTGACCGATAATCTTACAAAAATGATAGTAATTAGCGTAATACTGGGAATTTTAAGCTCTATATCGGGTTTTTGGCTGGCTATTTTGTTAGACGCCAATATCGCAGGCGCCATGGCAACCATGGCTGGAGTCCTTTTTGTTATTGTATTCCTTTTATCTCCGCAAAGAGGGATTATTGCAATTGCCAGGCGAAGATCTCGTCAGAGATGGGAATTTGCCGGGAAAATGCTTGCCATCCATTTATTAAATCACGAAGGAACTGAGGATGAAGAGCATGAATCTCAAATTGAGCATCTTAAAGAAAACCTAAGATGGAAAGAAAAGTTCGCGGAAAGAGTAGTCACATTTGCAAAAGATAAAGGGCTGATTTTAGTAAACGGGACCAGGCTTGTCTTGACCAATCAGGGCAGGGAGCATGCTAAGCAGTCCATTTCGGATGAGTAATTTGTGATTTACTCCTGCTCCGAAGCATTTCCCTTTTTATTTTTGATTAACTGGATAATGAGCGCTAAAAACATTATGCCTTTATTCCCGTCGTCATCATCTTTGAGGGATTGAATGTAATCCATATTATCCTGTACGGATTCGTCCTCAGGGGCTATTTGAAGCGCAGTTCTCAACACTTCAAGAGCGTCGTCGTACCATCCTTTTTCAGCAAGTGACAATGCCAGTGAATTATAAGCAGGTATAAACCCGGGGGATGCCCCGATAACTTCCTTGAACTTGGCTGCGGATTCATCTATCCACCCGAAGTCAAAATAACAATTGCCGATTGACAGGTGCGCCCAATTATCATTCGGGCACCTCTCTACGTGCTTTCTGAATTCGGTGAGCGCTTCTCTCGTCCAGCCCATGTCAAAATAACAGAGCCCAAGCTGGTAAAAGATCTCTTCTTTAATATATTCGAGATCAGAGTCGGAACTCAGGCATTCCTCAAACTTGCGCAGAGCATCTTCATAAAGTCCGGTTGTCCTGTATGCCAGCGCCAGATGCCATTTTGAAAACACATGTGAGGGATCGATATCAAGTGCATGCTCGAATGCGTTTATTGACTCGCCGTACCTGCTCATTCTGGACAGAGTAATACCCAACTGAGTCCAAATGTACGGGTCTTCAGAATTTAAATTAAGAGATTTTTTGAAATAATGGATCGATGTTTCAAAGTCTTCCATCGCATCATATGTCAGTGCAATGGAGAGATATACGTCGGGGTCATAGGGTGCGATTTCTGTAGCTTTGTTAAGTTCTTTAAGCGCTTCTTCGAAACGTCCGGCTTCCTTAAAATCGTCGGCTTTGTTAAGCAGTCTTTCTAGCCTGCCCATTTTTTGCTCCGTATCCTTTCGGGATTCAAATTTTGTAAATAATATGTCCAGATAACTACAATGTCAACAGTTAAGGCCGATGTCTGTAATTTTAAAAATCTTTTTCAAGTGTATAGTCTTTTAAAATAGTCTTTAGAATGATTTAATACTTCATAAGATTTATCTTTCAAATATATACACGCTGCACTCTGTGCAAGGCTTAATGGATATATTTAACCATGTGTAATACGTTATATATAAAACAGAAAAAATCTGTTTTTGTTTTAACTGCAGGAATATCAACTTCGTTTTCTTCTATTGAACCGCCAGCTAAAACCAATTAGAATCCAAGTTCATATGGAAGACACTATTCAGGTTGCAATTCCTATTCCGGGGGATGAGTATTATTCCTATAAAGTCCCCGGGCATTTAAGAGAAGGTGTTGATGTCGGAAAGAGAGTGCTAGTACCTTTTAGAAATCGGAAATCAATCGGGTTCATTGTCGGCAGCGGGGAACCGCCTGCGGATATCAAGCTCAGGGACATAATAGATATCATAGATGAAGAACCCCTGTTTGATGAAAAAAGGCTGGAATTCCTGAAATGGGTTTCGAACTACTATATAAGCTCACTGGGTATAGTTCTCAAGGCTGCACACCCCGGCGGGCTAGGTGTTAGTCTCAAAAGATTAATTTCGATAACTGATAATGGCTCAACCGCCTTAAATTCCAAACGGTTAACAGCTCATGAGGTCCTGGTTTTAAATACTATAAAAAATTCTCAGGAAATAACATCCCAAAAGCTTTTAAATCTGGTTGAAAATACTTCTAACG
>CBDUCG010000213.1:0-2541 GCA_965365595.1 uncultured bacterium
GAAAGAAATTCAAAGGAGGTTTAAATGTTAAGAGCAATTTCAATTTTAACATTAGTATTATTTATCGGTGTTTTTTTATCAGCTGTCACATTTGCAGACGATTCACTCAGTGTGCAGGAGTTTAGAAAACTCTATGATAGTCTGATAGCAGAAAAAACTCTTGTTAATGAAACTGAGAGGGACGGGACTATTATAAAAAAGGAAAAAATTTACGGTAAAGCTGTAGGCACCGGAGACGGAGATTTTGATATACCTGCGTATCAGATAATTACATACAGCAAAGATGGAAAAGTGGAAATGAAAGTTAAAGTTAAGATTATTGACAGGGTCAACGATCTTGGGGGACGCGCTATTATACAGGAAGAGCTTTACGGAATAAGCGTTATCGAAGAAGGTGATGAAGTTCCTGAAGATGATTATGGAGTGGAGTTCGGAGGGATATACAGGGTAGCGAAAAATGCTCAGGGCGGCTTTGATGTTCACAATTTCTCGTTAACCCCCTCACTTTTAATAGATGGAGACAGCCTCTCTCTGGCAGGTTCCATGATAAGTTATTCATGCTCGGCACAGGACGGGAAAACAGTGTGCAACTACACAGTCCGAGATTACGAGCTTGGAGAGTATGAGCCTTATATAGGATATAAAATTGGCAAACCTATAGGTGATGATTTTACCGAAACTTATGTAAGTAAGCCGATGGCTGAAAACAAGAAGGAAGCTACAAAAGAAGAGAAGAAGGAGGCCGAATAATGAAAAAGATAATTTATCTCCTCGCAATATTAATTATTCCAGCTACATATGTATTTGCGGACCCTGTAGTGGATCCTGCCAGCATTAAAAATCAGGATAAGTATTACAGGGACAACGCCGAGTGTAAGGCTCTTGCAAAAGAGAACAAAGGCGGAGTAGGTAATGTCGCAAAAGATACAGCAATTGGGGCGGGTGTCGGGGCTGGCACAGGCGCACTTCTCGGAGCTATTGGCGGTGGTGTAGGTAAAGGGCTTGGAATAGGCGCTGTTGTGGGTGGTGTGGCAGGTGGTGGAACAAGCATCTACAAAAACCACAAAAATTACGATAAAATCTATAAGAACTGCATGAGAGGAAGGGGTTACAGAGTTTTAAATTAGGCCTGTACTATCATGAAAGATAAAAATGCTTTTTGTATGTTTAAATTTGTTTCTTCCATTGACTCTTTATGATTATGGACTTCCTAAGATTGATGAAAGCAACATAAGAGACCAGAAAAGATTTCTTATTGACAAAAGCCAGTCTATCGCCCAAGCAAGGACAGGTGAAAGCCCTTTAGGCTCTAGCTATGCTCAGGGTGCTGCAATAGGGGGCAGGCTTTGGTGCAAGTTCTGGTGTTGCGTTTGGTGCCATGATCGGGGGAGACATTGTAGTGGGAGCCGTTGTTGGGTTAGTCATTGGAGGTCTTAGCGGTGGAGGTATAAGCATCTATTGAAGGGCTCAATCTAATGATCAGATTTATACTCAATGTATGACCCAGAGGGGATATAAAATCCTGCAAACGGATTAAGCCCCATTTATTGATTCTTAAATAGCAATATTATCCTAAGCCAGGTTTTCCAGTAGCAGTACTATCAGAAATCCCAAGAAGAACATTGTTGTGGCAAAAGAAGAATCGTTTTGTCTCTTGTGAGCTTCAACCAGAAGTTCTTCTGTTACCAGATAAAGAAGTGCTGCCACTGCGAATGCGATAACTGCCTCTAACCGGGAGCCATGAAGTCCCTGAAGCAGAGTGCCTCCGATTGTGGCTCCTATCAGCACCAAAACGGATAGAACTATGGTTGTTCCGATTATTCTCATTTTGCTCTTACCTTCCATGGCCAGAGTTGATGCAACGGAAAGGGCTAGAAATAACAATTCTATCGCAAGTGCTATAGTAATAATAACCCCGGCTTTTAATCCCACATCAAAACTTACACCTATCAGAAGGCCGTCTATAAATACATCAACCCCGGACGCCACTACCAGTCCTGTTGATCCTTCTGACCCTCCCATTTTTCGAGAGAAGTATCTAACTAGAAGCATAAGAGCCACCCCAAGCGAGAATCCGATAATCAGTGCCGTGAATTTAAGATCAATTACAAGTTCTGGTAATAACTCAACCGCAACCGCCGCAAACACCACACCTGCCGCAAAATGCTGAACCGTGATTCGTGTTTTTTCTCTGGGCGATCTATATGCTGCTATAATGCCGCCAATAATAGTAACTGCGACCGGAATGAGGACATATGTCAAAACTGTAAGTAGTGGATTATTCATAGGTTCCATGAAATTTTCTAAAAATCTAAATGTTGAGACCCGATTATTCTAATATAATAGAAACTTTTCAATCAATTATACATCTAATTTGCAGGTTTTATTTGTAATAATTACTTCATTTTTTTTGAGAAAGTGATAGTGTACTCTTTGAGGGAATCAAGATGAAGAATCTATATATGATACTTGTAATCTCTTTATATTTGATGTCTTGCGGCAAAGCTCAGTATTCAACCCCTGATCTGGGAAGCTTATATT
>CBDUCG010000214.1:0-2540 GCA_965365595.1 uncultured bacterium
GACTTGAAGAAACACTTAGAGGAGAAGGACCATATACGGTGTTCGCTCCTACAGACGAGGCCTTTGCAGCCCTTCCGGATGGTACTGTAGAGATGTTGCTCCTACCGGAAAACAAAGAAAAGCTTATTGCGATTCTCACATATCACGTAGTGGAGGGGAAAGTGACTTCGGCTGATGTTGTAAAAATTAAAGAAGCTAAATCCGTGAACGGAAAAGCAATACCGATCGCGGTAAACGACGGGAAAGTCGAGGTAGACAACGCAACTGTTGTCACTCCTGACGTCATGGCTTCAAACGGTGTAATTCATGTAATAGACGCCGTCATTATGCCGGACGACAAATAATTCGAAGTAAACCGGGCTGCCTGAAGGCGGCCCGGACATTTACTGGTAAAAATTGGGAGAGATAAAATGGATAATACAGATAGAAGCTTTGATAACAATTATGATGAAGTCACCAAAATCTTTTCTAACAGTGATGAAATGTTTGAATCTTTTGATGAACAGGAATTTAGTGGGATTCAAATAGAGTTAGATTCTGAAAATTACAGTGAGCAGGAACATACAGAAATCGACGTAAAGTCTGAATCTGTAGATAAAGAATCACCTTCAGAAAACAGTAATTACAAGTGGACGAAATTCGAAGAAGAAAGGGTATTGTATGTATATTTCAAAGATTTGGTTGATGAGCCGCTTTTAACCGCCGAGCAAGAGAAAGAGATAGCTGCTCAGATGAAGGAATGCAATATTAGAATAGCCAATATTGATAGACAATTAAAAAAAGCCGAGGATTTGTGTTCTAAAGAAAGAAATAAACTTTCGGCATATAAAAACAGTTATCGGAAAAAAGCTGATGATCTTAGATCAAGGTTTATCAAGGCAAATTTGAGGCTTGTGATTAATATCGCAAAAAGGCACCTTGGAAAAGGTCTACCATTAACCGACCTGGTACAAGAGGGAAATCTTGGGCTCATAAGGGCAGTTGAGAAGTTTGACCACACCAAGGGGTTCAAATTTTCAACATACGGAGCATGGTGGATACATCAGGCAATAACCAGGGCTCTTGCTGAAAAAACAAGAACGATCAAAGTGCCAGTTTATGTATTAGAGCAGTCAAGCAAAGTGTTTAAAGCAAAATATATGCTGCAGAAGGAACTTGAAAGAAAACCACTGCCTGAGGAAATAGCAGAGAGGACCAAATTGAGTATAGACATAGTACAAGCGGTTCTCGACGGAACGGACAAAGTGCTGTCGCTCGACAATCCAATTAAAGAGGACAGATCGAAAACCTATATGGATTTTCTTCCTGATTACAATCCTCAAGGACAGGATAACAATGTGGACAGCAAAAACATGAAAGGACTGCTTAGCAAGATGTTAAGCTCCCTATCTGAGAAAGAAGAAGAAATAGTCAGGATGCGCTACGGATTTGGAAACAGCACGGTACATACTCTTGATGAAATTGGCAACAAGTTTGGAGTGACAAGAGAACGAATAAGGCAAATTGAGAAATCAGCTCTTAAGAAAATAGCAATTTCAAAGGAAAGCGACAAACTTAAAGGTTATTTATAAGCATGAATAAAGAAAGCAAAGTTTTAGTTACCGGAGCAACAGGATACATCGGGGGAAGATTAATATCTTCCCTTCTGAAAAAAGGAGTTAGTCTAAGAATTCTTGTAAGAGACGCTTCCAGGATAGAAGGCAGGCAATGGGGAGGTAGAGTCGAAGTGTTTGTTGGAGACCTTTTAGACCTTGATTCTCTAACACCGGCGCTAGATGGCGTAGACACTGCATACTATCTCGTACATTCGATGTATGTTGGAAAGGACTACGCCGAAAAGGATCGCCTGGCAGCAAGAAACTTTGTTGAGGCCGGAAAGAATCTGAAACAGGTTATATATCTGGTTGGGCTTCTGCCAAAAACCCAAAAGGTTTCAAATCATCAAAAGAGCACGTCTGAAGTAGGAGAGATCTTGAGAAAAGGATTGCAGACTTTAGAATTTCGCGCGGGCCCGATTATCGGGTCGGGATCGGCATCGTTTGAGATGGTCAGATATTTGACAGAAATTCTGCCGGTAATGGTAGCTCCGAAATGGATACATCATCAAGTTCAACCCATAGCAGTCAGGGACGTTATGAGATATCTGGTCAAAGCTCTGGATTGCTCATGGACAGGAGTTGTGGATATTGGGGCAGATGTACTTACTTTCAAAGAGATGATGGACGGTTATGCCAAAGTCAGAGGATTTTCAAGGACTATTATTACAGTACCTGTTTTAGCCCCCAAATTAGCGGCCATTTGGGTCGGGCTTGTGACTCCCATATCAAACTCGCTGGCTGTTCCTCTTATTGAAGGTGTTATACATCCGATTGTGGGTGATACCACGAAAGCTATCAATACATTTCCGGAAATACGTCCCCTACCCTACATCAGCGCAGTAGAACGCGCGCTTGATCATACAGAAATAGGTGACATAGAGACAAGATGGAACGGCGCTCTCGGTTACGAATAGACATATTCTGTATCTGAATGGCGGGGAC
>CBDUCG010000215.1:0-2528 GCA_965365595.1 uncultured bacterium
CTTGTCGACAAAGGTTCGGTTCGCATGTCTGAAGAAGAGAAAAATGAATTTGTATTTAAGATTCTTGATAAAATTAAGTCCTAGTAGTTGATGGGCCGGCTTTTTTCCCAACTTTAAAATGTACGCCTCTCGTGTAGGCGAACATAATCATTATAATCGATAATAGGGGCGCTCGTATCCGCCGTTGCATAATTTTCACAAAACCTCTATACTCACTTGCTAAAAATCACTGCCGGTTTATATGTCTGAAATTAAGCAAACAGCGCTTCCGCATAAAAAAACTATCATTGCAAGCACGCTTGCCATAATACTTGAATGGTACAGTTTCTCCGTGTTTGGTTTTTATGCATTTATAATTTCAAAACTCTATTTTCCTTTTGCCAGCGAAACCACAGCCATCTTGTCAACATTCATGGTATTCGCGCTGAGTTTCTTATTCCGTCCTCTTGGTTCTGTATTAATATCAAGCTTGGGCGACAGAATCGGAAGAAAAAATTCATTTATTTTGACAGTAATACTAATGACATTCCCTACTGTGTTAATAGGACTGCTTCCAACTTATGAAAGTATAGGCATAGCGGCAACAGTGCTGTTAATTATACTGCGCATAGGACAAGCTCTGTCTGTTGGTGGGGAGCGATCCGCAACATTGTCCCTATTTACAGAACTTGCCCCTTCAAACTTAAAAGGGCTTTACGGCAGCATGTCTCTGTTCGGCACCACAACAGGGATATTATTGGCCTCCGCTGTGTGCGGACTGGTATCAAATTCCATGACGGAGCAAGAGCTGATCGCATGGGGATGGCGCATACCATTTTTATTGGGCGCTGTTTCAGGAATAGCAGCTATCTTTCTCAGAAACATTGTAGAAGAATCACAAATTTTTACTAATTTGGTAGATACGGGAGGAACATCCAAATCCCCGATTAAAGAATCATTAATACGGCACTGGAGGGCGGTTCTGGTGGTTCTGGCGGCGACAATAATGTTTGCTGTAAGTTTCTATCTTATTTTTATTTACATAATCACATTCGGCATCAGATTTGGGAATATGCCGCTGTCATTAATATTAGATATAAATACTATAGACCTGGCAATAATTACTGTCTTACTTCCAATTTCCGCTTATCTATCGGACAGAATAGGCAGAAAACCCTCACTCGTAACAGGTTGCACAGGAATGATCTTGATCGGCTTTTTTCTTTTCTCTACATTCTCCGGCGATAATCTGACACATAAAATTATCGTCCAGTTGGGGGGTGGGTTATTCATGGTCCTGTTTGCCGGAGCTTTTGCCCCTTTTATGGTTGAGTCTTTTCCGACAAGGGTTAGAATGAGTGGAATTTCACTAGGCAATGTAATCAGTTTTTCGGTATTCGGCGGTTCGGCTCCGCTTTTGGCTTCTTACCTGATATCAAGCACCGGAAACGTAAACGCTCCAGGAATTTACCTATCAATTTGCTCGGCAATATCTCTTATTGCCGTTCTCACAATCAAAGAAACTTACAAAAACAAACTAGATTAAATTTTGTAATTTTTGTACTTTTGTATGGTCATTATCTGAAGCTTATATTTAGGATTATAACTTCTTGTACACTGGCTGCAGGAATAACTTCTTCTGACTTTTCTGTAGAAGTGAGTCACTTTTTCACACTCGGGACAAACTCCGACATAGTTGCCCTCGGGCATATTTAACCCCTCCCCCGTTGCGCAGCGTTTGGGCTCACATCCTACCCTAAGAGCATATTTCTTCCAGCCGTTGTTATGATTGGTCTTTCCGGATTCCATATAATGAAGAGCATGCGCTATTTCATGCAGGAGTGTATCTTTCATCACAGGAAAGGGATTAGTTTCCATAAATGCTTTTGATATGGAAATTGTTTTCTTACGGGGTCTGCAATAACCAAGATGCCGCTTCTGGTTTGAGAACTTAAGCTCCCAATTTCTCAAATCCCACTTCTCTTTTTGTATTTTCCACTCTTTTAAAATTTGCTGTTGCGATGTCATCTCATTTCAACTGATAGTTTCATTTGGCATCATAGATAGGATGATGAAAACATGACAATATCCTATATAATAAAAGTATGAGTGAAAAGACCTATTTTTTTGCCATATCAATCCCTAAAGACCAGATGATCGAATATACAACCAAGCTTAATTCTTACATCTCCAAGCTTTTTCAAAAAAAGCACCCTTGTACTCTTAAACCTTTAGAAGTCAAAGAGAATTACACAGTCGCTAAAATAAGCATAAAAACAACCGAGCAAAATATAAGAGTATTTGCCGATAGATTCTTCGGCAATAATTATGAGCTTGTGGAACGTGACAGTGGAGAAATAGAAATTGCACAAAAAGAGCCAAGTCAGCCTCAAGAAACTGGAGATCAAGACTTGAAACACTAAACCCAATCAATTTCACAATTTTGATACTAGTTTATTACCGCTTGTAAACATTATATTTTTTCAGGAATAGGGATGTTTTTAATATTTTTTCGCAATTTACTGCATCCTTTATGGTTGCATATGCAA
>CBDUCG010000216.1:0-2523 GCA_965365595.1 uncultured bacterium
CGATAAACACTGTATAGGGTGCCACAACGAGCGTTCTCAGCCGGCACACGTCGAACTGACAGGCGATAAAACCGACTTCTTCAGCGTATCTTACGACAATCTTGTTCGAAAGGGAACCTCCGTCGAAACCCGTGTTCTGGAAGGCGGTACAGGCGGCCAGTTTAAATACAGCAAATACACTTCATGGATCTCTACGCACAACGGTCAGGAAGAGAACATCCTGGATATCTCACCTGGCAGATGGGGAGCGCGTGCTTCTCTGCTGGCAACGGTAATAGATCCCAACCATCCGGACCAGGACGGCAAGCCGCGAGTGAACATGTCGAAAGAGGAAAAGGCGCGCATCTATGCATGGATAGACCTCAATTGCCCGTACTACGGAACAAGCGATTCGAATTACATGGAGCGACTCGGCTGCCGTCGGCAACTTCCCGATAACTTTCAGAAAACGATAAATGACATTGCATCACGCCGTTGTGCATCATGCCACAAGGATGCTCTAAAAGATAAAGACTGGGTATTTAAACTCGAGGACAACTTCTATATCCGCATCGACAACCCACAACTGAATAATTTTTTCCAAGCCCCGTTAGCCAAAAATGCCGGTGGCACACAAAAATGCGGAATACCGGTATTCGAAAGCAAAGAGGATCCAGACTATGAACTGATAATGAATGGATTTGACACGCTTCAGCAAAAACTCAGGGAGCGTCCACGCTTCGACATGTTAAAACTCGAAGACCAGAAGCCCCGAGCCCGCTGTAACGACAATTGCGTAACTGTCTCAAAATAAATGTTGATCGGACATTATAATCCTTAAGCCGATCGGCGGAGAGATGAAAACAATACGTAGTAGTGTAAGCTTGCTCATCTCACATCCCATGTAGCCCTCCCATAATATTTCAGAAGCCTACCGAGACGTTCTCGACAGACAATTTCTCCTGAACCGTCGACACACGGATTACATGCCCGGGGGAGACATGCTTTGTGTATTTTTCATGTTAATCTGAGTTATTAGCGTTTTATCCCGGTATTTGATTAAGAAAAAGATTCCCAGGGAAATTGACTTTTTGTGATTATTGTGGTAAAATAGGTAATTGCAATGAACTTTTTTAACCAATTGAATAATTGATGTCATATATAGATAAATAGTTTGGAGTATGTTGCTTGATCTGTACCAGGTATCCATTGTTTTTTGTTTGAAGGGTTCCCAATGAAGCTGAAAATGAAATTATTGTTATTTAACATTGCTATACTGTCTATATTCATCGCTGCGTCTAGGGCGGCCGTCCCGGATCTGACTGCTGGTCTTGGGGGTTGAGGACGTGATCCTTGGCGCCGACGGCACCGGGGCAAATCCTGTTAATTTCAGCTCCGATGCCCGCAAGAGCCTCGCTTATGCGATTGCTGACGCTGAGGCACGCAGTCCTGCGACCCTGAAGCTTCTTCGGTGGCGGACAGGAGTCACCTCTACGGTGACGCTTACTTTGCAGACTATGGGAGCATACTCTGCGACGGCGCCGTATAACTGTCCCAAGTCGACCAAGATCTTTCAGGAAGGGATGCAGTACATTTACAACACCAATGAAAGCCCCGGGAGATATTCGTTCGGGGCGATTACTCTTCTGGCCAACGGCGACCCTGCCTACCGGGCCAGGGCGCAGTCTGCTGCCCATGGCTTGATCCCATCGCAGGAAAGACTGGATGAGATGATGTCTGATGAACGCGACGACAGCGGGGGATTGCCCGCCTGGGAGCGCGGACTCACGCTTATCTTCCTTACAGAATATTACCTTGCGACCGTAGAAGCAGGCAACCCGGATGCTGCTGTCATACCGGCTATTGAGGCCTATACGGTGAACATTGCCAAGAACTCGAGCATGTTCGGCACTCTCGGGCACGGTTTTGCTTATAAGAATCCCGATGGCAGTCACAATGGTCCGCTCAAAGACGGTTACGGTGCTGTAAATTTAACCGCCCTGATGGGGCATCTCGGTATTGAGTTGGCCAAGGAGTGCGGACTGACCAGTCCGGAGATCGATCCGGCTATCGAGCGCGCGAGCCGTTTCTTTGCCTACTACTCAGGCAAGGGGACGATCCCCTACGGTGAGCATGACCCGCCGGCCAGGGGGCATGAGAGCAATGGAAAGTGCGGACTTGGCGCTTTGCTCTTCAATCTGCAGGACGACCGGGTAGAAGAGTCTAAATTCTTTTCGAAAATGTCCACCGCCTCGATAAACAAACGAGAAAGGGGACATACGGGGTCATACTTCAACTACCTGTGGGCACCCCTCGGTGCCGCTGTTGGCGGCGAAGAAGCAGCGTCGGCGCACTTCAGACGCATCAGCTGGATGCTCGATCTGAATCGCTGCTGGAACGGCCGCTTCCAATACGATTGTCTTAACGGCGAAGGTCCAAAGAACGGATCGAATTACAACGGCTTCCAGATGAGTACAGCTGCTCTGCTGACCTACGGTCTGCCGCTTCGCAAGCTTTACATTACCGGAAGGGGACACGACTTAA
>CBDUCG010000217.1:0-2486 GCA_965365595.1 uncultured bacterium
CATCCGTGACTGAAATCTCCTGCTTCTTTCAGCGCTTTCGGACCTGTTGCTGCAACGTAAATCGGAACCCCGTTTCCAAACTCAGGAATTATCTGAAGCTCAGCATTGTTCAATTTATAAAACTCTCCGTCAAAGCTGACGGATGCACCGCTCCAGAGTGACCTCATTACCTTTATTGACTCAACCACCCTAGTAAGGGGCTTGTTCCAGCTTATTCCATAAGGATCAAGGTTCATTTTTTCTCCATATCCCAGGCACATAAAGCTTCTTCCCTCTGATATATGATTAATCGTCGCCATTCTCTGAGCATATACAGCAGGGTGCATCCTGTGTGCGTCCCCGACATTTCCAAAGTGTATAGAGGTCGTCTGTGTGGATGCTGCTGTAATTACCGACCACACTTCAGGAGTCAGCCTTTTTGCCATAAATACAACATGATCGGGAAACCAAACGGTATCAAAACCTGCGTGCTCAGCTTTTATTGAAAACTTTATTAAATCTTGAACTGATGTACCCGGCACAGGTGCTGAAATGCCGAATTTAATGGTTTTAGACATAAATTAACCTCCCACAGGGCTCAGGAACTAACCACAGATTATACATAATCTAAATTTAACTTTTCTTCTTGATTTTTATAAATCATAGAGTTATTATTTCGACCCATACGAAATACACCATAAATTACATCCCAACGATAGGGAATGAGGCGGAGGTCACTAATCATCATGGAAAGAGCAGAGAGAGTAGAAAGAGCTGAAAAAGAACACGCAAGCAAGCACGTTGACATTGAATCCAAAAGATTTTTTTTCGACGTTAAAGAAAACCACAAAGGGAAATACCTCAGAATCACCGAATTAAGCGGAGGTAGGTCATGCATTGTGATACCTCTGGGAGGAATTTCACTCTTCAAAGAAAGACTGGGAGAAATAATAGAAGAAGCTGAAAAGCTGATTGATACACCCTCAAGCTTCTAGTTTTTTATTGTGAGTTAAACTAGATTTACTCTGTTTTAAATCTCATATAAAAAAATTTATCAGGAGTAATCAAGAACTCGTGACGAGTTATTATTTACTGAGGAACTCAGGAATATGTTCAAGAGATAAGATATCGTCATAACTTTCGCGCTGTCTTATTACAGAGGACTGGCCATCTTTGATGAGCACTTCCGCAACTCTGGGCCTGGTGTTATAGTTTGACGACATTACGAAACCATAGGCACCAGCGCTAAGCACTGTAAGCAAATCCCCGCTACGGACTTTAGGAATCTTCCTGTCTTGAGCAAGAAAATCGCCCGACTCACATATCGGGCCCACTATATCCACAACTTCTATTTCATTGGAGTTCTCTTTCACAGGAAGGATTTCGTGATATGATTCGTAAAATGCAGGTCTTATAAGGTCATTCATCGCAGCGTCGACTATTACAAATTTTTTAGCTGTGCCTTCCTTAAGATATAGAACCTTTGTTACCAGCATCCCGGCGTTTCCCATTAATGATCTTCCGGGTTCAAGCACAAGTTTGTATGGTTTTCCTGAGAATTCTTTTTTTATTATATCCGCATAGACACTTGGGTGCGGCGGTTTGTCATCAAGCTTGTAACTAATCCCTAGCCCGCCTCCTATATCAATATGTTGTATTTTTATACCTTCCGCAATAAGATCATCCGCAAGGCTGACAAGTTTGTTGACTGAATCAGAAAATGGAGTGAGGTCGAATATCTGTGACCCTATATGCGCATCAATTGCAATTACATCTATCCCTTCCATCTGATTGGCCTCTTTATAGACTTCAAAAGCACGCACTATCTCAATCCCAAACTTGCTCTTCTTAAAACCGGTGGAAATATATGGATGAGTTTTAGGATCAATGTCTGGATTGACTCTGAGCGCAACGGGAGCTTTTTTGCCGACTTCCTTGCCCGCTTCATTTAATACAGAAAGCTCCTCTTCCGACTCTACATTAAAGAACAATATCCCGGCTTCTATTGCAGCTCTCATTTCTTCCCTGGTCTTTCCAACTCCGGAAAACACTACTTTGGAAGGGTCTCCCCCTGCCCTCTGGACACGGATAAGCTCTCCTCCCGATACTATGTCAAAGCCAGAGCCCAGGTCGGCAAATGATTTTAATATAGCAAGGTTGGAATTTGCTTTTACAGAATAGCAGATAAGCGTATCCAGGTCTGAAAAAGCTTCGGCATACGCGGTGTAGCTGTCTTTTAAAAATTCGTAGCTGTAAACATAATATGGCGTTCCTACAGATTCGGCAATAGATGTGAGCGAAACATCTCCGATGTAAAATTCTCCGTCTCTATACTGATATGAACTGTGCATTAAATCTATTCTCCTTAAATAAATTATCGGCAACTATTGTCATAAGTGGTGATTTTGTAGCTCATAATTTAGATATCACCCTTCAGATATTTGTCCAGAAAGTCGAGCCTGTCATTGCCCCAAAACATCTGGTCATCGACAAACATGGAAGGAGCT
>CBDUCG010000218.1:0-2469 GCA_965365595.1 uncultured bacterium
TGCATTTTTGATATTACGTCTAGAGCATATCCGGTGTTTCGTCTGAAAATTTTCTCATGTGGGAAGTTGTCTAATATTTCCTGCTGATTACTTTTGTCAGTCATCATATCTCTTATATGACAGTATAATTTTGTCTCTGGCAGGCTTTTATCACCGTTACATTTAGTTTCAAATTCTTCTTTTGTAAGCTCCCCAAAAACAACTTCTGATCCGTCAGCTAAAAACCCTTTAACTTCTAGTAAGTGTTTTCTGCTATCCCGGTAAACTACGGAATTCGCCCCGCAGGAGTTATTACCCATCATGCCTCCTATCATTGCGCGATTCTGTGTGGAAGTCTCAGGACCGAAAAATAGCCCGTATGGTTCGAGATACTCGTTTAATTCGTTTCTTATTACACCCGGCTGTACTATTGCCCAGCTCTCATCTTTATTGACCTCCAATACCTGATTCATATACCTGCCTACATCTACCACTATTCCTCTTCCAATTGGCTGACCGGATAGTGACGTGCCGGCTGCTCTGGGAGTTAGGGGGATATCATTCTCAATAGCAAATTTTACTAATTCTCCTATGTCATTATGCGATTTTGGAATGGCAACAGCTGTAGGCAATATTCGATAAGACGAAGCGTCAGTTGCATAAATCCTGCGCATTGTATGGTCATAATGCAGATCACCGCTAAAAGTCTTTTTTAGCTCTTCCCACTTTTCTGGTTCTATTTTATATGATCTAGTGGATAAATCAGTCATTATATGATACCCTCCCAAGCTATTTATACACTTTTTTACCCTCCTAGACAATTCTTAAAGTGTATTTTTCAGATATTCTGGTATTTGATCGGAGAGAAATTCATTCTGTGTATATTATTAATCTAATAAAAACCATCGTTATTACTCGTGAGAACCTCAGTGCTTAATAATTTTAGACTGATAACTTTTGCTTATTTGTGAAAAGCTGTTCTTTTTCTGAGAATGAATAAGCTGACAAGCCCTAATTTTAGCAGTGTAATAATGAGTTCTCACTCTGAAAGTGTCGGAACTTAAGTGATAGCATCAGAGTCTCTGCAATCAAACACCAAACCCTTGGTAGTGGAACTTAAAATCAAGGATATTGTTAATTTATGGTTATAATTTTTGGGATTATATTTTTTTCCGTTTACAATATTCCCCAAAATAATTACAAATTGATAAGGGAATAAAAATGAAACCAGAATGTGAACAGCTATCTGAAGAATTTATCTCACAGTTAAAAGAAAAAGGGGTCACAATAGAATCGGCTCTCTCACAAATTGAAACTTTTAAAAAAGGCATTCCTTTTACAGAGCTTGTCCGGCCTTGCACAATCGGGGATGGAATCGACAATATAGATGCAGATCTTAATGAGTACATAGACAATTATGAATCTGAATCTAAATCTAAAAATGTAGTCAAATTTGTCCCTGCATCAGGCGCTGCAAGCAGGATGTTCAAAGAGCTTCTTTCTGTGATTGGTCGTGATGGAGAAGTAACCAGAGAAGCGCTTCTAAAGGATAATAGTAAAGAATCTAAATCCTTCCTTGAATTTATAGATAACATTTCAAAGTTCGCGTTTGTCGACGAATTAAAGAACATAATGAAAAATGATGATCTTGATTTAGACGAATTATTAAACAAGGGAATATATAAATCTATTGTGGAATATACTTTAAGTCCGATTGGTCTAAATTATTCCAACTTGCCAAAGGGGATAATAGAGTTTCATCAATACGGAGATATATCTCGAACCGCATTTGAAGAGCATCTGGTCGAAGCAACAGAGTACACAAGAGACTCCCAGGGAATATCGAGACTGCATTTTACTGTATCTCCCGAGCATTTAGAAAGAGTCAAAACTCTTTTAAATGCAAAACTAAAAGAGTATGAAACAAATGGAGTTAAGTTTGAGATTAATTATTCGGCACAAAAACCCTCTACTGATACATTAGCTGTAGATATGGAGAATAAGCCGTTATTGGACTCTCAAGGAAAGCTTGTTTTAAGACCGGGAGGTCACGGTGCATTAATTGAAAACCTTAATGATCTGGATTGTGATATCGTATTCATCAAGAACATTGATAATGTGGTTCCGGACTATTTGAAGAATTATACCTATACCTATAAAAAAGCTCTAGGAGGATATCTACTCGATCTTCAGAACAAGGTATTCGGTTATTTAAAGCAAATGGACACGGGATCATCGGATGAAACTTTTTTAGACGACATGTCAAAATTTATAGTAGATGAATTACATATAGAATTACCTGGACACTTAAGCGATTTGACTCTGGATGAGAGAGCCAGTTTTTTGAGGTCCCGGCTCGACCGCCCAATCAGAGTCTGCGGAGTGGTAAAAAATGTTGGAGAACCGGGCGGGGGCCCTTTTTGGGTCAGGTATGGAGACGGATCCATAACAAAGCAGATTGTTGAATCGGCTCAAGTTGATATTGAGTCT
>CBDUCG010000219.1:0-2439 GCA_965365595.1 uncultured bacterium
TGCCCACTCACCCAAAACAGGTGTGTGGGCTTTATTATTTTAGATGTATAAGGGAGTAACTATGGAACCTGAAGAATACAACGGATTTATAATAGCTGATGCGCCTGGGTGGATGTTTAAAGCCGTTAAAATAGTAGCATCCCCCTATTTCAAACACCCTTTCAAGGCCTGTACAGTAGAATCTTTAAAAACCTCAATAGATTATGCGCTGATGAAAATGAAACACATTAATAGATATAAACCATTTAACAATTAGGGCTAAGCGTAGAGAATTCCTGATGTCATGAGGTAGCAGACTATACGGTCTATTCTTAACCATATGAATCTTATAACAAACCAAGAACCCAACTTTAAAAAAGAAGAAATAGCAATCTTGCTGCGAGACGGTCTCGGACAACTTCATGGATATATAGAATGATTATGACTACAACACTGCAACCTGAAAAAACTGCATTAACTCTCAGATGTCCAGTTGCACACATAGCAACCACCATACTCGACAAGCACGACACAGCAACTAAGACAAAAGAAGTATGCTGCATCGGATCAAAATGTATGCTCTGGCAAGTAGCTGATGTCAAATTCAATGAAAATAAAGCATTAGGCCATTGTGGGTTAGTTAAATGAGAGTACAGATAATTGACTGTAATGAATTCTCCTAAACATCAGACTAACTAGACTGGTCCCATAGTCACAACATTGCCATTGCACATGACAACTCGCATTTTGCCTCAAAATAGTTACTTTTGTGGCAAGAAAATTTAATTTTTCCCTATTGCCAGATATTATCATATTGGCGTGTTTGTAATATGAGGCGAATGTCGGTAAAGAGGGCCTCACTGCTACCTGATATCATCGGCGCGATGCGTGATGCAGACATTTTTTAACTAAAAAATGTCTATTATATCAAATACCTGTAAAGCAGTGAGGCTCCCCCCCCCTTATATTACCAGTACACACCTTCGCTCGACTTCTGCAGGAAAATATTTTCTATTGTGGCTAGAAATATATATTTTCACACTGTATGAATTAAGATGAGCTATGATGATAATACTGGTGAAATGGACTGGAAGGATGAAAGCATCTGGATGCTGATTTCTCTTATCTCGGGAGTACTCCTTTCATTTATTTTTATCCATTTTAACAAATTCCAAAATGCAGGTGCCACCGCAGTTTTTTCTCTCTGCAGCATAAGTCTTTATGTTCTCAATATACTACTGAGAATACAAAATTATAGAGGGAAGATTCTGACCTCTAAAACTGCAATAAATGAAAAATATATAAAATATATCTTCCCTTTAATCGGTTTCGGTCTTGGTTTGGCTATTTTTTTAGTTTAGCAGCCCAAAGGGAATAAAACAGGGGAATTCAAATTACATTTTGCCCATGATTTCTCCCGCAGATTGGTTGGTTGGCAAGCTTGCCCAAAATCTCTTTTTTGGGAATAGAGGCTATTTATTAAAAGTCTGGTGTTTTTCTGCATATCGCAGAACGGTCCAAACAAAAGCGGAATGACTCCAAGTAAGAGGCGACACACAAAGAGGTGAACCGCTTACAGGATGTACCTGCTCGGCAAGCACGCCGGAAGGAAGAGCATTTTTTTCGCACCATTCAATATACGGAAGGGCTTCTTCAAGTTGCTGACGACTTTCTGCTTGATCGATAAAATATTCTGCCAGCCATAGTGTTGAGATAAACCATGGATTTCCGGGAATGTCTTCAGGGCTATCCTCCGCACGTTGATAGACATCCCCATGGTATCTGGCGCAACCTTCAATAGGAGTTTTAAGCCACAGTTGCTCCCGTACAGCTTTGGCTGTTTCAATCATCCGCTCATCTCTGGGATCCAGAACCCCAAGAGTGGCCAAACTTAATAGGCTGATATCAATGACTTCATCCAGTTCATACCCCCCCCTTGTTCGGGAACCCGAACGGGCAAATCGTTTCAGGCCGTCATGGTACAGGTGTTGACTGATCCCCCCCGTCATTTCATCGGCCACGGAGCCATACTTCTCAGCCAGAGAGTCATCCTGAAAAAGTTTGGCAAAATTCGCTGCAGCTCTAAGACCGGCGATCACAGATGCAACCGTATAGGCATGCAATGCGTAACGCTCTTCCCAAAGATCATAGGAGGGCAAGGGCATCAGTGTTTGAGGGTCCCGGTGACTGACTAAAAAGTCGGCAGCTTTTTTTATGAGCGTACTGTAGAGAGGTCTGATAAATTCTACATCCTTCAAACCCTGATAGTGTATCCAAAGCGCCCAAAGCGTCAAAGCCGTTGAATCTTCCTGGATGGGAAGCACCTCTTTGCCATCGACTAGCCAGGCATGCCAATTACTGGCAAGGGATCCGTCCGGATTATAATGCTGAAATAAATAGCCTTCGTCAGATAAAATACTGGCGCAAAAGTCAAAATATTTTATACACACATGTTAGTAC
>CBDUCG010000220.1:0-2436 GCA_965365595.1 uncultured bacterium
TTATTACATGATGATGGAGTTATAGTGATAGAGCACGATCACAAAATAGAAGATACTCCTCCCGGATTTCAAAGAATTACCAAATCATTCGGAGGAACTCATGTCAGTTATTTTAGGAAGGGTGAACGGTGATGAAGGTTGCGGTGTATCCCGGATCTTTTGATCCGTTTACAAATGGACATAAAAACATTATTGAGCGTGGTGTTCAGGTATTTGATCAGATTGTTGTAGCCGTTGCTCATAATAGTTCAAAGAAAACGGTATTTACTGTGGAGGAAAGGGTCGAAATACTAAATGAAGTATTTAAAGACCGGGATGACGTAAAAGTGGACTATTTTGAAGGACTTTTAGTTGATTACATAAAAAGAAAAGGTACCAACATAGTACTCAGGGGCATGAGGACAGTATCTGATTTTGAATTTGAGATGCAGATGGCTCTAGCCAATAAAACTCTGAGCTCGGAACTAGAAACGGTCTTCATGGTGACGGACAGCGAATACTCACACATAAGCTCGTCTGTTATAAAAGAGGTCATTTCATTAAACGGATCGGCATCTCACATGGTGCCAGAGGTTGTTGAAAAAAGGTTAAGGGAAAAACTTTTATAACGTTAGGAGGAATTACTCAATGAAATTGTCAGCAAGAGCTGAAAGATTACAACCATCGGCGACTCTAACTATTACAGCTAAAGCAAAAGCCCTTAAATCTCAAGGAGTGGATGTAATTGGTTTCGGAGCAGGAGAGCCGGATTTTGACAGCCCTTTACATGTTAAAGAAGCGGCTATCAGAGCTATTAACGAGGGAATGACAAAATACACAGGTGTTGGCGGTATAGATGAGTTAAAGGACGCAATTATCCACCGCTTAAAAGAAGACCACAATCTGGAATATGAAAAGTCGGAAATCATAACTTCAGTAGGAGCCAAGCATACTCTTTACAACGTAATCCAGGTTCTTTTTGACAGTGGGGATGAAGTTATTGTTCCTGCTCCTTACTGGGTTTCATACCCTGAGCAGATAAGACTAGCGGAAGCTGCCCCTGTAATTTTGGACACTAAAGAATCCGAAGGTTTTAAAATTACGCCTGAATCACTTAAAAATTGTATCAATTCCAATACAAAAGCACTCATTCTTAACTATCCGTCTAACCCGACAGGCGCTACTTATAATGAAGAGGAATTAAGAGCAATAGTTAATGTTGCAATGGAAGCTGGGCTTATAATAATTTCTGACGAAATTTATGAGAAAATCATTTATGGTGGTATTAAGCACATCCCGGTTGCTGCGCTAGGAGAAGATATTAAGAAATCTACAATTCTTGTAAACGGTGTTTCCAAGACTTACTCTATGACCGGCTGGAGAATCGGTTACGCGGCGGGCGATAAAGACGTCATCAGCGCGATGAGCAAGCTCCAAGGCCAATCTACTTCAAATCCTACTTCAATCTCACAGTGGGCCGCTATAGCTGCTTTCACCGGCGATCACAAGATAATTGAAGATAGAACAAAAGAGTTTGAGCAGAGAAAAAACTACATAGTCGAAAAACTGAACGAAATTCCTGAAATCACCTGCTTTGATCCTCAAGGCGCGTTTTATGTGTTCCCGAATGTGTCCGGATGCTACGGCAAGGAATTTAACGGCAAAGTGCTGAACAACTCATTGGACTTCACCGAGTTTATTCTTGATGAAGCCAAAGTAGCTGTTGTCCCTGGAGTTGCATTCGGAGCTGACGATTATGTGAGAATTTCATATGCAACATCGATGGATGACATAGTTAAAGGCATCAATCGAATTACAGAGGCAATTACAAAACTATCGTAGCACTTTAGGAACCCTCCTGGATTTTTCCTCTATTATTAATCATTATAGGACTGGTGTGTGTGCGTGAATCAATATTTTGACCATAGCGCCGGAAATCTATGAATAAAATAAAGATCGGTCTATCCATATCGCTAACTGGAAGCTATTCAATCCAGGGTATTGAAAGTTTTGAAGGTTTAAAGCTTTGGTTATCTGAATTGAATGATTCAGGCGGAATTTTTGTAAAGGAATATAATGCTAAACTTCCAATTGAGCTAATTTATTATGATGATGAAAGTTCTATAGATAAATGCCGGGTAAACATCAAAAGACTCATCTCTGATGATCTAGTCAAGATTTTGCTCGGACCTTATTCCAGCTCGCTCGCCTTGGCAGCATGTGAAATTGCCGAGCAATACAACAGGACTCTCTGGAATCACGGCGGGTCTACCGATGAGATAGAAGAAAGAAATTTTACAAGTGTAATAAATGCTATTACTCCAGCTAGCCGTTATTCATTCGGAATCATTGATGCTGTATTAAATGCAGACAGAGGGCTTAAGAAAATCGCAACGTTCAGTACTGAGAATAGTGGTTTCTCTACAAGGGTTTCAAATGGGGCTAGGTTTCACGCGA
>CBDUCG010000221.1:0-2417 GCA_965365595.1 uncultured bacterium
GCTATAGATTGGTAACCAGCAAAGGGCCTTATTTCTATGCATGTGACGGCAACCCCGCAAACGAAATAATTATGACATTTTTTGAAACAGATCCTCCGACACTCACAGCCGAGCGTGGCGACAGTACATCACTTATGTACTTGCAGCCCTCAGGAAGCGGATCGAAATATCAAGGTAGAAACGAATCCGTATGGATTGAAGGCGACGAGGCTATTGTCACATGGGGATATGAAACGCCAGAGATGAAATGCGAAAAAAAATCATAGTTAGGCTGAGTGTTTCTCTTTAATAGAACACAGAATACTAAAAAAGTTTGAAATATTTGAGACAAGCTGTTTTTCGTCTCGGGTATTTGACTTCTTTTTGATTTTTCCATAACATTTTGCATGCAAAATTCCCCTCTATTTTTATGCCGAAGCAAGCTGTTTCATATTTCGGATTATTCAGCTAAATTACAGTTCTATTGGAGAAGGAACGCATGACTAGATCAAGTAAAAGTCCTGTTATCGGAATCATCATGGGCTCACAGTCCGACTGGAAAACTATGGAAAATACAGCCCGGATTCTGGACGATCTCAAAATAAAATACGAGACCAGAATTGTCTCTGCCCACAGAACCCCTGAAAGGCTTTATGAATACGCGAAGACTGCGAGGGAAAGGGGATTGAAAGTTATAATAGCGGGCGCGGGGGGAGCGGCTCACCTGCCCGGGATGACGGCAAGCATGACTACACTTCCTGTTTTGGGAGTGCCGGTTGAAAGCAGAACGTTAAAAGGGCTCGACAGTTTACTCTCAATTGCCCAGATGCCGGCAGGGATTCCCGTGGGTACTTTGGCAATCGGAACAGCCGGGGCCAAAAACGCAGCGTTACTTGCGGCGGCCATAATTTCGACCTCCGACGACAAAGTTGCAGCCCGGCTTGAGCAGTTTAGAAATAGGCAGACAAAGAGCATTGCTGTAAAACCGAAAAAGAATCCAAGCTCGGAAATTTTGAATAAAGTTACAAAGAGGTAATTTGAAAAGATATTGATTTAGTCGTTTAATCTTAAAGGGGCATTGCAGTTAGCACGGAATGAAACCACACTCAATCACACTGGGTATTTTAGGGAGCGGGCAGCTTGGGCGCATGAGCGCTCTGGCGGCTGCTGAACTCGGGATAAAGGTCCATATATACGGTCCTGACAAAAACAGCCCTGCTGAGAAGGTTGCGGCAAGGACTTTTGTGGCTTCATACACTGACAAGAGAAAATTAAGGTCATTCGCAAACAGCGTTGATGTGGTTTCATATGAGTTCGAAAACGTCCCAGTTGAAACAGCTCACTACATACAGCAGCTAAAACCCGTCTATCCGGACGGCAAGCTTCTGGAAATCGCTCAGAACCGCATTAATGAAAAGAAATATTTAAACAGCATCGGTATTTCGACCGCCAGATGGGCTCCCATATACAGGCCTGAGGATTTAAAACGTGAAGCTGAAAATTTGGGGTTAAAAGATTATATACTCAAGACAACAAGGTTTGGCTACGACGGCAAGGGACAAACAGTTTATAGAACCGGCGACAGCTCAACCAAAAGTTTTAACAAGCTTAAGTCAGATGAGCTCATTCTGGAAGAAATGGTAGATTTTGAGTGCGAGATTTCCATAATCATAGCACGTGATAAGTATGGCAAATCCGCAATTTACGGCCCCATAAAAAATGTGCACAAAAACCATATTCTTCACACAAGCACAGTGCCTGCCATTGTGGATGCCAATGTTGTGGGAAAATCTAAAAGGATAGCTAGGAAACTGGCTGACAAAGTAGGCTTGATCGGAGTTCTTGGGCTTGAGATGTTTGTAACAAAGAAAGGCGACATACTCGCAAATGAAATCGCTCCTCGTACTCATAACTCTGGACACTGGACGATTGACGCCTGCGCGGTGTCACAATTCGAACAGCACGTCCGCACAGTGTGCGGCCTCCCCGTGGGCGACCCTACCCCTCATTCAGACGCTGTTATGACCAATTTGATCGGTAGTGATGTAAACAAGGTCAAGAATTTTTATAACACCAAAGGTGCCTGCATACATCTGTATGGAAAGACTGAAACAAGAGCAGGCCGCAAGATGGGCCATGTTACTATACTGAAACCCCTTAAGTAATTTATTAAAGTTAATCAGAGGAACTTACGGCAGTATCTTGTCCTATACCATATATGCCGTAGCCCGATTGTTGGATAATTAATTTTGCGGAGTCAGAGTTTAAATAACCCATCCAGATTTTTGCGGAATCGTTGATATTATCTTTTGTTATGAGAACCGCGCCCTGCTCTATTGGCTCGTAAACTTTTTGAGGCACTACCCATGCCCAGCGCTTACTTCTGTCAGACAAAGAGCTGTATGCGATAAAGCCAGCGTCTATCTGTCTTGATTTTA
>CBDUCG010000222.1:0-2400 GCA_965365595.1 uncultured bacterium
GTTTATCTAAGGTTGCTGTTTGGAGCATTTTTACTATCAACAAAGCGCACAACCAGATCCAATCTTTATATTTATCTAAGGACTACTTTAATACTTTTGAAGGATATAAGTTTTGGTAAGTAATATTCATTAACCGTAATGATCTTCTAAATCACGTAAATATCTGTGAACGCTGTTAACGGCTATGTCTCCCTCGGCTATTGATACAGAAAAATATATTTTATTCTGCTTCAAGAACTTTGCCTTTAGTTTCGGGGAATGTTAAAACAACAATCGCTGCTGCGACAGCGAAAATCGACACCGTTGTGAGTCCGGTTGAGAAACCGTATTTGCCGACAAGAAAGCCGATGAGGGGTGGAGCTACGGCTGAGACGCCTCGTCCCACGTTATAGCAGAAGCCCTGCGCGGTGCCTCTGACTCTTGTGGGAAATATTTCAGAGAATATTGAGCCAAATCCTGAGTAAAAGCCTGTTCCAAAAAATCCGATTAGCGGGCCTAATATCAGTATTTCCTTAAGTGTGGTGGCGTTTCCGAAGAACCATACGAGCACTGCCATGATAAGCAGATAAGCTATAAAAACAGGCCTTCTTCCCAGTTTGTCGCTAATAAACCCAAAAGTGTTGCATCCTATGAAAGCGCCCATGTTTATGGGGATTATCCATATAAAGCCCTTTGTGTCGAGACCAACGCCCTTTTCACTCGCCAGAAACTGCGGTATCCAGAAAAAAAGGCCCCAGTAAGCAATCATACACAGGCTTGTTAGAAGCGTTGCTGTAATTGTATAACGTAGTAAATCCGGTTTGAATATCTGGGCTAGAGTAAAATGTTTTGCTTTTTCGCTAAGTACCCCTTCTTTTCTCTTATCATTAATTGTTCTCCATATTTTGGGCTCTTTGACGTTCCTTCTTATATAAAAGACCATGAATGCGGGCATTACGCCCACCAGAAATAACAACCTCCATCCAAGATCAATCCCGTCCAAGGTTAAATCTATGAGCGGGATTGTATAGCTGACTCCCTCTTTGAAGTGAGGTATGATCAGGGTCGCCAGAACTGCCGCCAGGGTATACCCTATTCCCCAGCCGCTTTGAACCATGCCGATCGCTTTTCCTCTGTGCTCTTTCGGCCATTTCTCGGCGACAAGCACTTCTCCCGCGCCCCATTCGCCCCCGGCGCCAAATCCAAGGAAAATACGGCATACAATCAGAAATGCTACATTAGGTGAAAACGCGCTTAATCCGGAGAATATTGAAAATAACAGAATACTGTATGTAAGAGCTCTAACCCTTCCCACATAATCGGAAATAATGCCGAACGCGGCTCCGCCGAATGCTGACGCGAATAATGTGACTGAAAAGAGAGCGCCGACCATGGCTTCGGATAGGTTGAACACCTGCCCGATAGATCCCACTGCGAATGCAAAGAGCAGAAGGTCCATCGCGTCAAGCGTCCAGCCCAAAAATGCTACAAAAAATGTTCGCCACTGCTCGGAATTTATTTCACGAATCCAGCTCATAAACCCTTTCCTGAAATCCTTTTGGTCAAGATATCTTATGCTTATTACCAGACATCCGCATGACAATATAACATAAATAAATTATTTCTTAGTGTGCATTTTCTTCAAGCTTGGAGAATACCTGTGAACGCTGTTAACGGCCATGCCGCCCTCGCCTACCGCTGATGTTACTCTTTTGACGGAGTTTGCCCTCACGTTTCCCGCGGTGAATATGCCTGGGACGCTAGTTTCTAGGATTAGGGACGGTCTGTTTCCTGGCTTCCAATTATTGTGGTTTATCACATCGGTTCCGGTGCACACAAAGCCGTTATCATTCATCATGTCGCCTGAGCCCTCAAGACTGCGTGTCTGCCACGTATGTCCACAGGATCATTAAGGTTTTCACCACCTAATTGACTACTGCTAACGGAATTGCTAACGGAACCTGCTGTTTTTTAGAGAGAAGAGCATTTCTGAGGGTGCTATTGATCGGAGCCTGCCTACTCTTACCAGACTTACTCTTAGCTATATTTAAGTAACCTTCATCAAGATTGATATCTTCCCACCTAAGGCTAAGAATCTCACGGTATCTCAAGCCTGAGTTTAAAGCTGTTATCAGGATATAGAAAAATAAGCAGGATTAATCGCCTCATATTTATCCCATTATAACACAATGACTGATGTTTATTGTTCCCACAGACCTTATTTTATAGCATATTACATATGTAATTATATTGATTAAGGTTCCGAATTCGGTGAACTTTTTGTGTTTGCCAAGCGTTATTTCTGTGAATTAAATCATGTAAAAATGAGACAATCTGGTAAACTTCAAGACAATGAAAAAATTAGCAGGAAAAACGGCACTCATAACCGGCGGCAGCAAGGGAATCGGAAAAGGAATTGCT
>CBDUCG010000223.1:0-2391 GCA_965365595.1 uncultured bacterium
AAACAGAATATTTTTAGACGGCTTTGGGAGGGCTGGAAAAAAATAGCTCGAAAAATTGGTGATTTTAACGCCAGAGTTATTCTAACAATTTTTTATTTCATACTTCTCTCCCCATTTGCTTTACTAATGAAATTATTTACCGATCCGCTTGAGATTAAAAACAAAGAGCATGTTGGATGGCATGATAAAGAAAATAATACGGAATTAAGTGCATTGGAAAATGCTAAAAGACAATCTTAATCCTGTAATCTCTTAATATTTTATCCACATTGTTATAAATAATAGATTGAAATCGAAGGAGTTTTAATATTATGTATATATTAGGAATATCATGTTATTTCCATGACGCAGCAGCTACGCTGATTAAGGACGGAGTTGTTGTTGCCGCCGCAGAAGAAGAGAGATTTAGTAGAATAAAGCATGACTTCGAATTTCCTGAAAATGCAATAAACTTCTGTCTCAATTTAGAAGGCATAGAAGCTCATGATCTGGAATACATAATGTTTTTTGAAAAGCCTTTCGTAAAGTTCGAGCGTCTACTCCTTACCACAATGCAGTCATTTCCCGGCTCGATGAAATTATTCCGTGAAGCAATGATAACATGGCTTGGAGATAAACTCTGGATCAAGCACCTTCTGCAAAAACAATTGGGTGTAGATTCCTCAAAAATTCTATTTAGCGAGCATCACCTCTCCCATGCAGCAAGCAGTTTTTACTGCTCACCGTTTAAAGAATCGGCAATATTAACTGTTGACGGTGTTGGTGAATGGACCACCGCAACGATAGGAATAGGCCGCGGGACCGATATACAGCTCATGAAAGAGATAAAATTCCCGCATTCTCTTGGTCTATTGTACAGCGCATTCACAGCTTTTTTGGGTTTTGAAGTAAATGAGGGAGAGTACAAGGTTATGGGTATGGCGCCGTTCGGTCAACCCAAATATGTAGAACAGGTATACGAAGTAGTCAATGTTGACGAAGAAGGTGGTTTTGAGCTTGATATGGATTATTTTTCCTTCCATTATTCTTCTGAAAAGACCTTTACTAAAAAATTTGAAAAACTTTTCGGCACCCCTAGAGATCCAAAGGCTGAATTCTTTACTGATGCAAGTGGTTATCCCTCTTATTTCGGAGAAAAGCCGGATAACTATGACGAAATTGCAAAGGCAAACCAATATTATGCCGACATAGCTGCCAGTATACAGGTGGTGACAGAGCAGATAGTGGTAAAAATGGCGAACTACGCATATCAGATAACTGGGCTTAAGCATTTATGCATGGCTGGCGGGGTTGCGTTAAACAGTGTGGCGAATAGAAAAATATTGTCGCAGACCCCATTTGAAGAGATATACATACAGCCTGCAGCTGGTGACGGTGGAGCATCCACAGGTGCTGCTTTATATGGTTATCACGGAATACTGGGAAAACCCAGAAACTTTGTCATGGAACACGCCTATTGGGGAGAAGAACACAGCCCGGCAGATGTATATGAGTATTTAACTGAAAATAATATTCCCTATGAGCTTATTGAAAATGAAGATAAATTGTTGGAGCGTGTAGCCGACAGCATTCAGAACGGTAAGGTTATAGGATGGCACCAGGGACGCTTTGAGTATGGTCCGCGTGCTTTAGGTAATAGAAGTATTCTGGCCGATCCAAGAAGCCATGAAATGAAGGATATTGTTAATGTGAAAATTAAATTCAGGGAACCTTTCAGACCTTTTGCGCCATCCATCCTCGTTGACAGGGCGGGGGAATATTTTGACCTCGAAGATCCTGAGAAACATTATCCCGCAAGATTTATGTTATATGTAACAGATGTAATAGAAGATAAAAGGGCCGTACTGCCTGCGATAACACACGTAGACGGTACAGGAAGGCTGCAAACCGTCAGACAAGATACAAATCCAAAGTATTACAAACTGATTGAAACTTTTGGAGACGCAACTGGCATTCCTGTATTGTTAAATACCTCCTTTAATCTTAAAGGAGAGCCTGTAGTCAATACTCCAGCAGAAGCATTTAACTCATTTAGTGCCAGCGGAATGGATTTGTTGGTTCTCGGGAACTATCTTGTCACTAAAGATAAATTAATTTCATAAGGTATATTCTTAACCAGGAGGATACCAAAATGTCTTTTCTTAAAAGTATTACAAATAGAATGGGTATTATTGGAGAGTTACTGCAATTCTTCATGCAAAATAAGTGGTGGTGGATCACACCAATGCTCGTTATTTTATTAATGTTCGGACTTTTAATTGTATTTGCGCAAGGCTCAGCAGTAGCTCCATTCATTTATACACTGTTTTAATTGATCAGTCAGGAAATAATTCCCTTAGACTTTATTGCTCCTGACAAGTTAGGTGTGTATACACAATGTCTCGTCTATAA
>CBDUCG010000224.1:0-2374 GCA_965365595.1 uncultured bacterium
AAAAAATTTTTTTTAGCAACCAATATTAAAGTTTAATAAGGGAAATCAGATATTCAATAGCATTTTTATTCTGTATCAATGTGGAGTACAGTAATATCCAGGCATCTAGGGCTGCCTGCGTTAATGAAATTTAAATAAAAATAGTAACAGCAAACTGCATATTAATCCTATTTTCATCCTCATTGTAATCCTTCTGTTAAATCAAAGCATAATTTAATTAATCGAATCTTTATATAATTTAACTATCATAATCAAAAACTTTCAAGATAGTTAAACTATTTCGAGTTTTAATTACAATTGGCTCTTGATTTTTTCGAGAATAAAAAGATAGTGTTCACCTTGCTTCTTATAGTTATCATTTTCAAGAAGCTCGGCAAGACGACTTAGGATTTTGCCCTGATCTTCAGTGGAAAATTCAGAAAGATTCTGTTCAGAGAGAAACACTGCAACATAGCAGGCGATCTTGTCTTCGCCGTCGATAAAGATTTCCTTCAGCATTTTGACCGATTCTGCCGCGCCCGATTCGCCAAGCACAAAAATACACGCTTCCTGCCAGACTTGCGAGCGTTCCTCAAATATCTTTTTAAGACTGTGCCAGTTGAGATCGTTAAACGCCCAGACCAATTCTTCGGCTTCCCGGTAATCCTTTTCGTACCAGTTCTCACCGGGATGCATGTTGCCGTTAGCGGTATTTTCCTTTATATGCTTATCCAGGAGCTCAGCTGCGTCTGTGTTTGCCATATAATGTTTTGTCCTTGCCTAATAGTAAGTTAGATTGGTTATTTTACATAGGTTAACAAATATACCACAGATTATCTTAATTTTTGACACTCAAGTCAAGCTTGTAAGATTTATGTGTTAGTGATTATAATAGTCTCAAACTTGAAGCAACGGAACAGGATACTCATGGGAAAAAAGAAGGACAGCGATAAAAAACATAATAAGCTCAATGACAAAAAATATGAAAAAGAACTTGAAAAACTTCAGATCGAGCTTGTAAAGCTTCAGGACTGGGTAAAGGCTGAAGATAAGAAAATTGCCGTGATATTTGAGGGGCGCGACGCCGCGGGAAAGGGCGGAATGATAAAACGCATCACGGGGCCTCTTAATCACAGAATCTGCCGAGTTGTTGCTCTTGGTATTCCCACAGAGAAAGAGAAGACCCAGTGGTACCTT
Organism: uncultured bacterium; assembly: GCA_965365595.1. Taxonomy (GTDB): domain Bacteria; phylum Desulfobacterota_D; class UBA1144; order Nemesobacterales; family UBA2774; genus CR02bin9. The sequence continues at coordinate 1,177 of CBDUCG010000224.1, forward strand.
CAGCGTTATGTCACGCACCTCCCGGCAGCTGGAGAGATCGTGCTTTTTGACCGCAGCTGGTACAACCGCGCAGGGGTCGAAAGGGTAATGGGCTTCTGCACGGACTATCAGTATGACGAGTTTCTCCGCATATGTCCCGGATTTGAGGAGGCCCTCATACGCTCAGGCATAATGCTGTTTAAATACTGGCTCGACATATCCGCTGAAGAGCAGGAAGAAAGGTTTCAGGAGAGATTGGACAACCCCATGAAACAGTGGAAGATAAGCCCAATGGATATGTACGCGCGCTCAAGATGGTATGACTACGAGCGGGCAAAAGACGATATGTTTAAATACACGGACACAAAGAAATCACCCTGGCATGTGGTTGATACAAACGACAAAAAGAGGGGCAGGCTAAACTGCATAAGCCATCTGCTTAGCCAAATCCCCTATAAAGAAGTACCGAAGGAAGAGGTTAAACTCCCTCCCCTTCAGGACAAAAAAACATATAAGCGCTCCAAAAAACTGGACAAGAACTTCGTCCCGGAAAAATACTAGCAGTGAGCCCCTGCTGGCGCGGACAATTTTTGTCGGAAAACTATTTCTAACCAAGACTTTAGATTTGAGAACCTAGGCAAATCAATATATTAGAGTTATGTAGTTAAATCGGAGAATGTTCTGTCGGCAGGAGCAGATTTATTTGCACTTGCCTACATTCGTTCTGTGCGTTTGTTACAACATCAAAGTCATTTCCGCTGATATCTGTTATTTCGGTCGTCCACGAAAGATTGCCGCCATTAAAGCTGTACTGCACGTTCCCGTCGGCGTTGACTCTTACTCCATTTTGACATCCGAAATCAAAACCTGCTTTATTTCCAGTCCTTTCAACATTTGTCACTTCGCAGTCTTTATTCTTATGATAAAACTCATAAGGGTCAAACGCTTTGTTTGGAAAACACTTTGTTGTGGTTTTTAAATTCGGGTCTTTCCTTCCGTCTTTTTTATTTTTGTGATTTGAATTTTATAATCCCCGCCTTTCATGGGAATTGTTAAATCCTGCTTTTCCCGGCTGCATCCATAATCAGAAAAGAAATCAATGCAAGAACTATTGTGTATCTTGATAAAAACATAAATAAAAACTCCCTGGGTGGTAATTGTTAAAACGTCAACTTGCAGTCATTGGAAAGTATAGTTAAGACAAGTGGTCTATGAAAAC
>CBDUCG010000225.1:0-2351 GCA_965365595.1 uncultured bacterium
GCCCCGGGCATCCGGAAACTTTTGAAAGAGTGCTCGCGATAGTAGACATGCTCAACTTCACCAAAATGATGGATGAGGTGGTAAGGATTGAGCCCAGGGATGCTACAATTGAAGAAATAACTCTTGTTCATACACCCGAGCATTACAACAAGATCGCTTCTACTAAGGGTAAGCCCAGAGTATTTCTGGACGCCGATACAACGACATCCGCGGCTTCTTTTGATGCAGCAGTAAGGGCTGCGGGGGGGACAATATCAGCTATAGACAGCGTTTTAAACGGGGAAGTGGACAGAGCATTTCCAATCGTACGCCCACCGGGCCATCACGCTGAGGCCGACAGGCCGATGGGTTTTTGTCTATTTAACAATGTCGCTGTCGGAGCGGCTTACCTGACCGAAGTTAAGGGGCTTGAGCGAGTACTGGTTATAGACTGGGATGTACACCACGGCAACGGTACACAGCACATTTTTGAAAACAGTCAAAAAGTTCTTTATTTCTCTACACACCAGTTTCCGTTTTATCCCGGAACAGGAGCAGCCGAAGAGACCGGGACGGGAGAAGGGAAAGGCTATACAGTTAATGTACCCCTTCAGCCTGGAATGGGAGATAATGAGTTTATTAAAATATTTGATGAAATTTTAAGACCTGTAATTGAGCAGTATAACCCCGAATTTATTCTTGTCTCAGCAGGGTTTGACATCTTTTTTGAAGACCCGCTTGGCGGAATGAAAGTATCTCCAGAGGGATTTGCAAAACTCACGAGACAGCTTACCGACCAAGCTGACAAGATCTGTAACGGTAACATAATCTTTTTACTTGAGGGTGGTTATAATCTCGACGGCCTATGGATTTCTACTAAAGAAATGTTAGAAGAACTGCTCGACAAAAAGCGCTCAGATTATTATATTAGGGATGCAGTAACCAAAGCTGATGAGGTTATCGCGAACACTAAAAGAATTTTTGGGGATTACTGGACATTCTGAGCTTTTTTATGCTCTTTTCTGAAATCCCTACCCTGAAGATATAAAAACTCGCACATCTCATGTAATCTTGAGGCTATTCGCTCCCCTACTCTGACTTCGAGGATTTCCTTTGTATCACCAAGATCTTTGGCTAGATCGTATGTGACGTAATTAGTTGTAATTAATGTCTTTTTTGAAGCATTATAGCGTTTTGAGATTAGCTGATCCAAAATATTTAGCTCCCATTCATTGCTCCTACCCTTTCCCAGCTCGTCTATTACCAAAACATCCGTTTCAATGAGAGGAAGGATTACATCGTTTTCTGGGGTCCCTTCAGAATAGGCTTGCTTTAATTCTGAAAGAAGGTAGAAAAAATCCTTAAACATGCATTTAACTCCGTGTTTAAGGGTTAGCTCTGAAATAGTTCCGACAGCTAGATGGGTTTTTCCAAGACCCGAGGGCCCCATTAACAAGAACCCGTTTTTTGTAGGATATTTTTTTACAAACTCTTCTTTTGCGTATTTAAGCGCTTTCAATGCGGAGCTATGCATCCTCCTAAGTTCGAGGCTAGCATCAACCTGAAGAACATGAGAATACTTGGCCGGTATGCCCGCAATGTTGTAGAGCTTGACATTTCTTCTGATAACTCCGCAGGTTTTACATGGAGCTACATAAGAATATCCGCTCTCATTTTCTGACAACACGTTCCCTGTGCCGTCACAACCCGGGCATTCCTCGATGCATTTGCATAGTATGGCTTTTGAGCTATTGTTGACTTCTTCTATTACATAGCCCGAATGATGACAATTATCACAGCCGATTTTTTGAGATTTTTTACTCATGCCTGTCCTATACTATAGACAATAAACTCTTAAGATTATATTTGCTAGCCAAAATCTCATTACGAAAAGAAATAATGCTTTCTTCAATTGCGGCATCTGTCATGTGACGGGCCCTGTAGCCTAACTTTTCTCTTGCTTCTTCAATAATTTCGTCCCTTGCGGATTGATCCAGACTCATAAAGTATTTTTCTAGTGCTCCCTCTTCTATGTCTGAAATATGACTCATCGGATTTTCTTCATCTACCGACAGCAGATTTTGTTTAAGATCTATGTAGTAATCCTTGTTTCTCTTGCTGTACTCATTATTAATGCAATGATTAAGCGCTTCCACAATTGAATTTACAACATTGTCAGAATCTTTCGTTTGAACTCTCTCGACTTTTTTACCTATCACCGGACTATATTCAATTACGGATTGCTCTACATACACGGCGCACTGTTTAATGTTCCTAATTGAAGATACATCCCCACCATCAGCCGACTTTTGCTTTTGAAAAGCTCGATTTATTCCTTTGATAACCACTTCCTTGGGGATCTCTTTGTTTTT
>CBDUCG010000226.1:0-2345 GCA_965365595.1 uncultured bacterium
GTTAATAACAAATCCATCTAGCATTTCTGTTTCAATTTCCATTGCTTATCACCTATCTGAATTGAAAATTTTAAACATATAAGCTCAGTTATAATGCAAGTCTCTTGAAAAAAATTTTCATTTCTTCAAAAAAACACTTGACAAGGAATTTCAGTTATAATATTCTTCAATGACTGACTAGTCAGTTCAATTAAAATGTGATGGGTTGAGAGACAAATAAAAATGGCTAAACCAAAAAAACTTATGAACAATAAAGCTGCCTCTTCAAAGAAAAGAGGAAGGCTTAAAACCCGCAAAGAAGACATTATGAGAGCTGCAGCCAATTTGTTTTCGAAAAAAAGCTACCACGACGTAACAATGGATCAGATAGCGGAACAAGTCGGGGTTGCAAAAGGAACTATCTACCTCTACTTCGAATCCAAAGAAAATCTGTACCTCGGCATTCTCGAGCATACTCACGAAACAATAGAATCAATTCTGGTTAAAGAAATAGAAAAAAACGCTCCGGCGCCGCAAAAGTTAAAAAAAGTACTCACACTTATATTTCAGTTCTATTTCGAGAATATGGATGTTCTCAGAATTCTTACCAGAGATGAAACCAGACTTATAAAAGAGCACTATGAATTTACGGAGCGCTGGAGACACAGAAGAATAAAGCTTTACAGAAAAATTTTAGAGAAAGGCATTAAGGAAAGATCGTTTCGTCCCGCAAATACAGAGCTTATGGCTCTGATTATCTTCGGATTAGTAGGATCAGTAATGTTTTTCTATCCGACAGATAAATCAGCACGAGAAATTGCGGAGGAGGTATTTTCAATGATTTCTGAGGGTATAATGGCCTCTCATAAAGAAAGTACCTTAGGGGAGAGAGGATAATAGTAGTACTTTTAGAAGTCATTAATCTATAGGAGGTAGTAGACAATGGCAGTTTCATATCCATTCAGCTCGAAGATTGGCCATTTTGTTCCACCAAAACAGTGGGCTAGCATGAGAGTGGCTCGGGATCTTGAAAAGAAGACTGGGCAAAAGATTGTTCATTTTGAAAAGGGAGACTATCAGGGACCCGATTTTGAGACTCCCCAGCATGTATTGGCCGCAACTGAGCAGGCGCTCAGAGACGGTTATGTACGTTATGATCCGGGACCGGGACTTCCAGAGCTTAGAGAAGCTTTAGCAGAGGAGATGACCGGGCGCGGCAGACCTACAAAACCCGAAGAGGTAATTGTAACGGCAGGAGCTAAACATGCTTTAACAATGTCGCTGTTAACATTCTTGGAAGAAGGCGACCATGTTATTTTTCCAAATCCGGGATATCCGCCAGACGAAGTATGGGCAAAATACGTAAGGGCTCAAATCGATCATACGCCGCTTACAGACCCCGACTGGCAGTTTGACATAGAAAAACTCGATGCCATGATCACACCTAAAACAAAGCTGCTTATCATCAATACACCGCAGAGACCAAACGGACATCTTGTTGAAAATCCGGAAGCAATAGCTGAACTTGTCTTCAAGAACCCTCAGCTAATGGTGATTACGGATGAAATATTTTCCCACGTGACATACGATAAGCCGCACAAATCCATATCCTCAGTTCCCGGTATGGCAGAAAGGTGTCTTGTTATTGATACATTCTCAAAAACATATGCAATGACAGGATGGAGGATCGGTTTTGCAGTCGCTCCGGAACCTGTAATTGAGAAGCTTTCAATATTTCTGCAAGACAGTATTACCAATGTCGCGGCATTTATTCAAAAAGCTGCTTATGTTGCACTCACAGGACCACAGGACTGGGTTCATGAGAAACATGCAATGCTCAAACAGAAAAGAGACAGAATGGTTGCAGGCTTAAATACAGTTCCAGGTGTTAAATGTGATACACCGGACGGAGCTTTTTATGCATTTGCCGATATCAGAGGCACTGGTCTTACATCACAGGAATACACAGACCAGCTCGTTGAAAAAGCCGGTGTTGCAGTAGTTGCCGGAACAGCATTCGGCAGCCAGGGTGAAGGATTCATTCGAGTTACCTATGCGTGTGCCGACGAAGACATCGACGAAGGCATCAGAAGAATGAAAGAAATTGCTCTAAGCAAATAGGTTTTTCACCATAAAATCAGGGCCAGGCTTTTATCCGCCGTGCGTGCTGCAGATAAAAGCCTGGATCCTAATTCCAGTTAAGAATCCCCTGCAAATAGGTTATATTTATTATGTAAAAACTATTTTTAAACAGGTGATTTCCTATGTTAAAAGGCTTTTTTGCAAAAATACTGTTAGTGCCATTTCTAACAATATTAACAGTATCGTCTGTAACAATCATTTCCTGTTACAAAGCTCCGGTTACC
>CBDUCG010000227.1:0-2343 GCA_965365595.1 uncultured bacterium
CAATACAGCTTAATTATAGCTTCGCTACCTCAATTACATTAAGTGATCAGAAAAGCTCATCGGACACAATCTTGCAAACTAATTTGACAAAATCCAAAATACGGAAAAAATTAAAGAAAAAATTACCTCGGAGGATTAAAATTGGAACGCACATTATCTATTATCAAACCAGACGGAGTTGAAAAGAAAGTTATAGGGGAAATTCTTTCGCGTTTTGAAAAAAACAGCCTGAATATAGTGGCTATGAAAAGAATTAAGCTCACAAAGTCAGAAGCTGAAGGTTTTTATGAAGTTCACAGGGAAAGGCCCTTCTTCGGCTCTCTTACAGATTTTATGTCCAGAGGACCTATTGTTGTTTTGGTGCTTGAGGGAGAAGGTGCAATTGCTAAAAACAGGCAAATCATGGGGGCGACAAACCCTGAGGAAGCTGATGAAGGCACCATAAGAAAAGATTTTGCAACTAATATTGAAGAAAATACAGTTCACGGATCAGACGCTCCCGAGACCGCAGAGCATGAAATTAACTACTTCTTCAATGCCCTTGAAATTAATTCTTAGATATCTAACCAGCAAATAATCATATCGGTTCGGGAATGGCTACTTTCCCGGACCATTTTTTATATCTATAATCACCTCAAAAACTTTCTCGAACTCACTTACAAAAGAGTTAATAACATCTTTCATATTTACACTACAACCCAAAGTATGTTCCATTGAAGTAACTTCCACATCCGATATGCCGCAGGGCACTATCATTGAAAAACTGTCCAAGTCGGTGCTCACATTTAGTGCAGAGCCATGCATTGTGATACCGTTTTTAACTGATACGCCAATTGATGCTATCTTTTGCCCACTTGTCCAAACCCCGGGGTAACCCTCTTTTCTATCGGAACTGATACCATAATCTGATAACGTATTGATAATTACCTGTTCTAACAGTGAGATATATTTTTTTACTCCGATCTTGAGTGACCTCAGATTTAATATCGGATAAGCAACCAGCTGTCCGGGGCCGTGAAATGTCAATTCCCCTCCCCTGTCGGATCTGTAAACCTCAACGCCAAGTTTTTCAATTTGCTTAACAGGAAGCACGTAATTGTCATCGCTTCCGAATCTGCCGTTGGTTATCACAGGATAGTGCTGTAAAAGGATTAGATATCCATTAGCGACATTCTGAGAAGAACTAATTTTATCGTGGGCCTCCTCCTGTATTATAAGTCCTTCGTTATAGCGGATTAATTCCGGATATTGACATAAAATTACAATTTCATCTTCTGAGACATTCATAGAAACTTATTTTAATCAATTTTTATTTCTCGCCCAATAGCACGTTCGCAACCATTTTCCCCATTGTTTTTCCATCGGAACTGAGTTCATTCAAGAGTCCTGAGAAAGTGGTCTTAAACTGGATCTGCTTTTCCTCAGACAAAGAAAGAAGCTTTGGCCTGATTGGAGTTGCATAGGAAACTTCCACGGCATGTGCAACTCCGCCGCTAAATACAAATTCCATCTCCTGCGAGTTAACTTGGACATTTGTAAATCCTGCAGATTTGAAGTGATTCTCCAAGTCTGATTTATGCATATAATCAAATGGGAGGCGCATCATATCTGAAATTTCAGACTCTCCGATTGTTTCAAGCGCAGTGCAGATAGCTCCAAAATACTGACATTCTAAAACCGGCCGCCATGTGCTTATATAGACCTTTCCGTTCTCACACAAGACCCTGTATATTTCCATTGCGGTTCTATCTTTGTCCGGAAAAAACTGAAATCCCTGCTGACTCACCACAAAATCTATGGAACCACTTGGAATTTCCAGAGAATAGGCAGAGGACTGTATAAAATCAACTTCAGGAACTATTGACTCACAGCGCTTTCTGGCTAAATCCAGCATCTCGCTGTTAATATCTACTGCCTTAACAACCCCGTTTTGTCCAAATGCCCTAGCTGCTAATTCTGCAAAAATCCCGGTTCCAGTTGCAACGTCCAGAACGGCTCTTCCTTCCCACGGTTCATGCTCTTTTATAATTCGTGAAGCCCACGGCTTGAAAAGAATAGGAACTAGCACTTCGTCATACACAGTAGCAATCGAGCTGTCACCGAAATTAAATTTCAGACTCTCCGCCATAATTTACTCCTTATCTGAATCCACCATTTTTTTACTCTGTTTTAGTAGGTGAAGGGGAACAAAATAATTACAGACCATATTATTGTTGTCTTCATATCAAAAATCAAGGAACACTTAAACTTCACACGGTTTTCTGAAACAGCCTTGAAGATAATACTCGGCTAGAATATACTCCAATTATTTGCTAGGCTGTCACCGCGAATATTAGAATGAAT
>CBDUCG010000228.1:0-2342 GCA_965365595.1 uncultured bacterium
GCTGGTGACTCTCTACGGACCACCGGAAGTCGAGTTGGCTTCCTATTTCAAACAGACTTAAATTTAAAGTATACTCGGTATTAATAGATCTATCGGAAAATGAGTCCTGGGATACTTTATCTACCTTCAGTGATAAGGTAACATCCGTATCAAAATTAACATCAAAAGAAGCGAAAGGGCTTTTTGTTGATTTATAAATGCTCAGTAATTTGATAAAACATTATAGGGAGTAATTAATGGCTAAAGGCGAAAATTATGTTATTGAAACAGTAAGCGTGATGGTCGAGGTTCCAAAAGGGTCGAGAAACAAATACGAATACGACAAGATCAGAAGGCGTATAAAATTAGATAGAATGCTTTTTTCCTCTGTTCACTATCCATGCGATTATGGTTTTGTAGAAGATAGTTTGGCTTTAGACGGAGATGCTCTGGATGCGCTTGTTCTTTTGTGGGAGCCTACTTTTCCGGGCTGTATTATAAAGTCAAAACCTCTGGGCATGTTTGTGATGAGTGATGAAAAGGGGCCTGATGAAAAAATATTATGCGTCCCGATTGCAGACCCGCTCTGGAACCATATTGAGGAACTAAGCGAAGTTCCTCCTCATCTGCTCAAAGAAATAGAACATTTTTTCTCGATCTATAAAAAATTGGAACATAAGGATGTCGAAGTTGACGGCTGGCGTGGAATTGATGATACGCTTCAAACTATTAAAGAATCGAAGGACAGATATAAAAGAGGACTCAGATCACCCTATCCGATGTATGAATGATATTCGCAAGAAATCTGTAATCAGTTCAAAAAGCTTGCGAATGCTAGTGAGGCTAGAAACGCAATAACAAGCGCTCCACTATAAAGTCATATTCTTGTTGCTTCAGCTTTTTCTCAATAGCCCTAATAGGTTCCCTTCCAAGTTACACCTAAAAGATTATTGGTTAGAAGTGATTGTGGGGTGATGCATCCTACCATATACAAGCTCCGATTATGTCATCTCCCACCTAATTTCAAAATAGCATTAAAAATCCATTATGTAATAGATAGTAGTCTATTTAGAGGAGCATACAATTATAAAGTTGGTGTGCTATAAAGTTGGTGTGCAAATTTTTAAAAAGTATTTATAAAAGGACTGGGAATGAAGCCATTAACCTTTAGGCGGGGTGATCTCTATATCCTTTGCCTTCTTAAAAGCTTCTACTGCCTCTTCGCTTGTGAATAGCTAGGTTGTTTTTATTTCCGTAATGAATCCCATGGCATTTACTGAGGCATTAAAACTAAGCGCAGTCTCTCTATTGGGCAATTCATAAGTGCCTACCGCGTCATAATCAGCGTTACAGAAAGAATATTCAATCAATTTTCCGCCAACCTGCTCTATGTGTTTCGCGACCTACTCCCTGCGTCCGTCAGCAGAATTAATCATATTTGTTATCGCCTCAGGTGAATAGCGGTTTTGAGTCATATATATCGACATTTTTACCCTCCATTGGTATGTTAACTGGATTAAATCTCATATAGTAATACTGCATAAAAAAGTGTTCAAATATTATATATGGAATGACTATGTAAAATTGTCTTTCTAGATTTTCTTTTGTTTTTATTTTAAAATGTTAACTGAGAGCAAAAGAAAAACCTAGCAGGGAGGATGGTATGACAAAATTATTCAGTTTGTTGATTGGAGGAGTTGTATTATTAGCTTTAAGTGCCTGTGGCACTATACAACCGCCTGTACTAGATTCAGATAGCCCACAGTTGTCCGTTATGGTAAGTGATTCCGGCTATAACAGTGCTGATGCATATTCTTATATGCTTTATGAGTCAAACGGGCCCAGAAAAGAAGCGGGGTTTGTGACGACGGAAGGTTCCGCAAATATTCGCGCGCATGGCGCTGATTTTGGCGGTATCAAAAGCATAGAATTCAGAGCTGAGAATGGAACACTCACACCTGCTTCAGGTTATGGAATAAAGGAAATTGAGACCAGTGTTGACGGAAACGCAAGCGTAGTAATTGTTTACGGCGATATGAGCTATGCTATGACACCTCTTGAACACATGGTTACTGTGGTGCCAAACGGAAGCAATGAAGTCCTGGTTACCGTATCGGTTAATGACCGTGGAGGGTTATCAGGAAATAGCAATACAACAACTACTCCGGAAATAAAAGTTGTTTTTACCGGACAATAAATATTACCCAAGGCCAATAAACAAATGGCCTAATCTTCGCTTCTGATATAATGTAAGTATTGGGTTTATGTTATAGGGAATAACTTAATGTCAGAAGCGTTGGTTGTTATTCAGGTATTAGGCGGTATTGGGCTTTTTCTCCTGGGTATGATTGTCATGACCGAGG
>CBDUCG010000229.1:0-2340 GCA_965365595.1 uncultured bacterium
AAGATCAGGGACCGAATACCGGTGGTATGGGTGCGTATTCCCCAGTACCTCTTCTAAGCCCCGAGCTCCATGAAAAAATTATGAATGAAGTTATGATACCTACAGTCAACGCTTTAAACGAAGAGGATAGGCTGTACAAAGGAATATTATATGCGGGGCTTATGATAAACGGGTTGGATTTTAAAGTTCTTGAATTTAACTGCAGGTTCGGTGATCCGGAAGCCCAGCCCCTATTGATGCGAATGAAGTCTGACATTATTCCCTTAATGAAGACAATTTCTTCAGGAGGGGTAGCAAAAGAAGAAATACAATGGTATGATGATGCTTCCGTTTGTGTAGTAATGGCTTCCAAGGGGTATCCCGGGGACTATAAAAAAGGTTTTCCTATATACCGAATTGACGAAGTAAACAGTATGGACGGGGTTATGGTATTTCATTCGGGGACTGCCCGTGATGACGGCAATATTGTCGCAAACGGGGGAAGGGTGCTTGGTGTGACTGCTTTGGGCGGTACAATTCCGGAGGCGATCAGCAAGGCTTATAAGGCTGTAAGTCATATCGACAACGAATCCCTTCAATATAGAGCGGATATAGGCAAAAAAGCGCTAAAGTATCTTTAGAAAAATTAGATCAAGAGCTAAGGAGTCAATTAATGGCTGAAATTTGGTATTTGGAAGTAGATACTGAAAATTTAGAAGACAAAGTAAAACATGATCGTTCATTTATTGAATGTATAGAAATATTAGAGCTTAAACCCGAAGGCTGGGAGACTGATACAGAATCCTTGCCTACTTTGAAAACAGGTGATCCTTATGTGGATCAGAGCGGAAGAATATTCTTATGTGTCAGGGTGTTGGAAGACGAATTGGAAGACTTTCCGGACAAGAGATGGAAACCCGGATGGTATAAGTCAGGGGTTACAATAGTAGGGTTTGAAAACAAACTTAGATTAAAAGCAAAATAACCTGTCATTTCTTCTTGACAGGCAAGAAAATATATGGATATATTAGTTGGATTAACTTTTTAGGGAGAATAGTATCTGTGCCAACAATAAGTCAGCTAGTTAGGGACGGCAGAAAGAGAGCAAAAAAGAAGAGTAAATCTCCTGCTCTCCAGAAATGTCCACAAAAAAGAGGCGTCTGTGTAAGGGTTTATACAACGACTCCAAAAAAGCCTAATTCGGCGCTCAGAAAAGTTGCCAGGATCAGGCTAACAAATGGTATAGAGGTAACCGGGTATATTCCGGGCGAAGGTCATACTTTGCAGGAGCACTCAGTAATTTTGGTAAGAGGCGGCAGGGTAAAGGATCTTCCCGGTGTTAGATACCACATAGTAAGGGGCACACTGGATTCAACAGGTGTGGACAGCAGAAGACAAAGCCGTTCCAAGTACGGTGCTAAAAAGCCTAAATAAGCTTTTATAAATAGAAGGAATAAATAATATGCCAAGAAAAGGTGCGGTAAACAAAAGAAAAGTTGCGGGTGATCCCAAGTACGGAAATCTTACAGCCGCTAAATTTATAAATTCTCTCATGCTTGACGGTAAAAAAAGCAAGGCAGAGAAGATTTTTTATGACGCGTTTGACATTGTTGCGGAAAAAACGGGGAAAGACCCGATGGAAGTATTCTCTGCTGCCATGGAAAATGTAAAGCCCGGTATTGAGGTAAGACCGAGAAGAGTCGGTGGAGCCACATACCAGGTTCCAATGGAAGTTAACGCGTTTCGCAAGCAGTCTTTGGCTATCAGATGGATTTTGACTGCAATTAGAGCCAGAGACGGAAAATCTATGAAAGAAAAACTCGCCTCAGAGATCCTTGATGCATCTGAAGGAAGAGGCGCGGCGATAAAGAGAAGAGAAGACACACATAAAATGGCAGATGCGAACAGAGCGTTTGCTCATTACAGATGGTAGGGTGTTCATTAGTTCGGAGGAATAGTTTTGGAAAAAGCAATACCCATAGATAGAGTAAGAAATATTGGAATCGTAGCTCACATTGATGCTGGGAAGACCACAACTACTGAGCGTATACTGTTCTATACAGGACTAACCTATAAAATTGGCGAGGTTCATGAAGGAACTGCGACCATGGACTGGATGGAGCAGGAAAGAGAACGTGGTATTACAATTACCTCTGCTACTACTACATGTTTCTGGAACGACCATAGAATAAATATTATTGATACCCCGGGACACGTAGATTTTACAATTGAAGTTGAAAGATCGTTAAAAGTACTTGACGGTGCTGTTGTCGTATTTGACTCAGTTGGCGGCGTAGAGCCTCAGTCTGAAACAGTATGGCGTCAGGCCGACCGTTACAGAGTTCCAAGAATGGCATTTGT
>CBDUCG010000230.1:0-2337 GCA_965365595.1 uncultured bacterium
TCAAATCACGTCGGCTTCGCCGCTTTTTCTCAGATTCTGATAAAGATTTTGTATTCACTTATAAAGGTAACCCTATAGGTAGCATCAGGAAAGCTTTCAATAATGCTTGCAAGCGGGCAGGTATAAAAAACCTTAGATTTCATGAACTTAGACACACTTTTGCAACTCGACTTGTATTAGCTGGAGTAGACTTAGCAACCGTTAGTAAGCTCTTAGGCCATACTTCTATTCAGATAACTATGGGATGCTCATCGTAGTCCTGAAGTTCTGAAATCGGTCCTTTTTTTTATTAGATTAATTTGTTCCAATACCTGCCGAATTTTTCATGTTAGATTATTTGTTGTGGAATATGAAATCTTAGACCATACAGCTGATTTATGTATAAGGACATATGGCAGAAGTTTGTCAGAACTTTTCAAAAATGCCTCTCATGCATTGATGGATATGATTGTAGATAGGAGCTCTGTAAGGTCAACACTAGAAATCCCATATGAAATTAATGGTGATACAAAAGAGGAGCTTTTAATCAAGTTGCTTGGTGAGATAATTTACCTAAATCAGGGTGAACATCTTGTTTTCAATGATCTTAGTATAAGAAATAAGACTGAAAATAGTATATCAGGGATATTATACGCAGAGCAATATGATTCTAATAGGCACGAGCTTGAGACAGATATTAAAGCTGCCACATATCATAATTTGAAAATAGAAAAGGTGAATAATAATTTTAAAGCTGATATAGTCTTTGATATATAATAAAAATTTCATAATTTCAGCCAGTTCACGGAACTTTGTATCAATGAGAATAGAGAAGGTTCATGACAATTTATGGGAGGTTCCTAAGAGCGGGCATATGCTCGTTCCGGGAAGAATCTATGCAAATGAGAAGATGCTGAAAAGAATAAAGGAAGACAAAGCCATTGAGCAGCTAGTAAATGTTGCGCATCTGCCGGGTATTCAAAAATATTCGATAGCTATGCCCGACGTTCACTGGGGTTATGGTTTTCCAATAGGAGGAGTTGCGGCGATCGACATCGATGATGGTGTTATATCTCCAGGAGGAGTGGGTTACGATATTAACTGCGGTGTTAGATTATTCTCTACGGAATTAACTTATGATGAGGTAAGACCCAAATTACAGGAGCTAGTTAAAGAAATCTTTGACCGAGTACCCTGTGGTCCGGGGGTTGGCGGTCCGGTCAAGCTTACAAAACAAGATTACATGGAAATTATCAAAAAGGGTGCTTGGTGGGCAGTAGAAAGAGGTTGGGGAGTGCCGGATGATTTAACTAAGATTGAGGACAATGGGTTTTTCCCGGGTGGGAATATTGACACAGTAAGCAAGAGAGCCATTCAGAGGGGGATAGACCAGCTCGGTACTTTGGGATCTGGGAATCATTTTATAGAAATCGATTTGGTGGATAAGATCTATGATCCTGAGATTGCAAAGGCATTTGGGCTTCGAGTCGGGCAAGTATGCGTTCTTATTCACTGTGGCTCAAGAGGATTTGGGCACCAAATTTGCAGTGACTATATTGATAGAATGATTTCATACATGAGAAGGAAAGATATTAGCCTGCCGGATAAACAACTTGCATGCGCTCATATAAAGTCGGCTGAAGGACAAGAGTATCTTTCTGCTTTTGCTGTTGCAGTTAACTATGCATGGACTAATAGGCAGATTATCATGCATAATGCTAGGGAAGCTTTCTATAAAGTATTTGACACTGGACCTAGGGAGCTGGGAGGTAGTTTGGTTTATGATGTTAGTCACAATATAGCTAAATTCGAAGATCATAATGTTAATGGAAATACAAAAAAATTGTGTGTGCACCGTAAAGGTGCCACAAGAGCTTTTCCGAAGGAACATGAACTTGTACCTGAGATCTATAGACATGTAGGACAACCGGTTTTCATTCCAGGAGATATGGGCAGGGGGTCTTATGTCCTTGTGGGAACTCAGACGGCTCTTGAAGAAACTTTCGGGACATGTTGTCATGGTGCTGGTAGAGTGTTATCGAGAAGAAAGGCTCTGAAAGCTGGCAGTGGCAGAGATCTCTTTTCGGAGCTTGCAGAAAGGGGGGTTATCGTAATGGCAAAGGGGAAAAGGACGGTGGCTGAAGAGATGCCTGATGCCTATAAAGATGCCGATGAAGTATGTAAGATACTAGAGAGTGCAAAGCTAGCTAGAAAAGTTGCAAAATTAAGACCAATAGGTGTTATAAAAGGCTGAAGAGGCACTAGATCTGTGATTTTTGGATAAAACGTTTGGAACTTGCGATCCACTGGTAAATGGTCCAAATTCAGTCGGGTCCGCCAGTTTTTCCTCTGATTCTG
>CBDUCG010000231.1:0-2322 GCA_965365595.1 uncultured bacterium
TATATATAACCAGTCTTTCTCATCGTTGGTTTCATTTCGCATTAAACACACCTCCTATGGTATGACATTATATAAAGGCAAGATATGTACCAGTCTAATGGAAACAAATAAAATACAATAAATCAGGAGGGTTATGATGGCGCAAATTAATATGAGTAAACCAGTGTAGAATATTGGTCAGATAGAATTGCAAACTAATGAACAATTGGACATGATCTTAAAATCTGCATTTTGATGTATTTAGTTAGCTTTTTCCATAGAATGTAGATTCCATCAGTGTCCTGTATTCTTCTCCTTTAAAATCTCTAAAATCGGCTTAGGCGTATCATCTGTATTGGGAGGGAGTATGGGATACTCTACTTTCGGCTGCTCTCCTGTAAGTGTGAACAGAAAGGAGGTAATTTTATCAATGTCGTCATCTGATAGCTCAATTCCCAGCTGGGCAGAACCCATAATAGCTACTGCTTGTTTGAGACTCCAGACTTTTCCTGAATGGAAGTAAGGAGGGGTGAGCTCTATATCTCTGAGTGTCGGAATTTTAAAGACATATTCATCGCTTACAGTCTTTGTAATCATAAAACGGCCTTTATCCTCTGGAGGCAAAATATCCGCACCCGGTTTTTGGACCAGACCGAATGGGAAATAGCCCCCTCCCCCAAATTGATTCCATTATGGCACACGGCACATCCTTTTTCAACAAAAAGCTTAAGCCCCGCGGCCTCATCTGCATTTAGAGCACTTTGATAGCCCTTCAGGTACTTATCAAATCTTGAGTCCGGGGTAAGCAAAGCAGCCTCAAAAGCCTCAATAGCTTTTACGGTATTGTTAAACTGACAGGATCATTATCGTCCAAAAATGCGCTTTTAAACTTTTCCACATATTGAGGCATGCTGTTTAAAGTCTTAATTATCCTCTCTGGCGTACTGCTCATTTCCACGGTTGCCTGCATAGGTCCCATCGCCTGTTCAGCGAGGCGTTTGGCTCTACCATCCCAGAATTGAGCTATATTTAACACCGAGTTTAAAACTTTTGGCGCATTTCTCGGGCCCATTTGCCAAGCATGACCGACCGAAGTTTGCTGAATATCAACACCTCCGGTTCCTAAGTTGTGACAGGTGTTACAACTGATCAAATTAGACGCGGATAATCTGGGCTCAAAATAGAGCATCTTTCCCTACTCGATCTTTTCAGGCGTTATCTTATTGTTTTCGAACTCGGGCAAACTGTTTGAAATTGTCTTAAAAAGGCTGTTGGATTTAGTAAGCAAATCATCCTGTGCCCGAGCTACCGTAAAAATTAATGTTTGTAGTAATATCAATTATAAAAGTAATGTTACTATTCTCATTATTCGATTTCCCTTTTAAGTGTTATACTTCATGATCTTCAGGAAAATTTTGGGTGTATTGTGCCAACTATCGCTCCTAAGACTACGCCATAAAGTATTTGAGCAACCCAGTAATAAACCACTACCTCAAAACCGAATTTTTTAAATTCTGGCAGCGGGTGGTCTTCATCAACAATCACTGTCAAGGCAAAACTTACTACGTAACCATGGAAAAAGTTTAAAGCCCACCATACATAACTGAAGTGTAGACAGTAAAAGGCTGAAAAACGCCAAGAAGCAGAAGATAAATACAAGCCGACACAATACCGAAAACATAGTGTGCAGTAAATCCCCTAAGTAAAGCATGGTAGTATGATCCGTGATAAAGTGTTCCTATTGCTTTTATCATATCGACGTGCACTTGCCTGATTTTACCAAGAATCTCTAAGAATACTACTCTGACAGTTGTTGTCGCATTGCCTTCAACCAGAGTGATTATTATGTATTTGATATTATCTCACCTCATAGAATTTGTTTCTGGGGTTTTCCTCTTTTTTAGTCAACTTAATTGATTCTTGAAGAAAAGCTCTTAGAACCGGTTTTGCAACGAAACCAACTAGTGAATTCATAAGTACTCCGTCTTTGAATATGAGCAATGTCGGAACTGCATTTAAATTAAATCGCTCAGTAAAATCAAACGTATTTTCATCTACCATGAACTTAAGGAATTTCATTTCATCCCCAAGTTCCTGGGAAAGATCATTGAGGATAGGTTCAATTCTTTTGCACGGGTAACAATATTTTCCCGTAAAATAAACTAAAACCGGCTGTTTAGATTTAATTACACTGCGATTGAAATTTGTAACATTCGTTTCTTTCATATAAACTCCCAACTCTTTGAATCGAATCCCTTTTTGGTCAACATTTTTGATATATTCGCCATAATAATTTATCGAGAACCTACCATATGTAATTAGATACTACTTATTTATTACATT
>CBDUCG010000232.1:0-2296 GCA_965365595.1 uncultured bacterium
ACTATCGGGCTCGCACTTAACGCTATTTCAAAACGGTTAAGCAAATTCGAGAAAGCAAAACCCATTAAAGACGGACTGGATGATATCAAGGCTAATTATAACGAGTTCGAAGAGAACTTTAGAGAATTCTTCCCGGACTTAATCACTTATGTCGACAATTATCGCAAATCTGAATTCACTGAGTAAACATACATTGAAAGCGCTTGAAACATGATATAGTATTTTATGCAATTTCCTAATGAATATGGTGGGTTAGATAATTGAACAGAAAGAAGTTTGAAGAATTGGTCAATAAAGCGTATGAAAACATCCCCCGGGAATTTCGGGATAAGATTGATAACGTTGCTATAAAAGTTGAGGAATATCCGACTACTGATGACCTCGAAAAACTTGAAATCAGAGGCAATGGCCTGCTCCTTGGGCTTTACAGAGGAACCCCCCTGCCAAAGAGAAGCGTCTGGCAGGGAATTCGTATGCCGGATGAAATTGTTCTTTATCAAAAAGATATTGAGAAGGTCTGCAGTACCGATCAGGAAATAGAAGAACGGGTAAATGAAGTGCTACAGCACGAGATAGCACATTATTTCGGACTGAATGATGATGAAATTTATGAACTTATGGGAAGACATTAATATTAGCTAACAAGGAACGATTATGAGCGCTCAAGAACAATGCAAATCAGCGATTTTACTAATACACTGCCCTGATAAAAAAGGTTTGGTTTCCGCTATAACGGAATTCATTTTTAAAAACGAGGGAAACATTCTCTATCTGGATCAGCATGTGGACGCTGAGCAGAAAGTCTTTTTTATGAGGATCGAGTGGGATTTAGCCAATTTTTCCATCCCGGAAAATAAAATCGGAGAGTACTTTCACACTCTGATAGGAGAGAAGTTTGAGATTCAGTCCCAGCTATATTTCTCAGATCAGACCCCACGGATGGCAATTTTCGTTTCAAAGATGTCTCACTGTCTACACGACATACTTTCCCGAAGCCAGTCGGGAGAATGGAATGTCGAGGTTCCGTTGATAATAAGCAATCATCCCGATCTTGAGCCGATCGCAAAGAATTTTGATATCGATTTCCATCATGTCCCTGTCACAAAAGACACGAAGAAAAAAGCTGAAAAAACTCAGCTCGATCTGCTTAAGCAATATAATATAGATTTTGTAGCGCTGGCCAGATATATGCAGATTTTGAGTGACGACTTCGTATCTCACTATCCAAACAAGATAATAAATATCCATCACTCATTTCTCCCGGCTTTCCCGGGAGCTAAACCCTACCACTCGGCATATGAGAGGGGAGTAAAAATTATAGGGGCTACGAGTCACTATGTCACAGCTGAGCTCGACGCAGGTCCTATAATTGAGCAAAGTGTCGTTCGCGTGACACACAAGGATAATATTGACGACCTTGTCAGAAAGGGCCGTGATTTGGAAAAAGTAGTTCTTTCGCAGGCCATATGGCATCACTTAAAGCGGCATATACTTGTCTACGGCAACAGAACTCTGATATTTGACTGATAAACATGTTAAAAATTACAGCAATAACGCTGTTTATATTATTTCCAATAAGTATTACTTACCCCGTCAGAGACTCAAGCGCTGAGGTACTCGCGTATAACAATTCTCAGTTTGAAAAGGTCAAGATTATCAGCAGGGGAAAGCTGATTAACGTCATTGATTTCATTGTGCCAAATCAATATACGGTATTCATGTTCTATGCAGACTGGTGTGCGCCTTGCGGACCTCTTAAAGAAAAGCTGGGGGAGCTTGCCAATCGTGTGAACAACATGGTGCTCAGGGAAATCGACATTGTTAATTTGGAACACCCGCTTGTTAAATACTATAATCTCCCTGCCATTCCGTTTTTTCTGGTATATGGACCTGACGGCAATTTCGTGGAACGTGGCCCCATGCTTTCCAAAGAACTTCTGAAAACGATAGCATCACAAAACAAATAACATGGCTACTAATGTTTCATCCGAGCTGAGAAACCTTGGCGGGTTTCTGAAGGGCTGGTACCGGGAGATAATAGTTATTTCCTTTGCCACTCTTTTGATGATTCTTCACAACCATCACAAGATAGAGAATTTCTGGATCAGCTCGATTATTTATTTCGGCCTCCTCCCGATTCTAACCATCCTCATCTTTTTAAGGAAAAATCCCCTTGATTTCGGCTTACGGATAGGTAAATACAGAGTCTGGATTCCCTGGGTAGTCGTTTTTCTGGCTATAGCAGTCCCTATTTTGTATCTGAGTTCGGACATCTCATCTGTTCAGGGATATTACC
>CBDUCG010000233.1:0-2285 GCA_965365595.1 uncultured bacterium
CACCCAGTCCTTTTGTCCTTCAGACAGCGCTCGACGATTTTTATGTAGAATATGAAATAAACGCATACACTAAAAAAGCCAATATAATGGCTGTTATATACAACGAGCTGCACAGGAATATTCAGGACAAGTTTCATGCGGCTGGCGTTGAAATCGCCTCCCCCGGTCTTATGGCTCTCAGGGACGGTAATCAGCCAAATATTCCTGATGAGTATTTACCCAAAGATTATAATCCGCCCAAAAGTTTGCTGTCATTTATTTCCCCTTCTAAAAAGTCAGAATAAAATAGTTATTATATAAGCCTATTATGACTAGCCGTATGGTTTTAGCATCATCTTCGCCAAGAAGAAAAGAGCTCCTGGAAAGTGTAGGTATGGATTTTGAGATTATTGCACCGTCATGTGATGAAAGTTTGTTAGAGAAAGAGAATCCCGAGGATTACGTACTAAGAATTGCTACCGAGAAATCGCTATCAGTTTCAAAAAAACTGCAGGGCGACTATCTGGTAATAGGGGCCGATACTGCAGTTGTCGTGGATAACAAAGTTCTGGGCAAACCTTCTAATGTGATCGAAGCAAGGGAAATGTTAAACAAAATTTCTGGCAGAGCACATCATGTGCTGACTGCATTTTCAATAACCAAACCTGTGGATGAAATTCTCCACAACCATGTGGTGGGTACCGAGGTGGTGGTTAAAACTCTTGAACCAAAAGAGATAGAAGGTTACATTAAAACCACTGAACCTATGGATAAATCCGGAGCTTACGGCATTCAGGGTATAGGGGCCTTCATGATTAAAGAGATACGAGGCTCATATACAAATGTTGTAGGACTTCCATTGGTTGAGGTTTTAGATGTACTAAAGAAACTAGGAGCTCTTGAGCTTTTTAGCAGCGATGGATTTAGAAAGTAATATAAAAGATATAAATAAGAGAATTAAAGAGGCTGCCAAAAGTGTTGGAAGAGACCCTGGTGATATCAGACTGGTAGCAGTGACAAAAAGGGTCGAGCCTGAGCGTATCAAGCAGGCGTTAACTCTAGGATTTAACAGATTTGGAGAAAATTACGCACAGGAATTTAGGGATAAATCGAAGATTCTTGAAAATGAGGCTGAAGGTGCGATAGAATGGCATTTTATAGGTCAGTTACAAAAAAATAAGGTTAAGTATGTAGTTGGCAATGTTGAGCTGATTCATTCACTCGATTCACTTTCTGTGGCAAGGGAGATTAATAAAAGAGCAGAAACTATGGAGATAAGAGTTCCGGTGCTAATTGAAGTTGACACCAGTGGCGAAGAGTCCAAAGGCGGGATTGCTCCCTCACAATTACGGGACTTTTTGAATGAACTAAGTTCTTTATCTTCGATAGAAGTTTGTGGACTTATGACTATGCCGCCGTATTTTAATGACGTTGAAATGGCAAGGCCTTACTTCAGCCGACTAAGAGAGATTAGAGACGGTTTATTGCCCGAATTTCCGCAGTTAAAAGATTTGTCCATGGGAATGAGCGGTGATTTCGAGATAGCAATTGAGGAAGGCGCTACGATAATCAGAGTCGGGTCGGCAATTTTTGGGGACAGGAATTAGTAAACGAGGAATGAAATGAACAAGATAGGATTCATAGGCGCAGGCAATATGGCGGAAGCTCTGATAAACGGCTTGATTTCATCAAAGCTTTTTAAGAGTAACCAGATCTTAATTACAGATGTAGTTAAAAAAAGAGCGGACCACATAAAATCGACATATAAAGTAAATATTGCGTCTGACAACAAACAACTTTCAAAGGAATCGGACATTATAGTTCTATCTGTAAAACCCGCACAAATTGCAAAAGTAGTAAGTGAGATAAAAACCGCTATTACTTCTAAAAAGATTCTCATATCAATAGCAGCCGGGATACCGATAGAATTAATTTCAAAGCTGCTGAAAAAGAATTCGAAGCTAGTTAGAGTAATGCCCAATACTCCGGCCCTTGTTCTCGCAGGTGCCTCAGTGCTTTATTGTAATACGAATTTAACCGATAAAGAAAAAGAGCAGGTAAAGGGAATATTTGAATCCGTGGGCATAGCTCATATCATCGACGATGAGGGACTTTTGAATCCTGTAACCGGTCTAAGTGGGAGCGGGCCTGCTTATGTCTCCATATTTATAGAAGCGCTTGCCGACGGAGGTGTTAAGATGGGCCTTCCGAGGGATCTTGCACATAAGCTAGCCGCTCAAACAGTTTTCGGCTCAGCTAAAATGATCATAGAAGAAGACGCTCATCCTGCACAGTTTAAAGATAAG
>CBDUCG010000234.1:0-2253 GCA_965365595.1 uncultured bacterium
TTCGGCATTTTGAATTTTAGTCATTTGTCGAGCGAAACTTTACACTGGATAAACCACATTGAACATTCATGCAAACATTTCTGAGAGGAACCAGAAAATTATTCGTAGGAGGACATGATGAAGCTGAAGATTCAGAAGGAAGAAATACAAAAGGCCTTACAAAGCGTTCAGGGAATTGTTGACAAGAAAACCACAATGCCCATACTCAGCCATTTCTTGCTTAAAGTGCAGAAAACCGCATCGCTCATGGCGACTGATCTTGATATTGCGCTCAAGGGGCCACTCAAAGCGGAGATCACAGATAAGGGGAGCCTCTGCATACCGGCAAAGAAACTCTTTGAGATCGCCAGGGAAGTGGATGGAGAAATACTGCTGGAGTCACAGGACAATAACTGGATTAAAGTGTCTTCGGGAAAGAGTACGTTTAAATTAATGGGGCTTCCGGAAGAAGAGTTTCCCTCATTGCCTGCAGTCAGCAAGGCAGATGAGGTCACTATCAAGGCCGATGCTCTGAAACATATGATAGAGAAAACTATTTATGCTACGGGAGAAAGTGACACACGGTATACACTGAACGGACTGCTTATGCATTTCAGCCCGAAGAAAAACAACATTGAACTGAGTGTGGTAGGGACTGACGGCCACAGGCTTTCGCTCATATCCGCAAAAATTGAGGGCCAGCTTGGGGAAGAGAAAAAACTGATTCTTCCCAAAAAGGCAGCAATGGAGCTGAAGAAACTGACAGAAGGCAGGGAAGACAATGTCACAATCTATATAGACAAAAACCACCTGTTTTTTAGCATGGATGATATTGTCCTGACCTCCAGACTGATAGAGGGTACTTATCCGAATTATGAACAGGTCGTTCCAAAGGACAACGAAAAAGAAGTCATTGTTGACAAGCTGTCTTTTCTCAAGGCCCTGAGAAGGACCTCCATAATGAGCAAGGAACGGACCAATGCAATAAGGCTTGACCTTGAAGATGAAAGAATAACTCTTATCTCTATGAACCCTGATATAGGAGAGGCAAGAGAAGAGATTGCCGCACAGTATAAGGGAGAACCGCTATCCATAGGCTACAATGCGCGGTATCTGATAGATATTCTCCAGGCCATGGACGGTGAAGAAGTGGCTATCAAGCTTCAGGAACCGTTAAGTCCGACCCTTTTAATGGAGTCCGGTAATAAAGCGTATACATGCGTAGTCATGCCTATGAGAACCTAACAGTATGAAGTTGCAAAGAAATAATATTCATAGTTTCTATTTTCCGCGTTGTAGTTATTACTTATAGAAAGAGGAATTGAATGGCAAAGAAATCAAATGCTACAGAAGAAGAGTATGGTGCGGGAGACATCAAGGTACTCAAGGGTCTTGAGGGAGTCAGAAAAAGACCTGCGATGTACATTGGGAACACCAGTTTTGAAGGGTTGCACCATCTTGTGTATGAGGTCATAGATAACAGTGTTGATGAATCACTGGCAGGGTTTTGCGACAAAATAGATGTTACGATTCATACAGAAGGCAGCGTAACGATAATTGATAATGGAAGGGGGATTCCCACGGGACCTCATCCCGGTGATGCGAAAAACATATCCGGCGGACTGCATGGGGTCGGCGTTTCAGTCGTGAACGCACTCTCAGAATGGCTTGACCTTGAAGTAAAGCAGAATGGTAATGTCTATACGCAGCAATATAAACGAGGCTTTCCAACTGGTCCGCTTACTAAAGTGGGAAAAACGAATCGGCGCGGTACAAAAATAACCTTCAAGCCGGACTCCGAGGTTTTTGATACGGTTGAGTTTAGCTATGAAACCCTGGCGCACAGGTTCAGGGAGCTTGCCTTTCTGAACAAGGGGCTTAGTATTACCATTACCGATGAAGGAAGCAATAAAAAAGAGACGTTTATGTATGAGGGAGGCATCGTATCCTTTGTCGAGCATCTCAACAAAAGCAAAACAACGCTCCATCCGAAACCGATTTATATATTTAAGGAAAAAGACAATGTAACGGTTGAGGTGGCAATACAGTATAACGACAGTTATGCCGAGACCCTCCACTCCTTTGCAAATAACATTAATACCAAGGAGGGCGGAAGCCACCTTGCAGGCTTTAAGGGCGCGCTCACGAGGACAACCAACAGCTATGCCGCATCATCGGGCCTGTTAAAAAATGCCAAGGATTCTGTCAGCGGAGATGATATCCGGGAAGGGCTTACCGCCATAGTCAGCGTCAAACTGCCACATCCTCAGTTTG
>CBDUCG010000235.1:0-2138 GCA_965365595.1 uncultured bacterium
CGCTGATAGCTGTAGGTTTTTTGGGACAGGCTCCGTTTCTTCCCCGTGCTGAGTTTCTGTTTGTACTGCCAGGTATGATACTTTTAGGATTGGGAATAGGACTTGTTATGGTTGCGACAAACACCGATGCTCTAAACAGGGCTCCGAGTCAATACAGAGCTCAAGCCTCAGGTGTAGTGCAAACAATAAGACAAATGGGCGCTACAATAGGACTTGCGTGTATTGGAGGGCTTGTTTCGACGATGCTGGCCTGGCGAACGGACGCTATAATTGCTAATTATCCTGGAGAGGAGAGGGTCAAAACGCTCTTGTCCCAGGCAGAGCTTGGGCAAGTTGATGCTATCAAGGATCTAATGACAAATTATCCAATCGTGCTTGATAGATTCCATTTTGCTTTGTCAAAAAGCATTGCTGATGGCTATTATTTTGCCGGTGCTGTTTCGGTGCTTGCGTTCTTTATTGCGCTTTTTCTGATGAGTTCTGGAAAGCAGCATGAAGACTTTTAATTATGATTCCTTTTATATTATAGCTAGATTCGTAATTTTTATAGTGAAATCTATAAAAAAACTGTAATCTTGTATAAGATAAAACTATATTCTGTAGAACGGGAGATAGGTAATGAAGACTAAGTCAATAGTAGCGTTAACCGTCTTAGTAGTATTAATTGAATTAGGATTCAATGCCCATGGATTTGCTCTGGATCATAACGATCAGATTATAGTCGCTCAGAATGATAATGGATATGGTTCTGATAAGAAAAAACACAAAGGACCCCCACCACAAGAAGCTATTGAAGCGTGTGCAGCGCAGTCGGTTGGGTATTCCTGTGAATTTATGTCACCTGAGAGTGATGTTATTAAAGGCGTATGCGAGATAATGCCGGGAGATATCATTGCCTGCTTGCCTGATAATTGACCACCGCATCATTAATGATTTCAAAAGAACAACCCCGGTTGAGATTATAAGATCTCAGACCGGGGTATGGGATAGAGAGGTGGATGGTATAGGATGTCTATTTTTTAAAAGTTGTAGGCAAATGTAGAATTTACTATCTGTATGTTGCTAAGCCCATATATCGCTCCAACAGCTAGACCAAAAATCACATGCCCTGCTATATGTGATGAAGCTACCGTGAGGCCAGCTTTTCTGAATTTTGCGACAGGGTGATGCTCGGCAACAGTTATTACTAGTGCAAATCCAACAGCTATTCCATGGAAAAGCCCAATTATTAGCCCTCCGAGTATTCCACTAGTAAGTGTCGGCGTGAAAAAGAAATTCATAACCATGAAATATGCAAAGGCAAACAATACACCTGAACCGAACTGTATTATGAGACCCGGAATAAGGGCATTATGATATGAACCTGTATATAGGCTTCCTATAGCCCTTATCATATCTGCATTGGCCAGTCTTGTTTTAGTAATGAATTCCAAAAGTAAACACATAAGTCCTGTTGCTATGAAACCTGCTGCCAATATGATAAGGAAATTCATTATATACCTCCTGTCAACTATTGTCTGTTACTCAAATTCTATATGCCAAATAAAAAAATTCGTCAGGGAAATACTTTCTCGCTAGCTTGTCAAAAATTTTACTGTTACTTACTGAACTAGTTTTAGTGGACGGATCTTTACCTTTAATGGGTATTAGTGATCCCCCTTCAACTAATATATCAATTACTCTCGTAGATTTATCTTTTAAAATGGTGTCCAAGTTTTTCAACTGAGCCTCCTAGATAGTTGGCGAGTATTTTTGTTGTTCTAGATGCGGTTTCTAACATATGGTTCCTCGTCAGATGATAACTCATAGTCTCGATTTCCCTGCTGTCAAGACCAATCTTTTTTCCTGTTTTTTCCATATCAAAAATCCCACTCCTGCTATGATGTGCTTCCTTAAAAAGTCGTGACACTTTTCTTTCGAATGCTTCTATTTCTGGTAATGATCTATGCATATTTTTTCTCCTGTCTAATAAATGTACAATAATAGTATAACGATGAGGTGATATTGTCAAGGTTTTTATGAAAATTTTTTTGATATTGCGTAATATTCAATAATTGTTATAAGAAATAGTCTTGATTGTACTTGTTTATACTTCTGTTGGCAATTAATTTGCGATAATGTGCATAGACATATATTAG
>CBDUCG010000236.1:0-2119 GCA_965365595.1 uncultured bacterium
GGTGAAGATTGAATGGCACCAGGAAGACAACGGACGGCCTTCTTTTAAAGAAGTTCCCGGTTCAGAAGAGGTATGGGCAGCCGATCGTGTGTTTCTAGCGTTAGGTTTCCTGGGACCTGAAGATGCGGTTTTAGAACAGCTAAATATTGAGCGCGATGAACACTCCAATGCCAAAGCTGAATACGGTAAATATCAGACAAGTGTAGAGGGTGTATTTGCCGCGGGAGATGCAAGACGTGGTCAAAGCCTCGTAGTCTGGGCAATAAACGAAGGCCGCGAAGCCGCTCGCGAATGCGACCGATATCTAATGGGCACAACCAACCTGCCGTAATGCTGAGTCAAGTGATTGCTTTGTTATTGTATTCTCAACCTCAGAATCAATTTATTAATAGCTAAATGCTATTCAGCAAGGAGGGATAGCTGTGTATTACGGCATCTCCTAGTGGTGGTGGGTTTCGGGATGCTAGAAGAGATGCGACAGAGCGCAGGTCCTTTTCAATAGTCTCAAGCGTACCGAATGACTCAAATCCGAATGTCCACCATGTTTCATTCTTAACGGAAAACCGGGTCAGCTCGACGCCGCAGCCGCGGGAGGGTAGTTGTTTTCCTTCCAAGTTAATTTCAATAGGATCAGCCGAAGTAGTGTCGAACATTCTCATCCATCTTTCTTTTTCGACAGCTATAGTGTTTTCAAGCTCAAGCTTAATATATTCGGATCTCCACTTTGTCCATATCTCAATAGGTCCCGTAAAGGGCTCGGATGACAGACCGTTCTTTTTAACCTCAACTAGGCCTTTGATATCTACTCCTTCATACCCGCCCCGAATCTTAATCCCTAGTTCAGTTTCCCCTCTGTTTTGCAGATACTCGTCGGT
The DNA here is from genome assembly GCA_965365595.1 of uncultured bacterium. GTDB lineage: Bacteria > Desulfobacterota_D > UBA1144 > Nemesobacterales > UBA2774 > CR02bin9. The sequence continues at coordinate 876 of CBDUCG010000236.1, forward strand.
ACGCTCGCTCGCACCACTCGGTTGGGAGTCGTGAAACCCCGAGTTCATGAACCAGTCCCTAAAACCCGGAGCCGGCTCATTCCTCCAAAACCATCTGATTTCAGCTGAAATAAACATTTATTGAACTAACACAACTTCTGGCAATTACATCAAATACAACAAGTCATTAGTATGGACCATGTTTGTTATCTCTTGTAAAAAGCTGGAATATTATCTCCGATAAAGATATTTACTGTCTTGGATTCAAGGTACATATTAAGTCCGTCTTTTCCAAGCTCTTTTCCAATTCCGCTCTGTTTATGTCCGCCGTATGGAGTTTCGGGAACAATTCCTCCGTAAGTATTTACCCACAGATAGCCTGCATTGATACTCTTGGCTACTCTGAGCGCCCGTTTTATATCCTGAGTCCAAATTCCGCCTGCAAGACCATATACTGTATCATTTGCAATCCGGACTGCCTGGGCTTCTGTTTTAAATGGAATAACTGCTACAATCGGGCCAAATATCTCTTCACAAGCTATGGTTGCTTTGGGATCAACATTACCTAAAACTGTTGGCTCAAAAAAGTACCCCTTGCCGAACTTCCTGGGTCTCTTTCCTCCGGAAAGCACTTTGCCGCCTTCATTCTTGCCCTTCTGGAAATATGACTTTACGGTCTCAAAATGTTCTTTGGAAATTACCGCTCCTATTTCAGTCTCGTCCTTTAAAGGATCGCCCATCTTTATCTTCTTTACTCTTTTTATGAATTTGGAAAGGAACTTGTCGTATATTTTTTCGTGTAAAAGTAAGCGGGTTACAGCGGTGCAGTTCTCACCCTGATTGAAAAATCCTCCCCTAAGAGTGGCCTCAATGCAGTTGTCTATATCAGCGTCGTCAAAAACTATGCAGGGAGCTTTTCCTCCAAGCTCAAGAGAGACACGCTTGATAGTATCGGCTGCTGTTTTCATAACTATTTTCCCAACTTCAGTCGAACCGGTGAAAGCAACTTTTGCTATGCCCGGATGCTCAACCAGAGCCTGCCCGGCAACCGCGCCGTCTCCGGGGATTACATTAAGCACTCCGTCGGGCAGTCCTGCTTTAGTGCAGAGATTTGTCACTTCCAATATACCGCACGGAGTGTATTCCGCTGGTTTTAATACTATTGTGCATCCTGCAACCAATGCGGGGGCTATTTTCCAAAACGATAGTAAAAGTGGGAAATTCCATGGGATTATATGGCCGACCACTCCAATAGGCTCTTTAAT
>CBDUCG010000237.1:0-2117 GCA_965365595.1 uncultured bacterium
CCTCGTCCGATCTGAGCCACTGAAGTATTTGGTTTCCCATGTACTCTGTTGCAAGGGCTGATTTAAAGCCCTCAAGCGCAGTATCTTCCCTAAGTTTTTTGTAATGGGTGTCATTAAAAATTTTATCTAGCAGCTTTCTCGCAAGAGACGAGCCTTTCTTGGTTTTATCCTCAGGCAAAAAGAGCACATTATGCTTGTAAAAAGCGCAGAACAGGTCGAGCACAAGAGAATCGAAGTGGGGAAGCAGATTTGAGCCGCTTTCAATTAAAGCCCGAAGAGCTTCGGACTCCAAACGGAGTGATTCAAACAGTTCTCGGTCAAAAGAGTCCGATTCAATATTCTGGGCGGATTTTATATCTGACATATACTTTTAAAAGCTAACACGCATCCCGAATAGTTCAATCGGGTTATATCAATTTTAAGATATCGTGTTAGAATAAAAAACCTTTTGATTAACAGTTCAAAAACAATTTTCCGATGAAACTGAACAATACTGAGATAAAGGCTGTAGCGGCAGTCGGATTGATAATGGCAATCAGGCTGTTCGGTATTTTTTTGATACTACCTACATTCAGCGTGTATGTAGTCAAATACCCAGGGGCCGACTATGCGCTCGCCGGAATCGCCTTTGGTATCTATGCTCTGGTTCAAAGCGCACTTCAGATCCCTTTTGGATGGCTGAGCGACAAAATCGGGCGAAAGCCGATTATCATCCTAGGGCTCTTAATATTTACGGTTGGAAGCATTATTTGCGCACTTGCCAAAGATATTGACCATCTGATAATCGCGCGCGCGATTCAAGGCGCGGGAGCAATAAGCTCTGTTGCCATAGCTTCCCTCGGTGATGCAACCAGAAGCGGTGTAAGGGCGCAGTCATTTACGATTGTAGGCATAACAATAGGAGCCGGGTTCTTAATAGCCATAATACTAGGTCCGCTGCTTGCTGCAAATATTGGATTTGACGGTCTCTTTTATATACTCGCAGCGCTTGGAGTACTTGCAATAGTTATAACATTACTGTTTTTCCCTGAGATAGAGAATACAGAGCTGGTACACGAAGAATCGGCAGTTTTGGATTATTTAAAACACCCAGAAATAAAAAAGCTTTTCGTGTCGGCAGCCGTAATATCACTCACAGTTAACATGTTTGTCTTTATTTACCCAATAAGCTGGACATCATTTGGAATCGGCAAGGGCGATTTATGGCAGGTATATCTGATAGCGCTTATTCCTACCGCACTCTTTTCATATCCGTACGTCAGGTACTCTGAGAAGAGAGGCATACTGAAGCTTGCGACGACAAGCGCCTGGGCGCTAATTGCACTTAGTTTTCTGATATATCCAGCAAGCTCAATATTGCCGCTAACTCTCTACCTGGTAGGCATGGCCTATTTTATGGGACACACAGTCCTTCAGTCCCTATTCCCCGCGTTTCTCACGCAAAGAGTCGGGCAGGAAAAACGTGGTGTTACTACCGGAGTATATAATCTGTCGAGCTTCCTTGGCGCATCTATCGGAGGAATGAGCGCGGGGTTCTTATACCAGTTAAGTCCACACTTGCCTCTTATTTTAGCCCTTCTATTGGTAATAGTCTGGGGGCTAACCGGGTTACCAAATCCACCAAAAAAAACACATCAACCTAATTGACTTATCATAAACGCAGTATTGCATTGCTGATATAAATCAGTGTCCCTAACAGAGTCATCAATTTCATTATCTATCTATATACATTCATTATACTGCTCCCCATTAAGAACAGAGTATAGCTAAGTTGGAATTTATACTTAATTTAAGGTACAGGAGGGAGCAATTAAGAGAATAAGATGGGACTCTAAAACCAAGGCCAAGATAGTACTCGAAGGCTTGTCTGGCAGACCAGTATCAGAGATATGCAACGAGTACGGAATACATCAAAACCAATACTATCTCTGGCGTGATAAGTTTCTATCTGATGCTCATAAAGCCTTTGATTCAAAGAAAGACACTAGTGAATTAGATTTACTTCGCAAGAAGAACAAAGAACTAACCCAAATAATAGGCTCTTTGACTGTTGAATTAAAAAAAATAGAGGAAGACTACTCTTGAGAAGGAAGTCTGACTCTATTGCTATTCGTAAT
>CBDUCG010000238.1:0-2113 GCA_965365595.1 uncultured bacterium
GGGGTGCGTGACCGGATTTGAACCGGCGACCCCTGGGACCACAACCCAGTGCTCTAACCAACCTGAGCTACACGCACCATAGTAGAGTTTTTAACTATACAAACATTATACATCAAAGATCTATTGTTATTGCTGTTTACAATAGGATAGCTGGGCTATGCTGTATTATCGTGAAGATATTTAATTAAATCCGTTGTCGTCACTATACCTGTCAAATCACCTTTATTATCTACAACCAGTACTGAATGATAAGAACTATCTATTAACAGTTTGGCAACATCTTTAATAGTTGAACCTTCATCAAGAATAACAAGCTTTGAAGTCATTACATCCGTAATCTTATAATTATGATTAAGCAGAGTATCTAGCATCCTGTCATCAGTTGAGTCCACATCAAATATTAATTTAAAAATATCCTGAGTAGATATTATTCCTACAGGTTTTTTCCCTTTAAGAACAGGCACATGGTGTATCTCGTTCTCCCTAAAAAGTGCCGTGACGTCGCTCAATTCTTGATTCTCGTGAACACATAATACATCAGTTGTGACGAGCTCACCAATTTTTTTATTCTCCAACATCTATAGCACCTCCAGCCTATTATAAATTTAACAACAACGGATTATACCTAATCGAATCGTCTAGTAAATAAACAGAGGCCAGAACAATTTGTACAAAGCAAGCAGACTTTTAACTAATTTGTATTGACAGGAAAATGCGCGCCCGGAGGGAGTCGAACCCCCGACCTACGGATTAGAAGTCCGTTGCTCTATCCAGCTGAGCTACGGGCGCAGTCTAATTCTCCTTTAAAAGACTGAACATTCTACCTAAATGGTCATAACTGTGCAATAAGCATTTGAATTTGAGAGTCTATATTCGATTTGTAATTTTACAGGACCTTAGTTTTTAAGCGATTCTTTATAGGCGGATTTCAGAATAGCTATACAGACCGAGACATAAGTATCAAATCTTGAGTCTGATGTACCCAAAACCAATGCCTCATGATGTGTCCTTAGGAACAATGTGTAATATTGACTAGATACACCATATACTTCATCTATTAGATTAAGTGATTTTTTGCCCCATTGTTTAAAGTCTTCCGAATTCCAGAAACCATGATTAGAATTTTTTGACTCTTCAATCAAGTTTTTATATGTATTCTCAAGTTCTGAACTATTCATTATACAAAAATTCTGCCAATTTGTGTATTTACTTTTTACTCTCTAATGGGTCAAGAAGCTCGATTCTGGGTTCAACTTTATGAGTGCTGTCATACTCTTCCGCTAGCTCACTAAGTACAGACATCTGAAGTTTATTAAGCCCTTTAAAAGCAACTCCGTTAACCTCAACAGTATATGATTCAGATACATCCTGGCCTGTAAGCGGTTTGAATCGTTTATTTCCCAAGGTTTTAACTACATAGAGCATAGTTGTAAGCCTGGATTCTCTTCTGGAATTAGAATCGATCAATATCCATGGAGACTTTTTAGAAGCTGTATGTGTAAACATCTGTTCTTTATACTTTGTGAATGTTTGCCATTTTTTTCTGGCATGAAAATCATTTTCAGAGAATTTCCAGAATTTAAGCGGGTCTGACAATCTTTCCTGAAACCTGTATAGCTGATGTTCAGGATCGACTGATAGATAAAATTTGATTAAATTTAGACCGTTATCAATTAAATTATGCTCCCACTCAAGCACTTTATGCATGAAGTACTCATATCGCGATTTGGAACAATATCCCATTGTAGGCTCTATTAGCGCTCTGTTGTACCAGGAGCGATCGAAAAAGACCATTTCTCCTTCCTTTGGAAGGTGTTGTTCATATCTATGGAACCAATATTTGGACTCTTTTTTAGTTGGTATGCCCAAGTCCACGGTACGAAAATATTTTGGCATTAAATTCTGGGTAAAACGAAGTATCGTCGACCCTTTGCCGGCTGCATCCCGGCCGTCAAAGCAAATACAGATTCTTTGACCCAGTTTAACAGCCTTTTGCTGAATGGTCAGAAGTTCTAACTGAAGCCTACGTTTCTCAATATTATAATCCTTGAGATCTATTCCGGTATAAGGCGCATCAATCTTTAAAACTTTCTCTCCTGTAAGTTTTTTCATA
>CBDUCG010000239.1:0-2106 GCA_965365595.1 uncultured bacterium
ATAACAGAACGCAAGCAGTCTGAAACTGAACGAGAGAAAATGATAAGAAAACTTCAAAAATCTCTAGATGAAATAATGAGATACAAAGCAAAACTTGAAGTAATGGCGCTATTTGATTCATTAACAGGTTTGCCTAATAGAAGGCTTTTTTTCGATAGGCTCAACATGACTTTAGAACATAATCTTAGGCATAAGGGGATGTTCAGCGTCTTCTTCTTAGATTTGGATGGTTTGAAAACTGTTAATGACACCCTGGGACATGAAGCTGGTGATAAAGTGCTTTGCGCAGTAGCCCGGCGAATGAAGAATGTAATCAGAAAATCAGACACTATTGCAAGGATTGGAGGAGATGAGTTTGCGATCATAGTCGATCAGATTAAATCAGCAAAGGAAGCGGAAAAAGCTGTTGAAAAAATAATTGCTTCTTTTGCGACCCCAATTCAATTGAATGATGGAAGTGTGAATATAGGTGTAAGTATAGGTATTTCTCTTTTCCCAATAGATAGTTATGAGGCAGATGAACTTGTGCGGTTGGCAGACAATTCTATGTACAAATCTAAAAGCCAAGGAAAAAATACATATACATTTTACTGTAGAGAAACCAATACTCCAAAAATGTCGATAGTTGCCGGGAACCTCGACTAGCAGTATCATTAAAAGAAGTTACCAATGCCAGTGCAGACCTTAACTGGTAATTTTTCATATCCAATTCAAGATTGTGGCAAGTAACTGACAGCGACACTTGTAGGGTTATTCAGTTGAAGAAGAGTTAAAGTAAATAATGTCAATGTGTCCAATAGACATGTTGAGTTAAAATTAGCATGCATTGATATTGGCAAGTAATTTAAAGTTTAAATAAGAAATCAATTTATTTTGATATTGGGATTATCTCGCATTGGATATTTTGCCAAAATGGTAAATGAAGAAAGAATGTAATTCGGAAGATAGAAGTCTTTAAGGATTCATAAACATGAGTGATCCAAAAATTAACCCTTTGAGGGGTCTGGCCCCCTTTGCCATTATTTGTGTGATTCACAGAGATCGTTTCAATTTTCTAAGCTTTAATTCTTCTTTGTAATTTTGATTTTGCATTGGTTCATTTTCTGGGTAGTAGTCTTTATGCACTTCATCCCAGAAAGGGGTTTTCTCTGACAGCTCGGAATATTTATCCATAGGAGATTTGCCGTTATGGGCACCGTGAGGCCGGAACCAGTTATAGTAGTGCTGCCACTCATCTAGCTTTTCGTACAGATCGTCTTTATCAAAGTCTATGGTTGGGTAAAACTCTTCCTTGTCGGTTTTTTGAGAACGTTCCACCTTGCCATTAAGGTGGGGAGAACCTGGCTTGTTGGGACGAAACTTGATGCCATATTTCTTGAGCTTTTCCTGGACTTTTATTGCAAAAAATTCGGTACCCCGATCAGTTTGAATCCTTTGTATTGGAAACGGCATTTCCTCAATAACTCGTTCAAGAAAGTGTATAGTATTAGCTCCGGTTCTGCGTTTATAAAGCCCCAGTACTCTGTAACGAGTACAATCATCAATAGCGGTATACTGATATAACCCAGGCCCTATCTTGCAAGTATCCATTTGGACTCTATCACCTGGAATAGGACGTTGATAACGGATATAATCAGCTTTTCTACGATACCGTTTTATCGGTTTAACCTGATGTCTTTTTAAAACCTTATGGATTGTCCCAAGGGAGAGTTCTAAATTATGAAGCCGCTTGAGCTCAGTTTGGATGCGCCGAGCTCCTAGATTCCTTTTTATCCTCAGAAGAAGAATCTGTTGTTCTTCTTTAACAGTAACTTTCTTATTGGTGAAGAATGCGGACGGCGACTATGATCCTCTAATCCAGAAACACCACTGGTCAAATACCTTTTCCACCATTTTCTAAGAGTCGGCCTGGAAATACCACAACGCCTGCAGACTATTCCGGCATTACCTATTTCTTCGTAGAGGGTGACCCAATTTAATCTAGCTTTTATCTCTGGTGTCATGACATCATTACTGTAAATAAAAGTTGAAATGATGTCTATAAATCACACAGCTAAAGCGACCGAACAACCCCTCGCCTCTGCCTGTCGATGTACATAACTTTGT
>CBDUCG010000240.1:0-2080 GCA_965365595.1 uncultured bacterium
TACCAAATCTTTATCGGCATATTTGCCTAGACTTGTCATTACAAATTCATCAACCGGCTCGTAGAGATACAAGACTTCTATCCCGTGTGCCTTAAAAGCTTCCAGATGAGGCCCGTTGTCTATTGTTTCCCTATTTGGAGCATAGAGGTAATAAATTTCTTTCTGCTCTTCTTTCATCCGGTCGACATAATCTTTAAGTGTAGTGAGTTCGTCTTTTTCAGTCGCCGAAGATTCGTAGCGAAGGAGGTTGGCCAGTTGTGCTCGATTCTTAAAATCCGCAGCCACGCCTTCTTTTATAAATATTGAGAAGTTCTTGTAAAACTCCTTGTATTTATCAGCATCTTTTTTAGATTCATCTTCCAGCATCTTAATAAAACGACCGGTTATAACCTGACCTATCTTATTGGTAAGCGCGCTGTCCTGCATGCTTTCGCGGGATATATTAAGCGGCAGGTCCGCGCTGTCCACAACACCTTTCAAAAACCGCATCCAGTCAGGGAGAAGCCCCTCCGGTTTGGAATCGATTAGAACCTTCTTACAGTACAGACTTACACCCGGATCGACTTTTCCAAACCCCATCTGTTCAGGATTCATTTTGGGTGCAAATATAAGAGCGTTTATTTCAATTGGGGCGTCCGAGCTAAAATGCATTCTGTATGTGGGTTCATCGAATGCATTTGCCTGGAATTTGTAGAACTCCCCATATTCTTCATCGGTTATCTCGCTCTTATTACGCATCCAGATCGGCTGAATGTTGTTTATCTGCTCACCGTTTAGTTTGATGGGAAACTGAACAAAGCTTGAATAGTGAGTCAGTACATGCTTCACTCTCTCGGAATTTGAAAACTCCTTAGCCTCATCTTTTAGATGAACTACAATCTTCGTGCCGCGCCTTACTCCCTTGGCGCTTTCTATCTCATATGTACCCGATCCGTCACTTTTCCAGAGCAAACTTTTAGCGGTTTTTGTCCAGTTGTGAGTATAAACTTCAACCGATTGTGCAACCATAAATACACTGTAGAACCCTACACCAAACTGCCCGATCAGGTTCTGATTAACATCTTCTCCTTTCTTCACAGCATTGAGAAATGCTTTAGACCCCGAATGGGCAATCGTTCCCAGATTGTCTTTCAGATCATCACTGGTCATCCCAATTCCGTGGTCTTCAATTGTTATCGTGTTTTCTTTGTCATCAGTTGTTATGCTGATCTCAAGCGGAAGATCTTCATCATAAACTTCTTTTTCCGTAAGCTGTATGTACCTGAGCTTCTCAAGAGCGTCTGAAGCGTTTGAGACAAGCTCTCTGATAAAGACCTCTTTGTCCGTGTATAAAGAATTTATTACAATATCTAGGACCTGTTTTACTTCAGCCTGGAATTCATGTTTTTTTGCGGTGCTTTCTGCCATTTATTTATATACCTCCAAAATATATATGCTTGAATAATTCTGATAGGAATTTCTTTTTAAACCAAAATAAAAATAGTCATTGATCCTGGTTTTTCAAGATCTGACGACTTTTGATATGACAATTATTCTGTAGCAGGAACTTTTCTTGCTTCGGCTTCCACAAAAACTCTTTTCACAAGAGGATAGTTGCGTTTAATATCGCTATCCAGCTGTTCTATCGTTTTTTCGACCTTGTCTGCGGTTGCGCTATTATCAAAATCTAGACTTATATTTACCAATATATATTCCGGACCCATGTGGAGTGTGAGAACTTCATTTACGTGCTCTACAACTATATATGATGAAGCAAGCTCACGTATACCCTCGATTTTTGATTCATTAGCACTCTCTCCGATCAGGAGACCCTTTGTTTCATACGCGAGCCAGGTCGCCGTTCCGGCCAGAATGAGCCCAATAACAATAGAGGCTGCCCCGTCGAAATATACTATCCCTGTAATTTGACCCAGAAAGATTCCCAAAAATGCGACAACGAGACCTATCAACGCTGCTGAATCTTCAAATAGTATAACAAAAATAGACGGGTCCTTGGCTCTCTGAACCGCCGTAAGGTAGCTCCATTTACCTTTTGATTTCGTAAACTCCTTAAAAGCAAAGTACCAGGCAAATCCCTCAA
>CBDUCG010000241.1:0-2077 GCA_965365595.1 uncultured bacterium
TGGAGACCCGATAACTGACACTTTCACAGGCCGAAGAGTAAGTGCGAAATAAGGAGTCTTAAATAATTTTTTGCTTTTAGCAATTAGTATTCGGCAAGAAAAATCCATCTGGCAAGTCTTTGTTATGAGCCCATGTCTTGATTTCTTCGGATACTAAATCTGTAATGTTATTTCGTCACAATAAGTTGCAAGTCTTTATATCTTCTGAATATTTATTTGATAATATCTAATTAAAACGGAGTAAAAACATGTCTGATAGTCCAAATCTCTCAAGAGTAATTGATTTGATGCAAATAGGTTTTAGCGTGTCTATTGATGCAACAGAACATGAGCAGAGTATTGAGGAAATTATTGAAGTAGCGAGAATGTTTAATACAACACTGATACTTAGAAACATGCCCGAGTCTTTACTAGATCAGAAATCATTAAAGAAACTGAAATCTCATTCACATAAAATTATTATAGAAGCATAATCAGTCCGGCAACACCTCACAGTAGTAAAAACGCTCGTCCCTTAAGACAATCTCACCCGGTTTGTGATCTATTCTCCTATTAAATATCGGCCCGTCATATACAAAAGTATGAAACTCTCCATTCTCGCCGCACGGATCAATACCTTCTGGGAGGTCTTTTAAAAAGTCATAGTCAAACTCCCTCCCAGCAAATTCTTCACCAAGCACATTAGAATCCACACACACTGTTATTGCTTTAAAGCCACTATTAATAAACTCTTGCGCCAAATTGGCTGTATCCCGTTTCCATATTGGGAACAAACACTCCATGTCAACATTACCGAGCAGATTTTCCCTATATTTTTTTATATTCCCTAGAAACAAGTCCCCAAAAACAACCTGGTTAAGTCCGGTTTGTTTAAACCTGAGAAGTTCCTCTTTGAATTTGGACTCGTATTCGTCATTTCCGGCATTTTTAGAGATGAAAATCTTTTTAAGCGGAATGTTCAAGGACTCCGCTTGTAGCTCCAACAATACTGAACGAAGCCCATGCATACTGACCCGGTCATAATCGGATATGACTGTAGTAATTAGGGCCACAATTTCATATTTGCCCTTTTTTTGTATTTCGTGGAGAGCAAACGAGCTGTCTTTTCCACCACTCCATGAAATTAGTATCGGCGTTCTATTTTTCATCGTAGATATAATAGCCCGGATAAAAACTCTTAGCGAATACATAGTAACCAAACTCTTAATAGATATGGAATAAAAATTATGTTAGTTTTTGAATAAATCTTAATTTGAGGTAGGAATATGCGTTGGAGACTGGGAAGAAGAAGCAGCAATGTTGAAGACAGAAGGCACGTAAGAATGCCAAGAGGTAAAAGAGCCGCAGGCGGAGGAATTGGTCTTTTAGTAATAATTATAATAGCAATACTTCTTGGGGCGGATCCGAGCAAACTATTAAATGACAGCACGTATGTGGATTCTTCTCAAAGCACCAACTATGACCAATTCGCAACTTCAAGTGGAAACGATGAGCTGACAGATTTCGTATCAGTAGTTTTGGCTGACACAGAAGATACGTGGAACGGCATCTTTCGTAATTACGGTACAAGTTATCAAGAACCCAGACTGGTTCTATTTTCAGGAGCTGTTGATTCAGCCTGTGGATACGCGCAGTCAGCTATGGGTCCTTTTTACTGTCCGCGCGATCAAAAAGTATATATAGATCTTAGCTTTTATAGAGATCTCAAATATCAACTTGGAGCGCCGGGTGATTTCGCCCAGGCTTATGTTATTGCCCATGAGGTCGGTCACCATGTTCAGAACCTTTTTGGCATATCCGAGCAAGTTTATAGAGCTCGGCAAAGACTGAACAAGAACGAGGGAAACAGGCTATCAGTCATGCAGGAGCTGCAGGCCGACTGTTTTGCTGGAGTATGGGCACATAACGCTGACAAAGCTCGGGACATTCTTGAACAGGGAGATATAGAAGAAGGGCTTAACGCCGCAAGCAGTATTGGGGACGATAGGCTTCAAAAACAGTCTCAGGATCATGTAACTCCCGGCTCATTTACCCACGGGTCTTCAGAGCAGAGGGTAAGATGGTTTAAAACAGGTCT
>CBDUCG010000242.1:0-2076 GCA_965365595.1 uncultured bacterium
GCAAGGTAGTCAGTTTTGAATATGAGAAGGACGGGAAAGATCCCCTGGCCGGTCTGGCCGAATCGGTGGGTTATGTGAGGGGGGTATTGCGCATGATTTCCTGAGAAGCCTGCAAATGACAAAAATGATAATAGTAGCTGAATTTGGACTTACCCCAAAAATTTCCTTTAACTTTTATGATTTCATAGCTGGCTCTGAGTTTCAGAGATTCAGCAAGTGATAAGCGATAAAAAACGGGGATACTTTTATGGCTTTGTGCCAGAAAAGGTTCATTATAATCCCGACATACCTGTTTCGGGAAAACAGAAAGTCACTCAACGGTGACTTATATACCAATGTGTAACTTTTTAGTTTCAAGACGCACTCAAAACTGTGATTATAAAAACCTATATATCAATATTATATAATATATGCCTCAAGCTATGATCATTTTTCGCGAGTCACCATATGGTGAAAAAGTCACTGTCTGGTGACTTGCATAAAAACGGAAAACGGGGTAGGCACGGAATAAAAAGTGATACTGTATTGGTTCGAACGGAACTAAAAAATGGGGTATATACTCTATTAAATTCCAAGTTTTCAAGCCACTTTTTTTGAGGAGCTATTTATATTTCGTTCCCTAGGATCCAGACATACATGATCTTGATCATATGGTATTTTATTCCTAACCACACTGTATACAGTCCTAAGAAGCTTATTCGCTACATTGTTCATTATCAGAAAATGCGGCTTCCCCTCAAGCTCTTTCTTCTGATAGTAGAGTTTATATTCCTTATTGTGTTTTACAGCTGCTTTGGCGCCCATATACAACAAGGATTTGAGTTTCTTATCTGCAAAGGAGCTTGTTTTGGATTTCCCTACCATTTTTCCGGAAGTATTCGGGAAAGGACATACACCGGCATAAGAAGCCGCCTTTCGATGTGTGTCTATGGTCTTGAAGTTGCCTGTTTTGATGATCAGGTCCGTAGTTATAACCGGGCCTATTCCTTTGATACCAGTGACCAATTCATAGTTCTCATTCATTTCCTGATCCGACCTGATCAGCATCTCGATCTCTTGTTCAACGGCGGCTATTTCTTTGTCCAATTCACCCAGAACAGCGCTAATGTGATTATGGACGCTGATGCTTTGCATTGGAAGATGCTCTCTTCCTTTATCAAGAGTTCGCAGAGATTTTCGTTGCTTCACCAGCTGATGCCGAAGCGTATAGAGCTGTTTTAGTTCTGTTATAATTTCTTTGGAGTATTCCGCGTATTCCAATTTATCTGAAAAGCGCTCTCCATACTCCCGGATCCGCTTTGAGTCCAATGGATCAGATTTGCCTTTCAATAAGCCCAGACTATGCTTGATTGTATACCCGGAGACCAGAGCGATGGAGATATTCATCTGGTTACACAAATAAACCAACAGATCCCCATAGGCCCCAGTATACTCAGCACAAAGGATGCTATCCCCTGAGATAGAAGACAAAAACTTTGATATAGAGGCTACTGTGTTTTTCACTTCCTGGTTCTTTTCTTTTCCTTTTTCATTAATAAAGTTTACGTCAAACTTTTCCTTTGATAAATCAATTCCATATACTTGCATAAACATTTTGTTTTATGCTCCGCATTGAGTGGCTAACATCGTGATAATGGGTTCTACCCTAAATACTCTCTGGCTATAACTCAATAATCTGCTGTGCTTAATATACCCCTTAGGTTCAACCTAAACTCCAAATAAAGTTAGTGCAGCAGATGGAGCTTTTAATCAGAGTAAATATCACAAGAAATAATTTCAATTTGTTTCCTTTCCTTTCTTTCGCAAACTAACGATCTCCAAATTTCCCGACAGACATCGTTAAAGGCAAGCGGTCAGGGCTTTTGATCCCGTTAATAATCTGCCCGGGCGTCATTTGATTTATATCACCTATCTCATTAAATTGTGGGATGAAGTATTTCCGAATAGTTTTTCCTGTCCTTGTGATTGCCCTGTTGATGTCCTCCCGGGGACTTGCCCAGGATCATGGTGGCCGAAAGGAACCTCCGCCCCGATGATGGCGATGGCATCTCCAACCGCGATACCTGGTTTGGATCT
>CBDUCG010000243.1:0-2064 GCA_965365595.1 uncultured bacterium
TTCAAGACCGGTGCAATCGCCGTTCTGCCAGCTCTCCGTATTAGGTGGTCAATCTATTATACCTTTAACTTAAATATATTGAAGTATTTTAAGAAGATAAAATCTTTTGAAGATGTTCATCAGGCATTTCTATCGGCTCAACCGCTTCATTTATATTCGCTCTGAAATTACTGAGATCAACGCCAAGTATATAGCAGGTTAACAGTGATCTTATATGCTTGTGCATTACCACCAAGACTTTCTCTCCGGGATATGAAAGAGCAATCTCCTTGATTGTGCGCACTATTCTCTGTTGAACTTCTTCTAAGGTTTCGGGCCCGTTTGGAATTGGAATAGAAACATCCCCTTCGTTCCACCATTTTGCGAAATCACTTTCTGGATCAGCAAGCAAATCTTCGTACTTTTGTGTGTTCCAGTCTCCGTGATCTAGCTCTCTTAGGTCCTGATGAATATTAAGCGGGATTCCGATCTTATCGGCATAGGCTTTAGAAGTGTCATGCGCTCTTTTAAGCGGGCTTGTAACTATTCTGTCGAAGTTGAGTGATTCAATTAAAGGAAGTGTTTCTTCAATTTCCGCCCATCCAACATCGCATAGAGGTAAGTCCGTAGTTCCAATAAGCCTTCCTTCCAGGTTCCATGCTGTTTTACAGTGGCGTCCGAGATAAATTTTAGCAGTTTCTGATGATTTGCTCATATGATTTTCCAGTTTATGGAGATTGTTATGTAATATTCAGATTTAATCCGGCTAAATATACCAAAGGTCAAACAATTTACAATTTCAACTTAATTTGTTGCGCTTGCTTTCTGCTCAGTCTCGTTTAGTAATTCTTTTTTGCCAACCTTTTTAAGGTCGGGCAAATATGTTCCCCCCAGCTTGACATGACCCTCGTTAACACCATCGCTTAACCTCTTAATAATATAATCCCTATTCATGCCAATAATGTTTACACCATGGTCAGACTCAACCAGGCAAAGCATCTTCATATCATCACCATTATTATTAGCTAGTTCATATATCGCGGAATAATTTAAAAGTGCGGCCTCAACAGTACCACATGGCAATGAAGGGTTATTGGCACCTGAATGATATTCATTCTTACCAAACCAGTTGGGATCAGGATATCCATGAAAATGAAGTATGGGAAGGCCATTTTTTATAAGATCAGGAGTATATAAAGCTGAGGCAAGAGCTTGGGCAAGGATTACATATGTATCAAAAGACGGTCTTATATCTTTCCGGTGAAGGTCTACCCCCCTTGGAGTCTCTAAATGCAGCTTACCCTTAACTACTCCGATTCTAACTATGTCACAACTAGGATCCAGATTGGTTTTATCACTACCGGAACGGGATGTAGTTATCCAGATATCAGGGACTTGTTGATAAATTTCCTTTCCACTTATCACTGTTCGCACAAACCATCTGCCCTTTTTATTTTCCCTAACCATGTCGTCTTGGATACTTTCCACTTTTTTGAGTTTGTCCCATGTGGTCTTGCTTATAGTGGCCTTACCTTCATACTTCGGCGCTTCCGCCAATGCTATAAAACCGTACGAAACACCTGTTCTGCCCTCCAATATCTTTTCAACAACATCTTTATGGGACTGGCGTTCTATTTTTTCACTAAATTTAGACCCGCGCGGGTAGAGGTTGGTGGATTTAATCAACCGACCAAGTTCGGCTAATTGTTGAGGGAAAACAGAATCTCCAGGATCATACTCCCCTTTTTTAAAACGGTTTAGTACTGGAGGTTTAATCGGCGCGTAAATCTTTGGTATTAATGAATTTAAAACAAAGTCGTCCATTGCTTCGTTAAGATAAATGGAATCGGAAAGGTTCATATTGACCAGGGAGAACCTATCCGGGGCGATACCCATAACGATTTCAGACATGGTAGCAATAAGGTTCTGTATCCCTATTGCAATCTTGCGGTCATATGTAGTACTTTTGTTGGCGAATTCTGGATCCAGTGGCATCAGTGTAATAATCTGGGTATTAAAAGGGTCCTGTACATATCTGGCCGTAAAATCATCAGCCCATCCGCTAACCCTGAGAATTTCCATTAC
>CBDUCG010000244.1:0-2063 GCA_965365595.1 uncultured bacterium
GGTTTTCAATTCTGGATGCAAGCCCTGCTTCAAGCATGTCGTCCATAAATTTTCTTCGATCCGGCTGAAGGTGCCTGTCCTCCTCTATTCGCTTGTCCAACAGCGCTTCTGCATCTTCCGTGCTGACAACATCCTCCGTTTTTGGCTTATTTGAATCCTCATCCTTCACATCGTCCTGTTTACACGATGCCGTGAAAATCATGAGCGGAACAAATAAAAGCCAGAATATTTTATTAACAGTTTGGATCATACTATTATTTATAACCTTAATATATACTCAGGAAATACAGGAGTTAAAATTCAATCAGGTCGCAGATAAAATCATTATCTCCGAAATCATCTGAAACTTGTTTGAAAGAAAAAGTGCCTAGCGTTGAATTGCCCTGCATATTTTTCAATTTTCCACTTCCCAATTCATTATCAAATTCCATAGTCCTGCACTTTTTGAGGTCATAATCAAATTCTCCGATATCACTTCTGATACCAGTCAGGTCAAAAAACAGTCCCATAGTGAAAATTGTTTCACCTCCACGTTTACAGTCCCACTCTGACGCTTGATCTTCCAATGATGAACCGTTAAGAAAAGAGTTGAATTCAAAATCACAGGGCGTATCGTTACAACCTCCTATGCTCCCTGCAATAATAACAACAAACATAGCAATTATGGAAAAACTGGATAATGTCTTTTTCATATTGTCACCGTTTTGATCTATGATTTTTAAATCTTGACTGATTCCTACACTACTTATCTACAATTTTACAGTAATTTAGATTATTATACTGAATTGATTACTCTTTTTGCAATGGTCAAATACAAATTCGATTTTAACCTCTAAATTCTTATCAATAGACAATAAATCTATTATCAACCTCAAGGAGATCAATATCAGAGGATTCTAAGAAAAAAACCTATATCTAGATTCGATTCATCAAGTCCCTATTAATTAATTCAAGCTTGGCAATATCATCCGAGACTACTGTTCTGAGCCCAGAGGGCTTAGCTTTAGACCCTATAACAAGAATTATTCCGAAGCTCCGGTACAGGGGGAGGAGGTTTTTTATTTATCCATAGTTTTTGACATCCCGCTATCTAACGACCACCTTCCGCCGCCTTTCAGCATGACAATCAACGCCAGCCCTAATGCCAGCAGATGATACTCAAACCCCTCCCCTGCCTGGGAGCCGAACCAGTTCATAAATAATCCTTTTCCCATTGCACCATTAAAATCGCTCCCAGCATAATGATCGCAATCCCTGAGGCTGAGATTCGGCTGATTAAACCCAAGATTAGAAATAAGGCACCAAAAGACTCTCCTAAAATTATTAAGGCGGCCACAATGCTGTAACTACCTGTACTAACAAAATATTCAACAGTCGCGGTGAAACCATAACCGCCAAACATCCCTAGCAGTTTTTGAAGTCCATGTGGCAGTATCACGATTCCGAGAAATACTCTTGCAATCAACGCCCCCCAGTCACAATTGTCTGTGTTTAATATTTTCCTATCATCATTTATCCTCGCTATTTATAAAATGGTTTTTCATTCTTAATTCAAAGTGCTCACTACCGGGAGCCCGGCCTGAATCCAATGCTGCTTGCCCTCTTTATACTCGTGAACATTTTTGTAACCTAACTCCTCCAGTGTGCGTGAAGCTTTGGATGAGTTCTGACATTCCGTGCTTGCACAGTAAACTATTACCTGAGCTTTCTTATCAGGTAGAAGCTTCTGCGCTCTGTCCCTCACTTCCGTATAGTCCATCTGGATTGAGCCCGGCAGATGAGACTCATTCCAGTATTTCTCAGGCAATGCTTCCACTAAAACAAGATCTTCCCTCAAAATGAGCCTGTCCCTCAACTCTTCCCTTGTAATTCTTTTCATATTAATACCTCCTAATATATTTTTTGAATCTACTTTAGTTGCATATGCAACTATCTATATATATCACAGTATGATTGCAATTGCAACTATTTTGCATTATAGTCTATCAAGGAGGAAAATGATGAAGGGAAAAGCAGATACAGATAAAAGCAGAAAGTGGACTGATACAGAGGCAGGCGCATGG
>CBDUCG010000245.1:0-2057 GCA_965365595.1 uncultured bacterium
TATTTTATAACATATGAAAGGCGGCTGATGATTCGGCCGCCTTTTTTATTGGTGCGCCCGGCAGGGCGCAGTATCTTGGAGGTGAAAGTCCTCTGTAGACCCGGTAAGGGGAACTACAAGCCGAACGGACAGGGCGTCTTCCGTGAGGGAGAGTCTGGAGGGAACCGAAGGCGAAACACTGACCTGAGGAACAGGAATCACATAAGAGGCGGCCGTGTTGGATGAGGGGGCCAATAACTCTAAAGTCCAATACTTACATGGAAGGCACGGACGTATATGTGGCAGGTATAAGTGTGAACGAGACTGCGCATTACCCGGGGAGACCTCTGAATTTGTCTAGTACTATTGTCATCGGGAGGTGATGAGAAGAATGCAGAGGAGTCAGCCGAGGCCATAGTAGGTTGAACGACCAACAACCAAAGGGCCGAACCTAAAATTAAGGAGTAGAGACTTTGACTGTGGAAGTGAAAGGAGACATAGCAAAGACAGCTGAGAGGCTGGAAACTTATTTTCTGAGGATCGGACGGAATCCGGGAGGCGGGAAGTGAGTATGTCAAATCACCCATTGGAAGAAGAGAACTCTATCCCTGAAGATGTACAGTTAATAGAGCGTCTGGTCGAACGCAAGAACATGAGGAAGGCCTACTCTCAGGTAATGAAGAACAAGGGAGCAGCGGGCATAGACAATATGTCAGTGGAAGCCCTGATGCCTTATCTGAAAGAGAAGTGGTCAGGAATCAGAGAACAGCTTGAAGCGGGAGAGTATAAGCCGATGCCCGTAAGGAGGGTAGAAATACCTAAGCCTGAGGGAGGTATGCGGCAATTAGGCATACCTACGGTATTGGACAGGCTCATCCAGCAGGCGATCTATCAAATCCTGAGTCCGATTTTTGAGCCTACATTCTCTGACAGCAGCTACGGATTTCGACCGGGAAGGAGTGCCCATGGGGCAATCCTGAAGGCAAAGGAATACCAGGCTGAAGGAAGAAAGTGGGTTGTGGACATGGATTTAGCGAAGTTCTTTGATGAGGTAAATCATGACAAACTTATGTCAAAGATAGCAAAGAAGGTGAAAGACAGGAGACTTCTTTTACTTGTCAGATGTTATCTTCGGGCAGGAGTCATGAGCAATGGAGTGGTAAAAGCAAGCGATAAGGGAACACCGCAAGGCGGCCCCCTGTCGCCCCTGTTGTCTAATATCGTACTGGATGATTTAGACAAAGAACTTGAGAAGAGAGGTCATGCCTTTTGTCGATATGCAGACGACAGTAATGTCTATGTGAAATCGAAAAGAGCGGGACTGAGAGTACTTGAATCCATAACAAACTTTGTGGAGAAGAAACTCAACCTCAAGATCAACAGGGAGAAAAGCGCAGTAGCCAGACCGCATCAGAGAAAGTTTCTGGGATACTCATTTACATGGCATAAACAGCCAAGAATCAGAGTGCCCAAAGAAACCGTCAAGAGATTACGAGCACACCTGAAAGCCATCTTTAGAAAAGGGAGAGGGAGAAATCTTCAGGGGTTTATCAAAGAAGACTTAAACCCAATCTACAGAGGATGGATAAACTACTTTCGGTTGGCAGAAGTAAAGACATTTGCAGAGGAAACTGACAAATGGATCAGGAGACGACTTCGTTTAATACTGTGGAAGCAATGGAAGAATCCGTGGACACGAAGAAAGAGGCTGATACATGCAGGACTCTCAGAAGAACGAGCTGTTGCATCTGCCTTTAATCGGCGTGGATCGTGGTGGAACTCAGGGGCATCACATATGAATGATGCTTTGAGGAAGAAGTTTTTTGATAAGCTTGGTCTTGTGTCGATGCTTAATGAACTGTATAAATTCAGACATATTAACTTTGGGAACCGCCTTGGTACGTGAACCGTATGCCGGGTGGTGTGAGAGACCTGAGGGGGTAACCCCTCAGTCTACTCGATATCGAAAATATTTATTATATAAATAAGTTGAATTAGTCGAATATAGGCTTAACAATACTCGTATTTAATTTTAGTAGCTACCGCACATTTAATCACAGGGGATTTTGATATTCTGG
>CBDUCG010000246.1:0-2020 GCA_965365595.1 uncultured bacterium
GAGTCCAAGTGAAATATTTATCAACAAAATCGTGGTTGAGCCCAATTGCCTCAAATATCTGAGCTCCATGGTAACTCTGAATTGCGGAGATACCTATTTTGGACATCGTCTTAACAATACCTTTAACCACACTTTTATTGTAATTATATATTGCTTTTTCTTTGTCGATTCCTGTGAGCATCCCTTCTCTAATCATATCTCCAAGAGTTTCATAGGCCATGTAAGGGTTAATTGCACTGATTCCGTAACCAACCAGAAGCGCAAAATGATGCACTTCTCTCGGCTCTCCGGATTCAAGCACAAGACCTACTTTCATGCGGTTGCCATTCCTTATGAGATGGTGATGAAGTCCCGCGGAAGCTAAAAGTGCGGGAATTGGAGCATTATCCTTATCAAAACCTCTATCCGAAAGAATCAGGATATTTGCGCCCTGTGAGATTGCATTATCCGCTTTGTCAAAGAGTTCATCCAAAGCCCTTTCAAGTCCTTTGCTCCCTTCGGAGATTTTAAATAATATAGGAAGTGTTTCTGACTTGTAATTCTCTTTATTAAGATTTTTTATCTTTTGAAGATCCTGGTTTGTTAAAGCAGGCGATTCAAGCCATATTTTTCTGCAGTTTTCAGGTCCCGGTTTCAATATATTAGGCTCCGGTCCTAGAGTCATTTCCGTTGCGGTAATGAGCTCCTCTCTGATAGAGTCGATTGCAGGATTTGTAACTTGGGCAAAAAGCTGCTTGAAATAGTCGTACAGAAGTTTAGGTTTACTGGAAAGTATAGCAATTGGCGTATCCTTTCCCATAGAGCCGACCGGCTCAACAGCATTTGAAGCCATAGGGCCAATCAAAACTCTCAAGTCTTCAAAGGTATATCCAAATGCTCTCTGTCTTATTAAGACCTCTTCGTGATTGTAAGCATCTTCGTCCGATGTTTCCTGCTGCAATTTTACTTCATTAAGCGGCAACAGGTTGTTATCAAGCCACTTTCTGTATGGTTTTTCTTTGGCAAGTTTCTCTTTTAATTCTTTATCTTCAACAATACGCCCTTCTTTGGTATCTATTAGAAACATCCTTCCCGGTTGAAGTCTTCCCTTATGAAGAACCATATCGGCGGGAACATCCAGCACACCTACTTCTGATCCCATAATTACCATATCGTCTTTTGTAACATAGTATCGGGATGGACGTAGTCCGTTTCTGTCAAGTACAGCTCCGACTTTGGACCCGTCTGTAAAACCAATTGAAGCCGGGCCGTCCCACGGCTCCATCAAACAGCTATGGTATTCATAAAACGCCTTTTTCTCGTCGCTCATGGTCTCGTGATTTGACCATGGCTCAGGAATCATCATCATTACCGCATGCTCGATCGGACGTCCGTTGAGATAAAGAAATTCAACACAGTTATCAAAGTTGCCGGAGTCACTGCCCTCTGGAGTTATAATTGGAAAAGTCTTGCTGATTTCTTCTCCAAATAACTGAGACTTAAACACACCCTGGCGCGCATGCATCCAGTTTATATTACCCCTGAGTGTATTAATCTCCCCGTTATGGACAATGTAGCGGTATGGATGAGATCGATCCCAGCTTGGAAATGTATTGGTACTAAAACGCGAATGTACTAGCGCAATTGCCGATTCGATATCTGGATCGTTTAGATCAGGATAGTATTTATCGAGCTGCCAGGTTGTTAGCATGCCTTTATAAACAAGTGTTTTGCATGATAGGCTGGCCATATAAAAATGATCACCGCCTTTCATACCTGACAGTCTGATTTCGTTAAATGCTCTTTTTTTGATTATATAGAGCCTGCGCTCAAAATCCATCGGGTCCGTTATGTCGGCGCTTCGTTTGATAAATATCTGTTTTATATGAGGCTCGTATGATTTTGCAGTATCGCCCAATGAATCATTATCTGTCGGTACATCTCTCCAGCCCAGTATATCCTGCCCCTCTTCTCTTACAATGTTTTCTAAAGTCTGAGCGCATACCCTGCGTGCAGTATGGTCTTGAGGAAAGAAGATCAT
>CBDUCG010000247.1:0-2015 GCA_965365595.1 uncultured bacterium
GACCGCAGGAAGTGCGCTGATTGCAGGTAAAGACTATTTCATTGTTCAATATGCCACTCACACCCAATTGACCGTCCTGGTTGATTGTTACATTCAGTTCGCCATAAGTATTTATGTTGCCGCACACGATAGTGCTGCAGTCCATTGCTTTGCAATTAGAACCACACTCCGGAAGGGTATAATCGATTGTCAGAGCTAATTCATCATCAAGTAGCTGGCCAGTAGCCGCATGACACAAGAATGGATCGCATGCTTTGGCAAGTTCAATTGCAGGACAATCACTGTGGGCGATATCAATATCTATAGCGCAGTCCTGCTCTATTTGTCTTGGAATTGTTTCGGAACTGACTGAACCCGTAATTTCACTGTCGCAAGAACATAGAAGAATTGCACATATGAGTGCACACGAGAGCCCATAACGCATGGAGCTATTATAATGGATATTGTCGCAAAAATCGATAGCTAGATTTTTTCCCCATACTTCTAGTTTATAAAACTTTTTCCATGGCAAATCCGTTAATCAGAAGCGATTTCCAGAAATGTCGGATATTTGTAAATCCTGTGCTCTTCAAAAGCTCTATTGTTTCTTCTACGGTTATATAATTTAGGTTTTCCCTTACATGGGTTAACATTTCATCTACATCCTCTTTATCGCGGGTTTTCAGTTGGAAGGATTCCCAGGCAAAGAGGAAATCCTCAAATTTCTGAGTGTCTTTATCATCGCATACATCGGCTATGATAAATTTTCCACCCGGTTTTAGTCGGAAAGCTATTTCTTTAAAAAATTCTTTTTTTTCCTGAATTGGAATAAAATGCGCTACTAAAAGTGAAGTAGCGCCGTCAAAATCTTCCTGCATAATATCGCCGATGCCGCCGTGAATAAGCTCTATTCTTTCAGATAGCCCAAATTGCTCAACTTTCGAGGAAGCTCTCTTGACCATTTCCTCAGCAATATCAAATCCCGTGATTATCCATCCAGGGTTCTCAAGCGCATATCCTATAGACTCTTTTCCCGTGCCTAACCCTCCCACCAATACATAGGAGTCCCGAGGCAAAGAACTCTTTAAAATATGGTGAGAAATATCATGGAGCGCCCTGTAGCCCGGGATAATTTTCTCTATTTCGTCGTCATACACTGAGGCTCTTTTATTAAACCGTTTTTCGGGATCGTAGGTTTCAGTCATAGTGATATTTTATATTGTCAGACAGGTTCCGAAAGGGCAGGGATTCCAGATAATCTTAATAGAATAAAATTAACGATCCGTGCTTAGTTTGAGATATCTGGTAAAATAGGCAGCTAGATATGTGTAACACTGAACTTAGAGATATAGAGAATAGAGAGGATATAGATACACTGATGTGGAGTTTTTATGACCGCATGATGGTCGATCCCGTTATCGGTTACATCTTTACACATTACGCAAGGCTGGATTTGAACTCGCATCTGCCGATAATTGCTGACTTTTGGGAAACAGTTTTATTCCAGAAACCTGTATATAAAAGAGGTCCAAAGGCGATGGAAGTACATTTTGATCTCAATAAAAAAGTGCAGCTTAGAAAACAGCATTTCACCAGATGGCTCTACCTCTTCCATCATACAATAGATGAGCTTTATTCCGGAGCAAAGGCCACACTGGCCAAAGAACGCTCTGTCTCTATCGCCAAACTCATGCAGAACAGGCTGGGCACTCTTCCCGACTGTACCAATATGTAAGTCTTCTTTCGGTCCAGTCTTAAAAGATCCAAGATTTATAAATATTTGTGATATGCTGGTAGCAAAAATTTACCTTGTAGGGGTAACTTGATGGCGATCTTGTTTAAATGTAACCACTCTTTTTTAATTATACTGACAGCTTTCTTTGTTTTACCTTTGTTTTCAATTACCGAGACTCAAGCACATATACAAATGTTTCCACTGGCAATCATTAAGTCGGCTAATCCTGCAGATGCCTCA
Source organism: uncultured bacterium (assembly GCA_965365595.1). Classification (GTDB taxonomy): domain Bacteria; phylum Desulfobacterota_D; class UBA1144; order Nemesobacterales; family UBA2774; genus CR02bin9. Next base: position 1,955 of record CBDUCG010000247.1, read on the forward strand.
GAATTGATTTCGAATTAGGTGGAAATGCTGTTGGGTCTTTTACTTTGCAGGATCCGTCAGA
>CBDUCG010000248.1:0-1984 GCA_965365595.1 uncultured bacterium
CAGAATACGGTGACGTCGTCATGAACGAGTTCTTCTATGATGATAGAGGAGTGCCGGGTCTTGGGGAATTCCAGCAGCCGGACGCCAGGCAGAAAGATGCTAGAAACCTGACAAGCGTAAACATATCAAAAGAACAGTTTGCAAGTCCCGATCTAGATTTAAACATATTGCTCTACAACAGATACGACTATTTGAAATTCAGAAATCCGATGCCTACTATCGGCATTCCTATAAATACCTTGAGCGAAACTTATTCATTCGGTGTAAATCCCCAGCTTACATGGTTTGCCCCATATAATCAGATTTTTACATTTTCAACTGAAGGGCGTGCCGAATTTCTGGAAAATGATGATTACAACAACCCCAAACGGTTTACTTACAGCGCTTTTGCAGGCGATGAAATTACATTTTACGACGAGTTGATCCTGGTAAATCCTGTCATGCGGCTCGACATATGGACAACTCATCAGGACGACACAACAACAGATGTAGGTTTCTCACCAAAACTTGGGATTATAGTTTCGCCAAAGGATTATCTTTCGTTTAAAGCTAATGCGGGGAGGTCATATAGGGCGCCAAGTTTCGGAGAGCTGTTCTTTCCTGAGGAAGGATTTATCGGCGGTAATCCTGATCTAAAACCTGAAACCGCTTATGACTTTGATATCGGCGTTCTGCTCTCTCATCCGAAAGCCGCTCTTGAAGTAACTTATTTCAGAAGCCACATAGACGATCTTATTGCGTTTGTATTCGTAAGCGCTCAAAGAATAGAGCCTCAGAATATTGGAAACGTAGACGAGCAGGGGGTTGAGACAAGTCTGATACTTAGACCCTTTGAGTACCTTGAGCTATATGGGGCTTATACATTTCTGGACGGAGAGGTTGAAGAAACAGGGGCACAGCTCCCCGGACGACCGCGCAACAAGGCCGACTTACGTGCCGTACTCGGTAAAGACATCGCATCAGTTTACTGGGAGACTCATTATGTGGACAAAATTCCATTAAATACTTTCCCAAACGCACGTACTACCGATGCTAGAACCACTCACAATATAGGAATTAAAGGGGAATACAAAAGCATATTCGCAACGTTCGAGGTTAAAAACCTTTTTAACAACCTGGATGTGAGAGACGCATTGGATTTTCCGCTTCCGGGAAGAACTTATTTTGTAACAGCCGGAGTTAATTTTGACAAATAGAGAACAAATACCAATAACATTTAGGAGGATATAGGAATGAGAATTTCACTGACAGTTTTTTTATGTTGTATAATGGAATTAATTTTTATTGGATGTGACAGTGGAGGAAGTAGTGGCGGAGGATTTGTGCCCACAGGAGACATTCTTGTTGTTGCAGAGAGAGCAGGACAAAGCCAAACAATTAAAGTAGGCGGGACCGCTGGTGCAGTGCCTCCAGGTAGCACAGTCGAAGTTACTAACCTCAGCACTCTGGAAACAAAGACTACATTCGGTCAGCCTGACGGCAGTTTTGATCCGACATTCACAGGAAGCACGGATGATTTATTCAACGTGTTAGTATCCGACAACGGAAGTATTGTTCTAGGCACAGTTATAGAACGAAACCTTGCTCAGCTCGGGAGCGTGCCGGCGGATATAGTTATAAGAGACAACCGGGCTTATGTTATTAACGGTTTCTCAAATAATATTCAGATATTCAATATAAATCAGAATCCACCCCAGCAACTGGGAACAATTGTTGTGCCTCCTGGTTCTAACCCTATCTCAATGGATTTCTTTGGAAGCTCGAAGGCATATATTGCAAACAACACCGGGCAAAGCGTCGCTGTTGTAAATATTGATAATGGAGATTGCGAAACGCTTATAGTCAGCTCCGAAGACCAGGGCAACACAGCCCCCTGTCAAAATGTAATCAATGTGCCTTCCACTACATTTGAAGAGCCGTTTGGCGTTCTTGTTTTTAACAACAAAGTCTAATTTAATTACAGTAACTGATTTACCTGTTTCAG
>CBDUCG010000249.1:0-1944 GCA_965365595.1 uncultured bacterium
GAAGGAGTGCAGGACAAGGACTGGAGTGATATTCCGGACTACAAACTTCTAAGTGCGGAAGGTTCCCAGCTTATAGAAAAAGCAATTGAAGAGCTGCCGAATGATTACAAAATTGTGTTTCACATGAAAGATATCGAAGGCATGACAAGTAGGGAGATTGCAAAAATACTCAATTTAACTCTTCCTGCTGTTAAATCCAGAGTCCTCAGGGCAAGGCTATTCTTAAGGGACAAGCTTTCTGATTACTACTCTGAGTGGGATAAGTCTTAGTGTCAGTTCAACTTAGGCTGGATTAAGGATTGTTTTAAGCTCTCCGCTTTGGAAAAGCTCAACACAAATATCACATCCCCCGATGAATTCACCATTAACATATAGCTGGGGTATGGTAGGCCAGTTTGAATAATCCTTAATCCCCTGCCTGATTTCAGGGTCCATTAGGACATCTACCGTTTCATACATAACATCACACGAATCAAGTATCTGTACCACCCTAGCGGAAAACCCACATTGCGGCATTTCTCTGTTGCCTTTCATGTAAAGGATAACTTTGTTATTTTTTATCTGATTATCGATTTTTTCTTTTATATCTGACATTACTTATCTCCCGATAAACTATTTGCTTTGTTCCCATTGCTCAGGGGTGAAAGTTTTAAGTGATAGAGCATGAATTCTTTCCTTCATCGCATCTCCCAAAACGCCATATACCAGCTTGTGTCGCTCAATAAGGGATTTGCCTTCAAATTCAGTTGAAACTATAAGCGCTTCAAAATGAGTCCCATCTCCGTCAACATTTACTATAACGTTGGACATCCCGTTCTCTATCATGGCTTTAATTTCATTTGGATCCATGGCGCATATTATAAATGTTTTTAAGCTCCTTGCAATAATACCGGACATCAAAACATTGCAAAAACCCCTGTAGAATCTATAATTTCATGTGAAAATTCTTAAAGTCGAATAATATAAAGATAACCAAAAGAGGAATCCAATCGGAGGAGTATAAATGAAAGTTAGTGAAATTATGACGGAGCCGGTTATAACTGTATCTCAGGATAGGAGCCTTGAGGAAGTAGCGCACAAGATGTTAAACAATAGAGTAGGCGGGTTGCCGGTTGTTGATGATGAGGGAAAGATCGTCGGAATGGTTACAGAATCTGATTTTTCAGCAAAAGAACACGCTATTCCCTTTTCTAGAATTTATTCACCACAGCTGTTTGGAGAGTGGATGTCAAAAGAAAATGTAGAGAAGGCTTATGAAGCCGCCCGGAGCATAGAGGTAAGGGAAATTATGACAAAGCCCGTTGTTACAATAAAAGAAGATGATACTGTTGCAGAAGCGGTAAGAAGATTGCTCGAGTCGCGAGTCCACAGACTGCCCGTTGTTAGGGACGCAGTTCCTGTTGGGATTATCTCAAGACACGATCTATTGAAAATGGTAGTCCAAAAATTTGAGGTATTGAAACAGGAATGAGCAAGTTTGGAGTTAGCCTTGAAAAAGAAGATGCTCTCATAAAAAAGATGAGTGAGCTCGGGGTTAAAGAATCCGACCTGGATGAAAAATTTATCCGCTCAGGAGGACCGGGTGGACAAAATGTAAATAAAGTTGCAACATGCGTTCAGATAAAACACCTTCCTACTGGAATAAAGGTGAAAAACCAGGAAGACCGCTCACAAGGCGTAAACCGTTTTTTAGCTCGCCGTGCTCTGCTGTTAAAACTTGAGGAATTCCAGTCCGACAAGCCTACTAAAGAGCAGCTTAAAATTGCAAAGATTCAAAAGCAAAAGAAGAGAAGAAAAAGACGTACAAAAGCCAAGCTTGAGTCAAATACGGATTAATAATCTATTAACAATCATACAATAATTTTCAATTATTAATCAAAGTGATAAATTACTAACTCATATTAAGAGTATGATGGAGGGTAGATGAGTGAATACATATCTATT
>CBDUCG010000250.1:0-1930 GCA_965365595.1 uncultured bacterium
TAATTAAAAGTAGCAAAAACATTGCATGAGATTTCTACTAAGTGAGATTTATTAGCACATCTCCCTTATCTATGTTTATTCCCTTTAATAAAGGTGGGTTATTTTCAATCTCACCGTCCGCAATTTTTAAAACATAAGGAAGGATTGCGTTTGACAATGAGTATGTTGACGTTTGTGAAACCAAGGACGGCATGTTTGTTACACAGTAGTGCAATACCCCGTTACTAGTGTAGACCGGTTTATCATGATTAGTTGGTCGGCTTGTCTCAGAGCAACCGCCCTGATCTATAGCCACATCTACAAACAAGCTGCCCGGCTCCATATTGGCTATCATTTTTTTCGTAATTACCTTTGGTGCTTTGGCCCCTTTAACAAGAACTGCCCCTACAACTAGGTCAGACTGTTTTAATTCTTTCTCAATTATTTCTGGATACGAGGGCAGAGTTTTTACTTTTCCATCAAATTTGTCGTAGTAATATTCGAGCACTTCCTGTTTGATATCTATAACGGTGACATCAGCGCCAAGTCCGAGAGCAGACAATACGGCGTTGTTACCTACGACGCCTCCACCGATGACAGTAACCCTGCCGTTTCTCACTCCGGCAGCCCCGCTTAGAAGCACTCCTTTCCCACCTTTGGATTTTTGCAGGAAGTGAACACCGACTTGAACAGATAGCCTGCCTGCAATTCTGCTCATCGGCATGAGCAGCGGGAGAGATCCGTCATAAAGCTCAACCGTCTCAAATGCTATGGCTCGGCAATTACTTTTCTTTAGAGCCTGTACTATTTTTTTGTTTGCTGCTATGTGTAAGTACCCGAAAATAATGTGATTTTCGGTGATCAAGGGATATTCTTCTGGAATCGGCTCTTTGACTTTTACTATTAGTTTACATTTGGAGAAGAGCTCTTTTTCATTGCGGGCAATCTGAGCGCCTGCTTTTTTATAATCGGAATCCGTAATATTGGTTCCAAGTCCAGCGCCTTTTTCTACAAACACCTTGTGGCCATGCTGAACAAGAACACCAACAGCCTGGGGCGTAAGCGCAACTCTATATTCCTGAACCTTTCTCTCTGTAGGGATTCCAATAACCATTACACAATAGAGAATAGCATGGTAATTGAGTCAATAAAAGCTTATCTGTTGCAGTAAATTTAAGATATTAAAGAAAGATTAATCACTTATGATGTTTGAGCCAGGATTTACATTTTATTGGTAAATTAATGCTGTCCCACTCGTTTGTAGTTTTCATAATTAAAATTGAATCGTCTGCGTCTACACAGTCTTTGAGGATCTCGTGAATTTCTGGGAGAGAAAAACTCGTCTTGACAAGCCACACCGAGCGAAGACAGTGTATGCATCCACCAAGCGATCTAATTCCATCCTGAATTTTTTGATAGTCCCTATCGTGATGCAACTCATACGTAATCATAAATACAGACATAATATACCTCCCCTTCAAAATAGATTACACCATATTATATAAGATTAGAATTTATTTTCGGGAAATAAAAAAGGGAAGATTAAAATGATCTTCGACAATTACATATTGTGCTGAGATGAAACGTGATTATTGAAATTTCTAGCATTTAGTACGGGAATTTTCAAACCCCGCAGTTAAGCCGCACGGCCAGTTAGTACTCATCAGCTCAACACATCGCTGTGCTTACACCTTGAGCCTATCAACCTAGTCGTCTTCTAGGGGCCTTAAGAAATCTTTTGATTTGGGAGAACTTGTCTTGGGGTGGGCTTCCCGCTTAGATGCCTTCAGCGGTTATCCCTTCCAAGCATAACTACCCAGCGCTGCCGCTGGCGCGACAACTGGTACACTAGAGGCTTGTCCACTCAGGTCCTCTCGTACTATGAGCAGACCCCCTCAATTCTCCTACGCCCGCTACAGATAGGGACCGAACTGTCTCACGACGTTCTGAA
>CBDUCG010000251.1:0-1923 GCA_965365595.1 uncultured bacterium
TAGGCTAGTAATTGCTGGAATTACAGGATTATGATTGAAAACCGACAATCAAAACTTAATTTATAAAAAAACGATTCCCGCATTGGATACAATGGTATTCCTAATGCGGGAATCGTTTTATTTATTTAATTTCTTGACTATTAATGTAGCATTGCTTATAATATCATAAATAGTCACGTATAATCAGAATAGTGATATTTAAAAAAATAACATTCAAGATTTTCCTTAATCAATAATGGTTATGACGCCAGTCTGCGGAGTATGAAATTCACAGTTGTAATACAGTGTGGCGGGTGCCCCAGCAGGCACTGTAAAGGTTATTGTTCCTGAATCTGTTCCATTATTGGTAACTCCTGTATTATAGGCATTTGCAGTTCCTGTTCCCTGAACAGATTTGATATAAAACGGGTGTCCGGTAGCATTCACTGTAAATGTGTAAGTTTTTCCACGTTCTAAGGTTAGCGCTGGATTACTTGCGTTATTAAATCCACTGTCATTAAAGATGTAAGCCGTAGAGCCACTGTTTGTAACATTATAATTTGTTGACTGTGCCGCGCTTCCATCATTCGCCCCTATGTTACCTTGCGCTACAATGGTTGCTAAGTCTGAATCGCTTAAGTGTACGTTTATATATCCATTAATGCTAAGAAGATCCGTATAACTAACTTGTGTGCCATCGTTTAATGCGGAAATTTGTGTTTTGCTTATGCCGGTAGTTCCGTCTACAGAGTTTAAAGTTGCAATTATTCCTCCTCCGGTAGCAGCATTATTTTCATGGATGTGTGCAGGGTGAGAGCCTCCATCTGGAGTTCCATCTAAAGCTAGGGTTATTAAAGTTGTCCCGTTAACGCGTTCTTTAAAGGTTGCATTACCACTGATACCTGCAACATCAGCAGTATTTAGGGTATAAGTTTTACTGTTTCCAGTAAGTTCGTTTTGTCCGATATCACCTTGAGCAACAATAGTTCCCAATTCGGCAGCGCTAAGGTGTACATTGATGTAACCGTTATAACCTAAAACATCACTATATCCAAATGCGTTATTGTCATCTAATTGCGCCACATTTGTTTTACTCATTCCTGTATCACCATTTACAGGATTAAAAGTGAAAGCGATGCCTCCGCCTTCAGCAGCAGTATTTAGATGAATGTGAGCTGGATGTTCACCGCCTGCAGGTGTATTTTGCAATGCAAGAACAGCCAAGGCTTCACCATTAACACGCTCATAAAAAGTTGCGGTACCGTCAATTTCAGCTACAGCTACAGAACTTAAATTATAAGCTTTACTGGTGCCTGTTAGTTCGTTTTGGCCAATATCTCCTTGAGCTACAAGCGTACTCAATTCAGAAGCGCTCAGGTGTACATTTATGTATCCATCAAAATCGAGAAGACCGTTATATGAAATAGGGGTTCCATCATCTAGTGCCGTAAAAACTGTAGTACTTTTTCCGGTACTACCATCAACAGGTTCTAAACTAATAGCTATACCTCCACTTTCAGCGGCGGTGTTAACATGAATGTGGGCTGGATGGCTTCCGCCGGAAGGTGTGTTTTGTAAGTCTAGATCTACTCGTATTGAATTGTCATCTAATTCTAAAACTGTCGCCGTTCCCGAGATAGAGGGGTTTGCAACGGAGTTTAAAGTGTATACTTTAGATAACCCATTGGGTTGAGGTTCTTGGGAATTGTCTATTACGGGGCTGTCATCACTACAATTAGTTAATGACAAACTCAATAACAAAACAAAGACTGATTTGAACATTGGAGGTAATTTTTTCATTTTGTTTAATATTTTTTGTTTAATATTAAACAAATATACACTTTTTAATATTATATATAGTATAAATCTGACTAGAAGAGAAAAAATATTTGAATATCCGCAATATCACCTAGTATTCGTATATTGCTTCTCAAATTAACCTCT
>CBDUCG010000252.1:0-1923 GCA_965365595.1 uncultured bacterium
AGTGTCAATAGACTGTATTGTTTACCCTTAGTCGCTAAGATATAGAGCTTGTAGATCAAAATTATCGCTGCAATAAATGCTAGTTGCCCAATCTCAACTCCAACATTGAAGAATAGAAGACCAGTAACAAGTTCAGTTTGCGGAAGCCCAATTTCTCTTAACACGGAGGCAAATCCGAGTCCATGAAGAAGGCCGAATGCTACTGATACAAGAGCAGGGTATCTATATGTTAAAGTATCTCTAGGCTCTTTAGCAATTTCACTGGCAAGAAAAACTATACTGAGTGCTATAAGTGCTTCAACTGGAGCTATAGGAGCTCGCACAATGTTCAGAGCTGATAGACTAAGAGTAATTGAGCTGTGCAACTATTCTTTATTATAGTACATTTTTAAATGTTCAACCAATTGTTTCTAGGTGCAAGTACTGGTCTACTAAAAAAAAGTAACCAAGCATAGAATATTCAGTGGTAAATTATAATGTAAACTGGCCTATTTAGCGACTTTTTACTAAATCAAGGTATATGTATGTAATTATGTCAAATAATCACTTTAAGCGGGTGATTCAAGTTATGTATGGAATGCATATAGACGTTTGACAGCTTTTATTGCTGAGCTGGAAAATATTTTTAGCAACCTTAAGTTGGAGTATAATCCTTCGGCTTGCAATACTTTTGAAGCCGAGGTGCTATAAATTATTCGCTGTTAGACTGGTTATTACCGCCTTCAAACCTGTCAATCACCGTGGCTCCTATACAATCCCCCCAGACATTAATTGTAGTCCTGAAACGATCCAGCAGCCAATCTATTGCCAGTATCAGTCCTATACCTTCCATCGGTAGGCCTACAGCTTGAAGCACGAGCACCATTGTAACGAGTCCGGCTTCGGGTATACCGGCTGCTCCAATAGCAGCCAGAGTGGCTGTAAAAAATACAATAACCATCTGAGCCACACTTAGATCAATTCCGTAACTTTGGGCAATAAATATTACAGCAACAGCTTCGTATAAAGCAGTGCCATCCATATTGATAGTCGCGCCCAGCGGCAACACAAACCTTCCGACTTTTGGCGTTACCTTGGCCTCATCTATGACTCCTTCCATAGTGAGCGGTAGAGTTGCAGATGAAGAAGCTGTGGAAAAAGCGGTAAGTAATGCTTTACCCAGGTTTTGAACGTATTCCAGCGGGTTTCTTTTAGCAAATAATATCAAGATGATAGGAAGTATGATGAAACCATGAATAAAAAGCCCAGCAACAACACTCAACACATATTTTCCAAGCTCCATGGCAAGCTCCATCACAGCCCCGCCGCCACCGGCAATACCTATCCGCTCCGCAATCAGACTGAATATACCGATAGGAGTAAAAATCATAATCCAGTGTACAATCTTCATTATTGCCTTATCCAGAATAGTGAATACTTCTAATATAACTTCGCTCTCCTTTCCAAGGGCTGCAAACGCCGCACCGAACAATATCGAAGCAACTATAAGAGGAAGAATTTGAAACTCCTCAGCGGCATTGAACAAATTGGGAGATATGAATTTTAGCAAAAGAACGTCGACCAGGCTCATGCCCTGCTTGGAGGTAACAATATCGGGCATCTCGCCGGTAAGCGCCATTCCTCCGTCGCCAGGATGGATAATGTTTACAACTACTATTCCTATAAATACAGCTATTCCAGTTGTAATCAAGTAATAAATGAGCGTCTTTATTCCAAGAGAGCCAAGGTTGCCGACCTTCATAATACTAAGAGTGATTGAAACAACTATCAGAGGAATCACAATCATCTTCAAAGCATTAATAAAGAGTGTGCCAAGAAAACCAAGCTTTATTCCCAATTCCGGAAGAAATGACCCGACCAAGCCCCCCACTATCACTCCTAAAATAATTCCGAGAATCAGATAATGGTCTTTTAAAAACTTGG
>CBDUCG010000253.1:0-1921 GCA_965365595.1 uncultured bacterium
ACTACACATCTTAACTCGTAATCTCGGCTGAATAAGTTAAGATTGTGGCAAGAAATCTACAGTTTGCCTCTCCGAAAGTGGTTTTCCAAAAATCTCACCCGGAATCGAGGCTTCTACAGTTTTTGGTTATCTCATCCCTACTAGTCATGCCAATCAAAAACGAATCAATGAAGGGAAGATTTCTCACATACCTTATGGATTCATCTGTCTTTTCTTGAAGATGACCTTCGGCCAACACTTTCATACCCACAACACCTTTTGTCTTGGAATGGATAACTTTGAGCGTCTCTTCTACTTCCCTACGGTTTGTCTCTGAAAGAGAATCGGTGTCGATTTTCGGGCGGAGAGCAGCAGTCAGATTCTTGGGTAGAATCACTTTTGCAAGCTTCTTCAGACAGGAAACAGAGGCAAGTTGATCATAGAGCCCCATTCTGTCTGAATCCATACAAAGCCCAGCAAAATTTATCCGTGCCCAAACCAAATCAATCTCCGGGACCTCCGCGGCTGCTTTTAGGGCGCTCAAACCATGGGACGAGAGCCCCACTGCTCTCACTTTCCCCGCTTTTTTGTATTTAAGCAGCTCATTGAGAGCTCCTTGTTTGTAGGACAACTCGCGCTTGGTCCTGAGCCCGTGCATCAAGCAAACATCTACATATTCAACTCCGAGTTCCTTGAGGGAAGTGCTAAACATCTTTTCCGTCTCCTTCTCATGGGAGCTTACTAGTTTAGTAGCTATCACAACATCCTGACGTCTTACATGACGAAGGGCCTCTCTGATATGTCGATGAGTTCCGTATTGAAATGCCGTATCCCAAAAATTTACACCATGTTCAAAAGCGTAAAGGAGAAGTTCGGCCATCTCCTTCTTATCCATCAAAGCCTGAGAGCAGCAACCGGATGGATGCGCGGTTCCCGTCCCAAAACCGAGCTTCGAGACTTTAATACTTGTCCTGCCTAGTTTTACCTTTTCCATGTTGAGTTGCTTGAAAGCATAATGTCTTCTATTCTAGTAATTGGTAATTACAACCAATGTTTATAACATATCACCTTTTTAATTAAGAAACCAGACTGATAGCGATGGATACAATGACTGCGAGGACTCAAGATAGAGGGTAGGGTCAATAATGGTTCTACCTTTTTATTTCACGAATCCAGATGTCTGCTCCATTGTAAGTTGTGATTGATTCTTAATATCCCCAATTTTCCATTGGATACATTAACCCTTCCATCGGGCGGGGTTTTTTATTTGATATTTAAGATGTACAGCGGATATATTTAATCAGATTTTGAGTTTCAAAACTGTAGATTGTGGCAAGAAATGTAGAATAGGCCATTATTATAATTAATGACTGTCTTACGTTATAAATATAAAGGAGATTAAAATGATAGAAATGGTAGATATCGGATTTGATAAAGCAGTTGCATATCGTATTGAAGGAAAAGTCACTGAGGAAGAAATCACTTCTATTTTTGCAAAATTTAAAGAAAAGATTAAAAAAGGCGAAAAGCTGATTCTATATCAAGAAATTACAAGCATTGGTGGGGTTGAGTTTGATGCGGTAGTTGAGAAATTCAAATTTTTATTTGATTTTGGAATTTCACATTTCAGCAAGATTGCAATTGTAACACATAAAAAATGGATTCATAAGATTGTCGATATTGAAGATAAAATATTTAAGAATATAGAGATGAAAGGGTTTTCTGTTGAAGAGAAAGAAAAAGCAATTGAATTCCTAAAAAGTGCCTAACAAGCTTTTATATATCTGGCCCGATTAATTGTGAGGATTATAAACTCTATGATATGTTATCTATTTTAAAGGATTGCAAATTATTGGCCGTTTTAACTAATTGGTGATCCCCAATATGTCAATGTGTCCATTACACATCTCAACTTTCGTTCCACCCGAAAATAGTTTCTATT
>CBDUCG010000254.1:0-1915 GCA_965365595.1 uncultured bacterium
ACTTTCCCCTTTGGACTAGCAATAACGGAGCGTGCACCTTTCAATACCAAATATATCCCATATTTTTTCGCAAACTCCATTGCAATGCCAATTCTATCGGCCTGTACTTCATCCGTAGAAATAGCCGCGAGTCTGGACATTTCCCCAGGGTGAGGGGTAAGCACAATAGGCGCTTTTGTTTCATTTAATATTTTAGGGTTATCAGCGACAAGTGTAAGAGCATCTGCATCTATGACCATCGGCAGATCAGTACTTCTGATAATTTCATATAAAAATTCTCGTGTTTCGTTTGTAGTTGAAATTCCGGGTCCTATTGCGACAGCTGTTTTCTTGTTTTTAATTATTTCCAATACTCTATCGATGGAATCCGTGCCCAGGGTTTCAAGAGCTGTTTCTGGCAGAGGTTGTGTCATGGCTTCTGTAGTTTTTTGCTCCATTATCGGATTAAGGCTTTGTGGTATTCCTACAGTTACAAGCCCCGTTCCTGACCTTTGTGCTCCAAGAGCCGCTAAAGCGGCGGCACCTGATTTCCCGGGTGAGCCGGCAACAACAAACAGATGACCGTAGTTACCTTTGTGAGTGTCTTCGTATCTTGGCTCCAGAATATATTTGACTGATTCTGTGCCTAATAGTTCGTATGGAATATTGTCTTCCAGAAATTTGGGCGTTGTAATATCCGCAACATATATTTCCCCTGCATATTCCACTCCGGGGTAAACCGAAATTCCTAACTTTGGAAGCACAAAAGTAACTGTGATATCCGCAAGAACCGCTGTTCCCAAAGGCTGGCCGCTATTGGAGTCAAGCCCTGAGGGGATATCCACAGCGATTGTAGGCACACTCTGGGTATTTATAAAGTCTATTACTTTTTTATAAAACCCTGTAACTTCGCGATCCAATCCTGTGCCGAATAACGCGTCCACAATTACATCTGCCTGTTTGAATTTTCTAAGATTGTTTTTCAGCTCAATTATATTTCCGCCAGTATTTTTAAGCGCTTTGTAGTTTATAAGTGCGTCACCCTTGTACTTTTTAGGGTTTGATACGATGTAGGTATTGACATCCAGCCCCCGAGATATTAGATGTCTGGCAATTACAAACCCATCGCCGCCGTTGTTTCCTCCTCCGGAAAATACGGCTACTTTTACTGCGTAAGAAAAATTGTCCAATAGCACATCGGCTATGGCACGTCCCGCGTTCTCCATCAGTGCAAGTCCTGGAACCCCGTATTTTTCAATAGTGAGCCTGTCTATTTCTCTTACGATTTCTCTGGTTGCGATTTTCATAACTTGCTATAAAAAATAACAAATTTATAGAGGATTGTATAGAAGCTAACTTATATCACTGTTGCACGAATATTTCATATACTGCCTGTCCGTCTATATTCTTAAATTCCGGAAGTCCAAGCGCTTTAAGTACAGTGGGGGCAGTATCATAGATATGAACTTGTTCTTTTATGGTGTAATTTTCTTTTATATCTTTTCCTACCGCAAGCCATGGAATAGTTGTCACAAGAGGATTGTCCCCCTTGTGAGTGTCTCCTTTGCCTCCGTGGTCCGATGTTATGACTAAAAATATTTCTTCATACATATCTTGTTGTTTCAAAGTTGAAACTATTTTGCCGATTTCATTATCCACCCTTTTTACGGCAACTATATATTCCTTTGACATCCACCCGTATTTATGCCCGGGGATGTCGGGCTCGGGGAAATGAATGAGGGTTATATTGGGTTTGTTGCTCTTTATGTATTCAATGAAGCTTTCGCTAATTTCCTTAACACTATAGCTGCTGTATTCAAATATCGCCAGATTATCTATGCTCCCGGGAGCGGCTATATAGTTTAATTTGTCTTTCCCTGCAATCATCGCAGTTGTAAATCCCTCTCTTTTTGCAATTGTGAATATTGTTTCAAAT
>CBDUCG010000255.1:0-1903 GCA_965365595.1 uncultured bacterium
GCAGAAGATTAAGATTGTGCTTCAGCTTGAAAGATTTTTTTGAATTTTCGATTTTTCCCCTATACCCTATTAGTCGATTAAAAATACCAAGGAGTAATGTTTAATGAAAAAAAGATCATTAATGCTAATGATGATTGCCGCAATATTAATACCTGTTTCTGCATTATCGGAAACCTCCGATACAGAGGACACAGAAGTTAAAAAAGCGGACACTAAAACTCAGGAACTGGACCAGGTCCTCGCAAAATACTACAAAGCCATCGGAGGGCTTGAGAAATGGCAAAAGCTCAACACGATGGTTATGAAGGGCATGATGAATTCAAAGGGAACAGCTATGCCCATTACCGCATACCATGAACGGCCCAACAAGTGCAGGGTAGAATTCAGAATAAAAGATATGATGATGGCACAGATTTTCAACGGCGCCCTAGCCTGGCAGATAAACCCTCTTTCTGGCAATCCCGAGCCCGCCCCAATGACCGCGGGCAGATCTAACTACATGAGAGACACCTGCGGCATAGAGAACTCCCTTATTAATTACAAGAAAAAGGGATATGAGGTGAATCTGCTGGGAAAAGAAAAATCGGACGACAGGAACTACTATAAAATCAATATCAAATATCCATCAAAAAATGTTGAAACCTATTACATAAACGCCGAAACTTTTTTGATAGATAAATCCGTAGGCATATATAAAATGGACGGTAACGAAATCAGGACCACTACAAATTTTAGCGAATACAGAAACACAAACGGTTATGTGGTCCCGTATAAATTGATTATCGAAATTCAAGAGGCTCCCGGAGAGGAAAGACTTAACATCAAAAAGTTTATTTTTAATACTAAAGTTGATCCCCAGATATTTGAATTTCCTAAAGATAAAATGATAAATGTGGAGCAACTGAACAAGAAATAAAACAATTCCGACACTAGCAGGGAAATCGGGGATCAGTTCTTAAACAGCCGGTGAGCAAACACATCTGCAGCTTTGTTCAGATTAATTTTAGCCTGAGATATATATATTGTAATTTCCTTCTTACGAATTAACCTATTAATCTAGGTCAAATTGTTTATCGGAGATTATTTAATGCAAAAGTCTTTAAACCTTTTAGCGCCGGCACTGCTTCTGATGCTCGGCATTTCATTCACAAATGCCTTTACCGAGACCAGCGGGTATAAAGAGAATTCAGCTCAACATGAGGTGTCTCCAAACATTTCTCTAAACGAAATACTTGAGAACCACTACAAAGCCATAGGCGGAGATGAGGCGTGGAAAGCGGTTGAAACACTCAAGTTCACGGGAAGCATGTACACGAAGGAAGCAACCTTCAAAACAGCCGGTATTTATAAACGCCCCAATATTTGCAGAATCGATTACCAGGCGGGGGGCCTCTATTTTATGGAGGCCTATGACGGCAAGATCGCCTGGCAGATGAACCCGGGAACCAGAGCAGGTCCTCAAATGCTGGAAGGGAAAAGAGCCAAAGAAATGGTAGACACCTGCGATTTTGAAGGGCTTCTCGTGAATCACAAAAAGAAAGGGCACAAAATCAAATATTTGGGAACTGAAGATGTTGAAGACCGCGGCGCTTACGTTCTTGAGGTCACATCCAGTGCCGGAAATACTGATAAATATTATCTCGACTCAAAAACTTATTTACCCTTTATGATTAAAGGAAAAACTGAAATTCAAAATCAGGTAGTCGAAACCACTATCATGATTGACGAATACATAGAGATAGGTGAAATAACAATTCCTTTTTCCTACGAATTCATAGTTGACGGAAACCCCTCTACTGAAACTCTAAAGATAAAAACCGTAGAGTTAAATGATGAAGTTGACGATACAATGTTCAGCCCGCCTAAACTCAAGCGCAACCTCAGATAGCGTTTCCTTTATAGC
>CBDUCG010000256.1:0-1882 GCA_965365595.1 uncultured bacterium
CAGTGACGCGAACGACCCTTAATTCTCCGGCGATAGATTGAGCCGGCAGGATTAGCAGCGAAACAATCAGAACAGAAAGCGCTCTCAGATTCTTGGTCATAGTCGTTATTCAACAATTCTTAATTTGTGTGTTTCCCGTAATCTTTTCTACAGTTCTTTAATTATGACTGACGATGCTTGATCCCAATGCAGAAACTTATCCTGTTATCGGCATCGTTGATACCCGCTCAGTTTTCCTCACTTTTCAACCAAAGTTTTAAGAAATCACTTTTGACTTTGCCTATATAATGTTGATTAAGTAAAATACAATAATTAATGCCATGAAATAATTCTAAAAAACTATTTAGAAATGAACCTCTTTGTTGCACAACATCTGTAACAACTTCTATATGAGTAATATACAAGTTACTAAACGATTGAGGTTCCATGACATTTTGGAGTGCTTGTAGAAACCAACAATGCTCCATTTGTACTATTGAGCATTTTGTCTGGTTGTACAAAGCGATTCGCTCTTCTTTAGAAGCAATTATTTTAGCACTCGTTAATATTTTTCTTTCAAAAAAGCGCCTCTGTTTCTTGTTTGCAAGTGTTTGAACAATGTTCTGTATTTCTTTTCGTCTTCTCACTTTTAATGGTTGTAGGGTATCTAAAGAAATATCTTCTGCACTTAATATGAGATCGCCTCTTTTTAATGTTGGGTCTAAAGCTCCTCCTCCACCAATATCCACAATATCTGTTATCTTTCCTGAATTCAGTTTTTCAATTATAGTTGGATGCGGTATCCTTTGTTTCTTTCCATAACCAAGAAACAAGAAAGTAATGTCATGTCCTGCATAGTGAGTGGTCGCACCTCTGCTGCTTATAATAGACTGCAACTGCTTTTTAAAATGCGAATTTTTCTCAAGAGATCTTGGGTACTTGCGAATAAAAAGAATGTCTTTTATAGGAATATCTGACATAACTGCAGCTTTTCTATTGAATGCAAAAGTCCAAATCTACTGAGATGATATGCAAAACCACATAATTTCAAATATATTAGGGTTCTCCCTATTCAACAATCCTCAGCTTGTGCGTTTTCCGAAGTCTTTTCCACAGCTCCCCTATGATTATTGAAGAGGCCTCATCTTCCTGAACTTTTTCTTTTTTGGCAAAGAAACAACAGCAACGATGGTTCTGTCTTTTAAGGGCATATCGGAAATAAGTCTTTTAACCGCTTCATCAACTGTTTTGGGAAGGGGTGCAGACTCTTTAATTTTATCAAGCTCAGCCTTTTGAGAAGGACTAAGATCCTCTATACGGTAAATCTTAAATGCCCATTCAAGGATTCTAAAAGCGTCAACATATATATTGGGGTCTTTGCTTGCTCTCGGTCCTGCTACATTTAAAATTTTTATTCGGTGCAGTTTAATCCATGAGTTGACAAGGGATGCAGCATCAAAAGAGGTGGTCAAATTCAAATCTACATGAAGCAGGTGTTTTTTGTGTTTTAGTGTCATCTCCCGTGTGTAATCAGAACCCCCGGTTGGTTTTCCACGGCAAATGATCAAGGTTCCATCGGCATAACTCTCTGTCGGCATCTCCTGCATTTGGTATTTTTCAGGCAAGGGTCCTTCCTCTGTGATCCTTCCCTTGGGAATCCATCCACCATGGGTTATACCCAATTTTATAGCAACATCAAGGGCAGCTCTATCAGCTCCTGTTTGACCGCCGGATATGATCTTTTCAATCATCGGTCTTGCTCTGATACTCAGCCTGGACTTCTTTTAGCATATCGAAAAATTCATCCTTTGTAATAAAGCCCTTTCTGATCATCAATTGGGCTAATGCATCCACCTGGATGGAGTTTGCCATTAGAAGCTCTTTGAAGGATACTATTTCGCTG
>CBDUCG010000257.1:0-1878 GCA_965365595.1 uncultured bacterium
GCACAGAGCATGCCGCTGGAAACGCTGGAAGAAATACGCTTATTAAGTAACCTGGAAACCAGCCATTACAAGTTATTACAGATGATATTATTTGATAAAGTGTTTGGGATTTGTATTACTATTCGGATTCGTATCATTGGGTACAATCGGAGGGTGCAATGATAGCAACGGCAGCGGAGAAGACCAGGCAATTTTATTAGGTGAACACAGGCAGGACTCGTCAGACCATATACACGCGGCCTTAAATGTGAGTGAGGAAATGGATGAAGGCCTCAATAATGTTATAATCGACGGGCAAAATCTTAGTGGGCTCACGGCTGAGGAAAGACAGTTTGCCAAAGATGCTTATCAGGCCGGTTTTATCATAATCATATACGATGTAACGGAAGCTTATATAGAAGAACTGCACCAGCTCATTGGACATCCGTCAAAATTCGACGAAGGCGCGATTTTATCGAGTCTCGATGATGCGGATTCGGGCGAATTTTACGAAGTGCTCACCCTAGAAAGAATCGGAGGTGTGAACTGGTCAAGCGTAGCGAAAATCGGGAATCTTGAAGAAACAGAATCCGTTACCGGTGGAATCGAACCGGGGACTGGGCTCCAAGACGAGGATATCAGATATAAGTTTCATGCACTACACATGAAGCAGTGGATAAAACAGCAGAAGTCCCGTGCTCAGGAATTAGTTAATGACGGCCTCCTCAAGGGCACAAATGCTAAAAACGCCATAAACAAATTTGGCTTAACAGAAAAATTTAATGACACACTTCAAGCAGTAACCCGTTCGGAACAGACTGGTAGTGTATTAGACATTACAACCGCCGATATACAAACCAATTATGTTTATACTGGATTTTTGAACAACGGAACAATTGGTGTAGACACGGCATCGGCTAACGAGGTAAACACTTACCAATTTACCAGCAAAGCATGGATAGTCACAGCGGATACTCCCACCGGAATATTCTCGTTTCTCTTTATTAACGAGGACTACACCTTGGCCAGCTCAAATGGATTCCTTAAAAACAATGAAGGAAGCGCAGCATTCTCAAACGCTCAGCAGTATTGGTATCTGTCCAATTTAACGTCTGTGAACACATTGGCTATCGGTTCCACAACTTTGGATAATTCAAAGATAACGCTTCTTGACAACAAACCCGATACAAACCAGGCTTCGACTGTAAGCGTAACCACATCTATTGATACCAGCGTTTCGGGAACCGTCGGGGTGGACCAGGACGGTGCGAACGCTTCTGTTTCAGGCGGGGTAAGCTGGGGAACTTCTGAAACCTATGAAAAAGCTAACGTATCCATCAACAATAAGTCTCTATCCGAAACCGTAACATAGTCAGACGCGTCGTGGGAATACGTGCCGGCTGCGGCAGAACCCGGCGGACAGAAAGGCTCATGTAACAATCTAGGACTGCGCGGGCTTGCCGACCTTTCTCATGAAACATTCACTCCGTCTCAGGCATTTGTCTACAGAATCTCTCCGGATTATGTTGGAGAAACGATAAAGCTAAAAACAACAATATCTTTCCAGATGAGAAACACATACACTACAGGCTGCAACATATTCGGTTGCTCTTGTGGCAAGACAGACCAAAATTCATCTGCGAACGGACCCTGGACCTTCACACATTCTATTGCCATTCCGGAACCGCCTGAAGGGCCGTCAGGTGACCCTACATGCAACGACGGTATAGATAATGACAATGACGGTAACTCTGATTCAGCCGATAACCAGTGCTGATATAATAGGCAGGATTCACTTAAATCATTTGATTCACATAGAGGGGAGCTTCGACTCCCTTCATGTTTAGCATAATTCTAACTTAAATCTTGCTTGACAAAAGGGGGTAATACTGTTTCTTC
>CBDUCG010000258.1:0-1850 GCA_965365595.1 uncultured bacterium
GCATATGGCGGTAGTTTTTCCGATAGGTCCAAATCTGCCAGTTCCGATTCCGTCACCTTGCCGACCATAAGAAGCTTGATCCAGTCGATGAGTTCGCTGGTTGATGGTTTTTTCTTTAACCCGTCAACTTCTCTCAGATCATAAAACACATTCATTGCGTTATTAATGAGTTTACTGTCGAGCTTTGGATAGTGAACCTTTACTATTGACCTTAAAGTTTCTCTCTCGGGAAATGTTATGTAGTGAAAGAAACATCTTCTTAAAAAGGCGTCTGGCAATTCTTTTTCGTTATTGGAAGTGATAATAATAATCGGGCGGTGTTTGGCCTTTATAGTCTTCTGAAGCTCATAACAATAGAATTCCATCTTATCGAGCTCCAGCAGCAGGTCATTTGGAAACTCAATATCCGCTTTGTCTATTTCATCAATTAGAAGAACAACCTGTTTTTTGGACTCAAAAGCTTCCCACAATTTTCCTTTCTCAATGTAGTTAGCAATGTCGTTTACTTTCTCATCACCAAGCTGGGAGTCACGGAGTCTTGATACAGCGTCGTATTCATAAAGTCCCTGCTGTGCAGTAGTGGATGATTTCACATGCCATGTGATGATGTCTTTTCCGAGCGCCTCCGCTACTTCAAACGCGAGCATAGTTTTCCCTGTGCCTGGCTCGCCTTTAATTATTAATGGGCGCTCAAGGGTTATGGAAGCGTTGACCGCTAGATTCAAATCCCTTGTAGATATATAATTGTCAGTGCCTTTAAATTTCATATGTAACCTCTTAATATCAAAAACTTTTACCTAAGAATACCTGTAGAACGGGATTTTCTTAAATCTTGTCGGATGGATTCTCGTCATCAGGATGATATGGTGGAATCGAAACAACAAATAGTGTTGTGTTCCGAGGCTTTGGGGATTTTATGATGAATGCCTTTTGAAAAAATTATAGTCTCATTAGGCTCAAGATCTTCAATCCATGTTTTTCCAGTGTTTGGGTCATAAAACTGAAACTCCATATTCCCATCCAGAACAAAATACCCCTCATCAAATGTGTTGTGATAGTGAGCATCCATATGCTCCAAATCGACAGCGATTGCAACTCCCGCCTTGTCGTACTCTTCCGAGCTTATTATCTCCCGCATTTCTTTGGCATAGGGACAATCCAACACACTATGGTCTGAATATTTTTTCTTAATCATGGTTTTTTCTAAAGAACAGTTATTTCCCCGACACTTTCTCAAGTAATTGATATACCCTGCTGACCATATCCCTCGGGTCTTCCAGGTAACCCGCTGAAATTAGCGCATTATCCAGAATTTGCTCTGCTACCAGTTTAGCAGTATCGGCGTCATTATCTTTTAGAGCAGATAGATTCTTAATCAGCTCGTGCTTTGTATTAATCTCGAGATTCACAGAATTCTGCATGTTCACATCCTGCTTCATCGCTTTCATCATTCTGCGCATGGATGGGGTCATCACCTTATCCGCGTTAAGCGCGATTGCGGGACTGTCTACCAGACGCTTACTTACACTGACATCGTTTACACTTTCCCCAAGCGTTTCCTTTATCCATTCACAAAGAGACTCTGAGTTCTTTTTTGAAAGCGCCTTTTTCTTTTTTCCGCCCACTTCATCAAGCTCGATATCCGAGTTATCGGCTGATACTATATCTTTATCGGCATATTTGCTGAGACTAGTCATTACAAATTCATCTACCGGCTCGTATAGATACAAGACTTCAATCCCGTGCGCCTTAAACGCTTCCAGATGAGGCCCGTTGTCTATTGTTTCCCTGTTTGGAGCATATAGGTAATAAATTTCTTTCTGCTCTTCTTTCATCCGGTCGACATAATC
>CBDUCG010000259.1:0-1835 GCA_965365595.1 uncultured bacterium
ATTAAGCAGCGGAATTAATATGTAAAGTGTATAAGAATATTATTAAGAGTGGATTATTTTTCATGTGTACTAGATATTTTTAAGCAACGGAATTAATATGTTAAGTGTATAGAGAGATATTAAGTTTAGATTGCTATTATTCATTGTGATACATAATTTGTCTGAAACTCAAGTATGCGTGCTCACCCTCCAATTGTATAGTAATAGTCATCAATTTCTAACACTAGGTTTTACTCCAATCATTTAAGGAGGGGATAGTGTAAATATATGAGATATTGTAATTTTGTATTGTATTGTATTTTGTAAGATTTTAATGATTTTAACGTATGATATTTATTTGAGATTTTGGTGCAGGACAACAATTGTCCTGCACTGGGTCACCTTGGTGACTAGGCCGTGTCTCTGGACTATATAGTCCAGGGACACCTTAGAATCCAGGACAGTTGTAGCCTGGGACTCAAAGCCAAAGGACAAGTTCATCTGATCTGTATGATTCATTGCTTGTGTATTTATCTGAAGAGAATAAAAGGGATCATTTATATCTAAAAGTAAGTTCATTTATCGTATTTTACAACTGGTGACAGCTGAAAAGTATTTTTTTTGTTAAGCCCTAAGAAATCATAGGCCTAAGTTACGACGCAATGCATTCTACGCCGAAGACCACAAATGTCAACAATGACAGCTGGGCGTACGCTCTTCCAGAAACTGCACTCACCCCACGTAGCGTAGGTCGCTTGTCAAGCGTGTCAAGTGGAATTATTCAATTCGGGCCTGAAAAAGGCGACCGAATGTCGCTTCCATCATCCTTTGACACAAGGGCAACATTGTCAGCAGCTACAAACGGTGAAATTACGCCTGAAAAGGCGCAAAAGACGAACGTAATTCACCAACAGACGAGAGCCGGCAAAATGGCGGACGGTAGAGTAGATAGAACAGCGTCGTTGTTGACGATAGATCAGATTCCGCCAGAGCCGCGTAGAATGGGTAGCGTAACGACAACTGAGAGAAATTCTCGTGACGTTTCGGAGTATCAAACATTAGTAAACGAAATTAAAGAGTTAAGAATGAAATTGACAGACGAAGTAGATAAACCAGTGAAACGGAAATTTAGTAGAAGTTTTTATGCTGAAGAAAGGATAATACCACGGTCCAGGTTACAGGACAACCTGAATAAAGCCCCAGAGTCATACAGGTCATTGGAGCCTCAGCTTAATCATAGAAAGGGCATTATGCTAGATCCAAGGGTTATCAGTGAAGCTGAAGCTAGAGTTACAAATTCACAGAGATTGGAAAGGAGTCTGAATAAGCCTCCAGAAACTAGGCGTTTCACTGAGCAGTCTTTGAGCCAGGACTAGAGAGGTGGAGACTCCATCAAGACATAGTATGTCGGGAGGCCTGCATAAGACCCCAGAGTCATACATTAGGATGGTACAGCCGGAGCACAGGGCTCCGGAGCCGCAGGAGTACAGAGCTCCAGAGCTGGAGCATAGAGCGGAGTGCAAAGCTCCGGAGATGAAGTATAGGATGGAGCGCAGAGCTCCGGAGCTGGAGTACAGGGTGGAGCGCAGAGCTCCGGAGCTGAGGTATAGAGTGGAGCGCACAGCGCCGGAGCTGGAGCATAGGATGGAGCGCAGAGCTCCAGAGCCAAAGTATAGAGTGGAGCACAGAGCTCCGGAACCAGAGCATAGGTTGGAGCGCAGAACACCGGAGCTGAAGTATAGGGTGGAGCACAGAGCTCCGGAGCCGGAGCACAGGGTGGAGTACAGGACTCCGGAGCTGGTACTAAACAGGGCTCCGGAGTTGGTGCTGGAGCACAGAGTTACACAGGGTTCACG
>CBDUCG010000260.1:0-1825 GCA_965365595.1 uncultured bacterium
TATCGCCCGACGAAATCAGAGGCGCGTCCTTTGGCCTTCGTCAATCCCTGGACACGGCAGGAGCGGTTATAGGCCCGCTACTGGCCGTGCTGTTCATGCTTGTGCTCGCGGATAATATACGGACCGTTTTATGGATAGCTGTTGTGCCAGCGTTTATCGCGGTCGCAATACTTGCCAAGGGCGTGAAAGAGCCGGAACACCGCTATTTGAAAGCGGGAAATAAAACCATAAACCTTTCCGGAATCCGTCATGCGGGCAAAGATTACTGGCAGCTGGTCGCTGTGGCCGGCGTTTTGACTCTGGCCAGGTTTAGTGAGGCATTTTTAGTGCTTAAAGCGCAGGCCACAGGACTACAAATTGCCTTTGTACCTATGGTTATGGTCGTCATGAGCCTAACTTACGCTTTTTCCGCTTATCCAGCGGGCAAACTCTCGGACCGACTGGACCGCTATAGCGTGCTTATTATAGGGATTATATTTCTTGTCGCAGCGGACGTTTTTCTGGGCCTTGCAGATAATCTGTGGATGCTGGCCATTGGAGTGGCTTTGTGGGGATTGCATATGGGATTTACGCAGGGATTACTGGCGGCAATGGTTACCGACACCGCGCCTGAAGAGCTCAGAGGAACAGCGTACGGGGCATACAATGTCGTGTGCGGTGTTTCTATGCTGATAGCAAGCGTTTTAGCTGGCTTGATATGGGATAGATTTGGTTCTTCAGTAATGTTTTTTACAGGCGCCGCATTTACCGTCATTTCTTTGTTGGGTTTACTACTTTTTAGAAGAAAACATTAAAAAAAAGGGGGATTTTAGATGGAACTTTATGAAGTTATGAGAAGCACTTTTGCAGCACGAGAATTTACCGAAGACTCTGTACCCGACTCAGTTGTCTATAAAATTCTGGATAACGCGCGGTTCGCGCCAAGCGGAGGGAACAGACAGGGCTGGAGAGTGATTATTGTGCGGGATGAAAAGACAAGAGAAACCCTGGCTGAGCTGACAATACCCGCAGCAAAAAGATACGAGTCGCAACGGAAGGCGGGTGAAAATCCCTGGAATACTATAATTCCCTCAAAAGTAGATGCGGAAACTATCAATTTGACTCCTGTCCCGTATCAATTGACAAAAACCTATCTGAACGCTGCTTTGGTCCTTATTGCGTGTGTTGACCTCAAGGTTGTAGCTTCCGTGGACCAAGAACTTGACCGGATCGGCGTTGTCAGCGGAGCATCTATTTATCCATTAGTATGGAATATTTTGCTTGCGGCGAGAAATGAGGGATACGGCGGAAGAATAACTACGCTTGCGATATCCAGGGAGCCTGAATTGCGTGAACTTCTGGGTATTCCGGATCACTATGCCGTAAGCGCGATTATACCGATAGGAAAACCTGTAAGACAAATAACAAAGTTAAAGCGTAATCCTGTCAGCACGTTCACGTTTAATGAGCATTGGAACGGGAAACCGCTTGATTCTGAAGAAAAAGATTAGTTTCCAGAGAATTCTATATTACGTCCGATAAGGTATATTATGTCTACTAATTTAAATAGCGTTTTTTGACGAGTAATCTTATATATATTCATATCTACCCCTATTTAAACAGTTTTTTTTCTAGGAATTCGGTAATAAGCGGTTATTGAAAACCTTTGGAATCGCTTCCTACAATGATTTCGGCTTGAAAAGGAATCTCCCACATTTACAATATTCTCACCGACTCAAGAGAGGAAGGGATTCTATAAACCAGAGAGGCTAACCATGTACGAGAGAATTAATTTCCGACAATTAAACCCAAAAGCTACAAACATGCTTTCAGCAGCGAGCAAACA
>CBDUCG010000261.1:0-1798 GCA_965365595.1 uncultured bacterium
CTCAGAAGTTCCGGTAGTGGTATACGTATCCCCAAGCGGTGCATCAGCTACTTCCGCCGGAGTATTTATTACGCTTGCCGCCAATATTGCGGCCATGGCGCCCGGAACAAGTATAGGCGCAGCTCACCCCGTTTCCCTGGCGCCGGGTGGCAAACAGCCCGAACAAAAAGAACAGAATCCAGTGAAAAATATTACGGGTGATAAAAACAAGGAATCTGATGGGCCAAATAAGGATAGGTCTGAACAGGAAATAATGGGAGAGAAAATTGAAAATTACGCCTCATCTTTCATTGAAAGCATTGCCGAGCATAGAGGAAGAAATGTGGAGTGGGCGATTGACGCCGTGAGGGAGAGTGATTCCATAACCGCAACAGAAGCGCTTGAGCTAAAAGTAATTGACTTGATATCTACAAACCTAAAAGAGCTTTTATCACAGATAGACGGTGAAACAGTCAAAGTTCCTGAAGGCGAAATAACTCTTGAAACTAAAAATGCAAATATTGAAAAAGTCGAAATGAGTCTCAAGCAAAAACTGATCGATATATTAAGCACTCCGGATATAGCATTCTTGTTATTGTCTTTAGGTTCCCTGGGACTGCTGCTTGAGTTCTATAACCCGGGTCTCATTTTCCCAGGTGCGGCAGGCGTAGTTTGTCTGATGCTGGGGTTTGTTTCTTTTCAGATATTACCCTTTAACTATGCGGGAGTAATATTACTTCTCTTGGCGCTTGCGTTGTTCATAACAGAGGTATATATAACCAGTTACGGTCTGCTTACAACCGGGGGTGTTATAAGCTTCGCGCTAGGAGCGCTATTGTTGTTTGATACTCCTGATTCGGACATAAGAGTAGGGTACGGAGTGGTCATTGCATCGACAGCGGCAATTGCTCTTTTCTTCGCATACGTAGTGTTCTATTTAATAAAAGCACAGCATCTAAAACCTCAGACGGGTATGGAAGGGCTGATAGGAGAGACGGGAACGGCTGTATCTGATATTGGGGAGTCAGGTAAAGTCTATGTGCTGGGTGAATATTGGGATGCTGTAAGTGATACACCTATAAAAGAAGGCGAAAAAATAAAGGTTGTAGAATCTATAAAAGGTTTCAAACTTAAAGTAGAAAAAAGTCAGTAATTAAAAAAACAGGAGGCAGAAAAATGTTTTCACCTGTAATCATATTTGTAGGAATTATTGCGCTTTTCATATTATCCGGAATAAAGATATTAAATGAATACGAAAGGGGGGTTGTTTTCAGACTTGGACGAATTGTTGATCTGAAAGGCCCCGGATTTAAATGGATCATCCCTATGGTTGATAAAATGACCAAGATAAGTCTTCGTCTTATCACAATGGACGTTCCGCCTCAGGATGTTATCACACGAGATAACGTATCCGTAAAAGTTAACGCTGTTGTATATTTCCGTGTGGTCGAGCCTATCAAGGCGGTGATTCAGGTAGAGAATTATCTCTACGCTACATCACAACTGGCACAGACAACTCTAAGGAGTGTATTGGGTCAGGTGGAGCTAGACGAGCTTTTAGCTGAAAGGGAAAAACTCAATTTGAAACTACAGGACGTTCTTGATAAACAGACAGACGCCTGGGGAATAAAAGTAACACTGGTTGAGCTGAAATATGTTGATCTTCCAGAGGACATGAAGCAGATCATGGCCCGCCAGGCTGAAGCGGAAAGGGAAAGAAGGGCCAAGATAATAAGCGCGGAAGGAGAATTTCAGGCTGCTCAGAAATTAACAGAGGCGTCTCAAATACTTGGACAGAGTCCTATGTCGCTTCAGCTGA
>CBDUCG010000262.1:0-1780 GCA_965365595.1 uncultured bacterium
CTGATAATCTTTAGCGGACAAAGTGATATTTTTAAATAAACAAGAATCCTTTTCACATCTAATCCCTTGATTTGAAAATATTAGGGTGAAGGACTTGTAAATTCTGATGGTTCAGGTGACGTAGATAATCCAAAGTCTGGAGTTAGTACTTCACCACATCCGCTTGTGTCAACCGTAGCATTTCCGTTGACATCAACAGGGTCTTCAAAAGAGTCTATTATGCAAGTATTTGCTCCCAGTGAAATAAATGAATTTCCATCCGCCTTTAACCCATTTTCTCCCGCGGTAATGTCAATTGTATCCAACGCGTCAACTACTACCTCCGAATCACCTACTGTTTTGAAACCGTCTCCAGCAGCTTCGCAGGTTATATCGCTGTTTGGGCTAAATAGGGTTACATCTGAAGTGCCTCTGGCGTCCACGCAATTCTCACAGTTGGTCAAAACTAAATTATCCTGACTTATGAATAATGAGCAGTTACCTGCAGTCCTGATACAATCTTCACCGTTTCCGTCAATAATAAGGGTTTCATTTATATTGTCGGTAATTTCTATCGACCCATTCTCGCAGTCTATGGGAGCTATTAGGTCTTCCATCTCTACTATCTCAACTTCCTCACCTGGAGGTGCGTTGAGATTGATAGTTACAATGATATTTATTATTGAGCCTTCTTCGGCTACAATTTCAACAGATACCTCGGTGCCGTTTATATCGAAAAGTATCAAAACATTTGTAGCTGATTCTAAATCAAATATAAGAGTAAAATCTCCCTCAGAATCTGTAACATCGTTTGCAACCGTAACTCCATTTACAATTGCCGATACTAATATGCCGCCCTGGGCTTTAGCTTCCTTTATAAACGATAAAATATTTATGACCTCGCTCAACTTGAATGATTTATCCTGTTTTTGTGCGGATGCTACTATATTTGCAATGGAACCGTTTATGACAGTAGTTTGGCTGCCGCTGCTGTCCCCGCCTCCGCTGCCGCAGCCAATATTAAAAGCGCCTGAGATAATAGCGATAGCGGTCACTAATATAAAAGTTTTTATTTTACTCATCTTTCCCTCCTAAATAGAAACAATCTTAATATAGAGATAGTGCAATATGCATACCATACGACTTTATTGCCGAAATATTGAATAATTGCAGTGTGTTATTAATGTATGATGTTTGCTATTTAACTTGAAATGGTTGAGAACGTACTGCACATAGTGGTTGATATTGCACAATTGTTGTTTGAACGGTCAAAGATGGTTTCTTGCTCGTTGCCAAAAAAAGACTCCATGGTACTATAACAATCCAATGTTGCGGGTATTGACAGGAACTGCAAAGGGCAGGAAGCTCAAGGTTCCAAAGGGGCAGAAAATCCGCCCTATGACAAGCAGGGTAAAAAAGTCGGTTTTTGATACCCTGGGTGAAATTCAGGGCGTAAGCGTTCTGGATATTTTTGCAGGTTCCGGGGGAATAGGCATTGAATCCCTTAGCCGCGGGGCAGATTCTGTCGTAGTGGTAGAAAAAGACCCGTCTGTTTTTAAGATTATTAAAGAGAATTATGAGCACTGCGGTTTTATGGATAAGGCAGAACTGATTTGCTCCGATTATAAAAGCGCCTTATCAAAGTTAAGGAGGGGAAGTGAGGTTTTCGAGCTTATTTTCATTGACCCGCCGTATAAACTTTATAGTGAATTGCAAGTGAAAGATTTTATAGATGATGTTTCAGAATTATTACATGATGATGGAGTTATAGTGATAGAGCACGATCACAAAATAGAAGATA
>CBDUCG010000263.1:0-1773 GCA_965365595.1 uncultured bacterium
GAAGAACAAAGAACTAACCCAGATAATAGGCTTTTTGACTGTTGAATTAAAAGAACAGAGGAAGACTACTCTTGAGAAGGAAGTCTGACTCTACAGCTATTCGTAATAAGTACATACTAGAGAGGATAAAACCAATAAAAGCTGAACATCCTTTCTGGGTTTATAGAAGAGTATGGGTTTATCAGAAGACGTAAGATTGCACCTTAATAAATAGTTGACTATAAAAAAGCCGGCGTATCTTAGATGAAACGCCGGCTCTCAAATCTCCTAATATAATCTATATTATAATGATGATTTCACTTTTTTGATCTAAGTTTTTCGAGTGCTGTTCTCATAGCATAAAGACTATCCACTTGTAGGGCATCAACTTCATCAAGCACGTTTTTATAGCTTGCGCTGGCCCGCCCGCCTACTATGATTTTGACATTATCCGGCAGCATCCGTTTTAATTTTCTAATTTCCTGCACCAATACGGGGTCGTCCTCCGGATAGACAACGCTCAAAATAACAGCTTTACAAATATTATGCTTTACAGCGCCTGCTATCTCTTCAGCCGGAAGATTTGCCCCAAGATATGTAACATTCCATCCTTCACTCGCCGCGGTAACGGCCAGGATAAGTGCTCCTATATCGTGCCATTGGTCGGCTGGTGTGGTGACAAGCACATTTGGAGCTATTGGGGAAGTCTTTTGACTTATAAGGACTCCGCTAAGAAAAGACCTAATAACATGAGAGGCCAGATGCTCGTGAGATATTCTGAGCTGCCCTTTTCTCCATCCTTCTCCAATTTTTTCCATCAGAGGCACTAGAAAATTTTTCATCATTGAGTTAATGCCGTAATCCGCCTCAACCTGAATTAATATATATTCAAGCCCCTTTGAATCCATTTTATCAACTGCGCTCATAAAACGTTCAATATAACTTTCTATACTGGTTTCGCTGGTTTCTATTGATAATTCTACCTCTGTAGTCCCCTTTTTCATCGGGAGATCTATTACATTCATAGTACCTATCAGATTTTTCAGGTCTTCGTCGTTTGAATTTACTATCTGACTTATACCAAACCCAGCATCTGTTGCTTTTTTTAACAATAATAGTCTTTCTATGTCTTCTTCTGTATAGTACCTTCTATTATTACTATCCCTCTCGGGAGAAACAGCATTATATCTCCTTTCCCAAGCCCTTATAGCATGCGCGCTAAGACCAGTCCTCAGAGAAACAACTTTCATGGAATATTTATTACCTATTTCTTTTTTTGCCTTCTTCATAATTTTATGTTAAATAATTGTCTAACTAATGTCAACCTATTATTTATAATTCTTAAAAATTCTAATTCATATTACTAACTATTTATAGCCTATAGAAATTCTACATACAAAAAAAAGACGGCAAGATATAAACAAATAGACGAAATTAAATTATTACTTGACAATTGCTATACATGTATTTATACTGTTTGACATTCGATAGACATTTGTTGGATTCCTAAGATAGTTAATACTCTGAATATGATTGATTATCGGGAATTAAAGCAGATGAAACAAACTAAACACTTTAGGAGGTGTTCTTATGGTTAGATTTAAATCGTTATTTTTTATCACATTGACAGTATTGGCTTTTGGGGCAGTACAAGCTTTCTCAGGCAGTGATAAAGAAAAAGACATTGTAGACACTGCAGTGGAAGCAGGTTCATTCACTACGCTTGTGGCCGCAGTTCAGGCAGCAGGTCTTGAAGAAACACTTAGAGGAGAAGGACCATACACAGTGTTCGCT
>CBDUCG010000264.1:0-1761 GCA_965365595.1 uncultured bacterium
AAAAGAGGAAGTATTAGTTATGAGGTATTTATTTTTAACTATATTGTTATTGATCGCAGGCTCTGCCTATGCAGACAGTGCGAAAGTGAAGTCGGAGGCAGACTGCAAGCTTATCAATGTGAATAAGGACAAAGTCCTTTTTGATGGCAATTGCACAGTAAAGGAAACCGCCACCAGTTCCGGATCGGATTATGTTGTAAAGCTTGATAACGGTGATAAGTACCGTTTTGAGAAAACCTCAAGCGGCTACACAGTACATACACCTAAGGGTGATAAACATGCCACTATGAAAGATAAAGGACAGAAAGGCGTGTTTAAATGGGGCAACAAGAAACTGGTTGTTAATACAAGAGGTCATTCCTCAAGTCAAGCAGTTAAAGTTGAAGTGCCCGGTCACTGCAAGCTCCATAATAATAAGAGCGACCACAACAAGTACAAAGGCGATTGCACAATAAAACAGAAAGTAACAGATGGAGACAGCAAATACGTTATTAAATTTGATAACGGAGATACCTATAAGTTTGAGGAGTCTGGGTATGGATACAAGGTACATATGGCACAAGGCTGGTCTGACAAAAAAGCTACATTGAACGAACACAGCAATAAATTAGTTTTCAATTGGGGTAAATGGAAACTAACTGCTAAACCAGACTAAATAGAACATAAAATTGTCAGGAATATGGAGCCTTGGTATGAGGCTTTTGAAGTAAAAAAGGCGACGAGCTATACCTTGAGTCAGATGAGCGCGTGACTATCTGGTAAAAGATTTTAATTTAGAAATTACAGAGGAGTACACCCATGAAACTGATACTGCTATTAATAGGTCTCGGTTTTGTTTTGATGCCGGGGAATTCGTTTTCCGATGATGCACGCAATGAGACAGTCAAATTTGCACCCAATACGAGCAGCACCACGATTGAAGATTCAATCACCGGCTACAATACAGTCAATTACATGCTCGATGCAAAAGCCGGTCAATTAATGACAGTCGAGCTTAAAACCGACAACACCGCAACATACTTTAATGTATTTGTTCCGGGCAAAGGTCCAGGTGACGCCGCGATGTTTATTGGCTCTTTAAACGGCAGCCGCTACGAGGAAGAGCTTCCCACAGACGGCACATATACTGTTCAGGTCTACATGATGCGGAGCGCCGCCCGCAGAAACGAGACCGCCAATTACACTCTTGACATCGGGATAGAAGCAGCTCAAAAATCACAAAAGAGCACAGCCGGATCAGAGTATGAAATGATCGATATCGGTAATTTTAATAAAACCGTCCAGATGGCGCACGAAAACAATGAAGAATGGGCGTCGGACCCTGTGATGGTCTCGCTCCTATTTACCGGAACCGCAGACTCAATGACTCAGACTATTGAAAGAGAGTACCCGAGTGCGGAATCCCGCAGCACAGCTACAGTAACGATAACCAATGAGAAACTTATGGATGATTCTATAAGCGGGGTTAAATATAAAGTCGATTTAAAGAAAAACGAAAACGGGACATGGAATATTGTGAACGTCGGTAAAGCCTTTAAATGCTGGGAAGGCAGAGGACATACCGACTACTCCCCCGAACCTTGTTCGTAGAAAACAAATTTCAGGAGGGAATTATAATGAGTGGATTACATAAACCATTAATGGGTGTCAGCATATATATGTTGTTATTTGCAATAGCCGTTTCAGCATATGCGGACGGGCCTTCATTTGACTGCAGTAAAGTAGAAGCAGGAAGTATTGAAGAGATAATATGCAAAGACG
>CBDUCG010000265.1:0-1753 GCA_965365595.1 uncultured bacterium
TTAAAAAGGGGGAAGCTGTCGGTGAAGATAATGGGAAGAGGGTTTTCGTGGCTTGATACAGTGATTGATATCAATTGGCCCGTATCAGACCCATTAGTATCAAAAGAAGATGCCTCTGCTTCTAAGCTGTCGTATATCTCTCCTGAATTATTACCGGAGTACACAAAATGAAAAATCTACTCGTCACAGGCGGAGCGGGATTTATCGGTGTTAATTTTATAAGATATCTTCTGGAAGAGTCAGATTTTGACGGCCGGATCATCAATGTTGATAAACTAACTTATGCCGGAAATCCGGAGAGTTTGTCAGATATAGAGGCCAGCTACGCAGATCGGTATGTTTTTGTTAAGGAAGATATTGTAAATGATGATAAGCTGAAAGTCGTTTTCGATAAATATGAAATAGATTCAATATGCCATTTTGCAACAGAATCCCATGTTGACCGCTCAATCGCAAGCCCCTATGAGTTCATTAGAACCAACATTCTGGGTACATATAAATTGCTTGAGATAGCAAGACAAAGGGGAGGGCGTATTGAGCTGTTTCATCATATCAGCACAGACGAAGTATTCGGAAGTTTGGGTGAGAAGAACTACTTTACGGAAAACACACCCTATAGGCCCAATAGTCCTTATTCGGCTTCTAAAGCGTCATCAGATCATCTTGTCAGGTCATATTTTAAAACTTACGACTTGCCTGTAACAATATCTAACTGCTCAAATAATTACGGCCCGTTTCAATTTCCTGAAAAGTTAATACCGCTTATGATTCTCAACGCAATTGAAGATAAGGCTCTTCCCGTTTACGGAGATGGCCTAAACATAAGAGATTGGTTATATGTGCGCGACCACTGCAGTGCGATCTGGACAATAATGAAAAAAGGCAAAATTGGAAACACCTATAATATCGGCGGCGGAAATGAGATGGAAAATATTAAGGTAGTAGAAATGATTTGTGATTATCTGGACGTAATAGAAGGCAAAAGACCCAATAGGGAACCAAGAAGAAGCCTTATCTCCTTTGTGACCGATCGTCCCGGACACGATAGACGTTATGCAATTGATTCAAATAAAATCATTAATGAGCTTGGATGGATGCCTGTTGAATCTTTTGAAACAGGACTTCTGAAAACTGTAAAATGGTATCTTTCAAATAAAGAATGGATAGATAATGTCAGAAGCGGTGAATATCGTAACTGGATAAAGAATCACTATAGTTAATACCTGTTCTTTTTTCAGCGATACAGTTTGTTTATTTGTAAGTAGCAAATACTACAGCAGCAATAACTGTGGTCCACAATCCCTTGCTGTCGCCTTTAGCGGTTTGCGTAACATTAATAGTCCTTACAATATGGTCGCTGATCTTCCATATGTCCTTCTGCTCGTCATAACTCTTGTCAGAATCAAATGGAACACCCAAGGTGGTTGCCAGCATATAAGCAGCCAGATCTTCAGCATAATCACCTGCTTTGGTTTCATTCTCTCCAAAACTATGATGCTCGGAAATGTAACCATGCCTAGTGGAATCTTTAGGTATGGCAACGCCGGCTGATGCTGCAACCAGACGGTTGGGCTCGTTGGTTGAATTTTCGCTCATCACTACGTGAAGTATCTGTCCTGGAAATAGATTCTTGAGCCCCGATGCTCGTTGCACCAACTTACAGTCAGGCGGAAATATACTTGAAACTTTTACAAGATTGTATTCAGCTATTTTAGCGTTTCTGAGCGCCATTTCAAAGCTCGTCAGCTTTTCT
>CBDUCG010000266.1:0-1728 GCA_965365595.1 uncultured bacterium
CAATTAACAGAGCATGTGGTTCAGGTATCCAGACTATTGCACTCGCAGCTCAGGCTATCAAAGCCGGTGATGCAGATGTAATTATTGCAGGCGGGGTCGAAAATATGGACCTTGCCCCTTATTACTTAAAGAACGCGCGCTATGGATACCGTTTAAGTGCACCACAGGACGGCATTGTAGATGGAATGCTTTGTGACGGGCTTATGGATGTGTTTAACGATTATCACATGGGTGTTACTGCTGAGAACCTCGCGGAGCAATACAGCATTACGAGAGAAGAGCAGGACGAATTCGCCTATAAAAGCCAGATAAAATGTAAAATTGCAATGGATGAGGAGAAATTTGAAGATGAGATAGTTCCCTTGATGGTGCTCCAAAGAAAAGGAGATCCGATAGAATTTAAGGTGGACGAGCATCCAAGGGAAACCACAATCGAAGGGCTTTCCAAGCTACGGCCCGCATTCAAAAAGGACGGTACTGTAACTGCAGGTAATTCATCGGGAATAAACGACGGTGCTGCTGCAGTATTGGTCACCACAGATGAAAAAGCCAAGGAGTCAGGAATTAGACCTACAGCTTCGATAATTTCGTATGCAGTTGCCGGAGTTGATCCCTCAATTATGGGAATCGGCCCGGTTCCGGCTATGCAGAAGGCTTTGGATAAAGCCGGACTTTCACTGCAAGATATCGATCTTTTTGAGTTAAATGAGGCATTTGCTGCCCAGTCTCTTGCAGTGCTAAGGGATATACCCATACCTCAAGACAAACTGAACGTAAATGGCGGCGCCATCGCTCTCGGTCACCCGGTCGGGGCTTCGGGAACAAGAATTCTGG
The DNA here is from genome assembly GCA_965365595.1 of uncultured bacterium. Lineage (GTDB taxonomy): Bacteria > Desulfobacterota_D > UBA1144 > Nemesobacterales > UBA2774 > CR02bin9. The sequence goes on from CBDUCG010000266.1 coordinate 835, forward strand.
TTACTCTGCTTCATGAAATGAAGAAACGAGAGGACGTAAAACTTGGACTTGCCACGCTATGCATAGGCGGCGGAATGGGTATTGCTATGATTGTAGAAAAAATGTAGCAGGCTAACTCTTATTTAGAACCTCTACACTATATCTTCTTTCTTTAAACAACCTCTTAAATTCTTTAGGCACGTGGGCTACTTCGTGTTTTTCATAGTAAATAAATACTATCCCTGTTTTTAATATGGCAACTACTTTACCGGACCCTTTATTTGTCATTCTGTATACAAGATCACACCCGTATTTCAGATAATCACACACTGCAATCTCAACAGTTATGACATCACCGTAGAACCCTTCAGATTTATAATATATAGCCGCATCTGATAATATGATCGCAGGTCCAAAAGCATTTAACTCTGAGAACCCATGACTCGTAAATAAACGGACCCTGGCCTCATGGGCTAAAGTTAAAATAGCGTCATGACCCAAATGTCCCCCATAGTTTATATCACTTACTCTTAAACTTATGTCGGTTGAGTAATCGAATTTTTTGGGTGGAATTATCTTTATTCTGGACATTATCTGTTATCTCCCGAATGACGAAAATAGGGCAATATTTCTTTTGAAATTATTTCAAATGATTTTTCTTTGTCAGGACTAAAATCTCTCAAAAAGAAATGGTCAACGCCCGCTTCAATATATGTTTCCATTTTCTTTATTACATCTTCTTTTGAGCCTGCGATTATGAAATCCATCACAATATCACGTGAATAATACTTCTGCCCCATTTCCCTGAATTTTTGTAACATATCCTTATCATTAGGCATGATCTTAGTATATTCAAGCCCCTTATACTCATCAATTATTTCAATGTTGTATCCCGCCTGGGAAAGCAGCTCCGGC
>CBDUCG010000267.1:0-1722 GCA_965365595.1 uncultured bacterium
TATTATCAAGCGGCCCAAGCTTCTGGAAAGGAAAACCTCTCATACTTGTGCTACCGCCTGCAAAGAACCTTTTGAAAATAGGGATGTCTAATGTCTGAGTCTCTCCGAAGGGTTGAATTACTCCCACAGTTAGCTTCTTGGCAAATACAGTATTCCAGTATTTCTTATAGCCTCTTAACTCAATTGTACCTTTAAGGTAATTCACATCAGATCCAAGTGCCGTGAATGAAGATTCAAGCCCAGTGGAAACCACAGTTCCTTTGGTAGGATTTAATACATTATCAGTTGTATCTCTTTCAAACCCATAATCAATAAACGTGAGGAAGAAATTCTCCCTGCTTCTTTCCTCAGGAGTCCTGGTAGCACTGTCTTCGACATTTGAGAACTGTACGTTCAAAGATCCGAAGACGGAATAATATTTCAGGAAATTCTTGCTCATAGCGACAGTCGCAAGAAAACTTTTACCTTTAAAAGAAGGTACATCATCCCTTTGAAAATTCAGAGTTCCGGAGAGTTCAGAATCCTTGCCCGCAATGAAAGGTTGTATAACGGATGTCTCAAACCTCTGAGTAATGAAAGAGGCCTTACCTGATACCTCAAGCCTCCTACCCCCGCCAAAAAAGTTCCTTTGAGTCCAGATCACCTGCCCCCTGAGCTTGTCCTCAGTTCCGAACCCACCCCCGATCTTTACCGAGCCCTGTTTCCTTTCCTTAACAACGATCGCGATATTGGCAATATGGTTTTCATCATCATAAACAGGATCAATTACAACTGATCTAAAAAGACCGAGCTGAAAAATATTCGCCTGGGTTTCGTTTACTTTACTTAAAGAAAATATTTCACATTTCTCAACAGGGGTTTTTTCTATGTCACATTGTTTAAACTCTGCCTCTCTTTCTATGATGTAATTCGCTACTTTCTCGTTCCCCTCTACTTTGATAACGCCGAACCTGTATATATCACCCGGCTTGACGACAAACTTTGCTCTTGCCCATTTCTCTCTTCTGTTTACAAGCGCCTCACCTTCTATTTCTGATTTGGGATACCCGTTGTCAGAGAGAATATCCGCAATCACACCCTTGGTCTGCTGGTATCCGTTGGGCGAAAATGTTTTATCAACTTTAAGAGGTATGGACTTGTTAATATGTTTTTGTATCTTTTCGGCAAGATCCCCTTCAAGTTTCAAATCAACATCGGTCAGAATCACAGGTTCGCCTTCTTCAATATCAATCGTTATTTCAACCCGTGTTTCGTCATCATTGTATTTGATTTCATAGATGACTTTCGCATCATAGTATCCGTTATTGGCGTAAAGCCTTTGGATCCTGATCATATCGTCCTTCAAGACTTCCTCGTCATAAACAGGTTTCTTAACCCAAAATTTAATAGAAGGAAACTCAGTTCCTATTACTTGCTCAATCTGCTGCTTAGTAACAACCTCTGCGCCTTTAATCTTGACTTTCGATATCCGGACAATTGAATCGTCTTCGGTCCCATTGGAGCTACCGGGTTGATAAGAGTTTGCCGAGTCCGGATTTTCATTATTTGTTGAGCTATCAGGGCTTTTTTCTGACGCACTTTCATCCACAGGCTCTTTTTTATCGATTATCTCATCCAGAGCAGGTGGTGCCTCATCCAGCTCTTTACTTTCTGAGATGGTGTCTTTCTGCTCCTGTTGGGCATCTACTTCGTCCTGAGATAAAACAACATGCGAAAAGCCAA
>CBDUCG010000268.1:0-1711 GCA_965365595.1 uncultured bacterium
AACCATCCTCATCTTTTTAAGGAAAAATCCGCTTGATTTCGGCTTACGGATAGGTAAATACAGAGTCTGGATTCCCTTGGTAGTCGTTTTTCTGGCTATAGCAGTCCCTATTTTGTATCTGAGCTCAGACATGTCTTCCGTGCAGGGCTATTACCGTAACCACAGGAATTCCGAATTATTCTCATACATCTGGCAGATGGGTCTCTACATGCTCGGATGGGAGTTTCTGTTCCGCGGGTTCATGATATTTGGGCTTAAGGATAAATTTAAAGAGGGGAGTATTCTGATTCAGATGATCCCTTTTGTGCTGCTTCATTTCGGAAAGCCTGAAATAGAAACAATAAGTACAATCTTTACAGGAGTTCTCTGGGGATACATCTGTTACCGAGGAAATTCTTTTTGGCCCGCTTACATAATGCACATGGTTGTGAATATTTCTAATAAGGCTTTTGTTCTGGGACTGGTTTAGCTATTTGTATTCAGTAATTTCAAGAAGCACGCCGTCAGGGTCGTGGAAGTAGCAGAGCATCTTGTGCCCGGCGTCATGAGTTACAACAGAAGTTGGAACCGTAACCGGCTCGCTTAGAAGTTTCACCCCGGCGTCTTTTAGCTTCTGAGCCGACGAATGAATATCATCTACTCTCAGTGCGATATGCCGAAGTCCGACTGTGTTTGCGAGTGAGTTTTCAGGGATTGACTCACCCGTTGGGGATTTGTAGCATAGAAGCTCGATCCTTGGCTCTCCAGCGGGAGCAACAATAAACGCAACATCAGCGGAAACACCTTTAAGACCGACGATAGACTCTACCCAGTCGCCCTCAAGATGCGCGCTGTTTGTCTGCTCGAATCCGAGCACCTTGGTGTAAAATTTCACCGACCTCTCAAGATCAGAAACTACTATATTTAAATGGTCGATTGCGTGGATCATATGAGTATGCAAAACTTAATGCGCCTCAAACTTTACTTTCTTATCTTTAAGCGCTTTGATTGCCTGTTGAAGTCCGCCCATTGTGAGTGGGAACATACGGTTTTCCATAAACTCCCTTATCATCCCTATTGATTCAGTGTAGCGCCATTCGTCTACATGAACGGGGTTGAGCCACACTATATCTGGGAAGTGCTCCTTTAGCCTCTCAAACCAGATAATTCCCGCCTCCTCATTACTGTGTTCGATACTCCCGTTTGGATACAAAATTTCATATGGTGACATTGAAGCGTCACCAACTATAATCAGCTTGTAGTCACTATTATATTTGTGGATAACTTCGAATGTAGGAACCGCTCCCTGCTTTCTTCTTTTATTATCTCTCCAGACAGATTCATAGAGACAGTTATGAAAATAATAGTGCTCTAGGTGCTTAAACTCGTATTTAGCAGCCGAGAACAAACGGGAGCATAGCTCAATATGATCATCCATGGAACCCCCGATATCTAGAAAGAGCAGCACTTTAACATTGTTCTTCTTAGCTGCAGCCATCTCAAGCTCAAGAAGTCCGGCATTACGAGAAGTCTTATCGATCGTTTTATCTAAATCGAGCTCCTCTTTTGTGCCTTCGCGAGTAAGTATGCGTAGCCTTCTGAGGGCCATCTTCATGTTTCTGGTCCCAAGCTCAACACCTTCGTCCAGATCTTTGTATTCTCTCTGGTCCCAAATTTTTATAGCCCTTCTGCTTCCTACCCCTTCGTGCCCAATTTTAATTCCTTCCGGGTT
>CBDUCG010000269.1:0-1694 GCA_965365595.1 uncultured bacterium
AATTGATTCGGGGGATGCCAAGGCACAGAATCTGAGTAAAAAGTCATCAGCGCTTTTTAAAGTGGCAACTGAACAGTCTCCCGAATCAGCATTGTAATAATTTACCGAAGTAATTTCTGTCAGAGTTTAGACTATAAATATTTTATAAAGGTTTATGTAATGGAGCGATTGGTCAAACTGGAAGTGCTCGGCCAGGAATATCCAGTATATACCGATGCTCCGGAAGAGGATATTGAGGAAATTCTGCATCTGGTCAAAATGCAGATTGAGAGCAACTCAAAATCTACAAAAAGTGCGCTGCCGGCAAACAAGGTGGCAGTTTTGACCAGTCTCAACATGGCCGGCAAATATGTCCGGATGAAAAGAGATTTTGAGCAGTATAAACAGAAGATGAGCGAAATTGTTGAGAGACTGACATCGGTTATTGAAAATTCACTCACTGAGGAAAATGAAGCTCAGACCGAATTTCGCAAAACTGTAGAAGAGGTAAATAAATCAATACTTGCCCAGAACAAGTAAAAATGTTTTTATAAACAGAGCGGATTTTTCAGGTATTTGATAACCTGGCGATTGAGATAAAAATCTCCCCTGCTCTGTTGGTGATTAACAGGTAAAGTTTGAGCCAACTCTCAAAGATAGGGCGCCTCCTCTGATCCTGGCTAGCAGATTCGCTACAGACGAAATTACTAAAAGGGATTATGAGCACTGCCCACCTAGCATATGTTAGGTTCTATCTTTCTGTTGACACGGCAGGGTGGGGGATTTAACTTAGTAGAATCATATTCAGGGCTCTCAACCGGGTCTTGATGTTTTAATATATAGGTCGAAGAAACAGATGTTTATTTTCGGCCCTTTGGAAAACGAATTTGAGGAACTTAGAGAAAGATCGGGAGTCTTCAACTGTCTACAGCAATTCCTGAAAGATCAGGTTGATATAAAAAAGCAAGCAACCAATGCCACACCTGAAAAAGTTCAAACATAAGGTAATTGTTTAACAAATATTTCCACAGTTGAAACTCCGCTAATGTTTTTGGGGAGCTAAGTCTGTAATCATTCTCGCAGAAGGTCGCTCATGTGTCGCGAAGCTGCCTTTTTATCTTCCGGAATGACACTTTAAAAAAGCAAATCGGACCTCTTATCCGCGACTTTTTTTACCCACCACGTTTTCTTTCCTCTAAGTATTTTCCGACAACAGCTTTTTGACGCCACCGGACTGATAGGTTTTCAGCGGCCCGCCAGGCTGAAAGAGCTTTCATACCATCAGGAGGTTCAGCTCCGTGAATATAGTAAGTGAAACATTCCAGGCAGTTGCTTTTATTTTGGTTGGAGTCTTTGCCGGTATTGCCATCGGTATTTATATCAGGAAAAGGTTTACCGAAATACACCAGAAAAATATAGAAAACCAGAGCAAGCAACTTATTGAGAAGGCGATACGGGAAGCAGAGCAGATCAAGAAGGAAGCCCTGCTGCAAAGCAAAGATGAAGCGTATCAGCTGAAACAGGAGGCTGAAAAGGATATTCGGGAAAGAAAATCAGAAATTGTCCTTGAAGAGAAACGTTTCAGCCAGAAACTTGACCAGATTGAGAGAAAAATTGATCTGCTTGATAAGCGGGAAACTGACCTCCTGCGCCGTGAACAGTCTTTTGTGCATCAGGAAAAAGTGCTTGAGCAGAAAACCAAAAAGGCGGAAGCC
>CBDUCG010000270.1:0-1678 GCA_965365595.1 uncultured bacterium
CGAATGAAAAATGGTACACCGCGGACACCGTCAGGTACGGTAGCTCTGATTGGTGACATGCGGGCTATGACCACCAAATGGAGCCTGTTCAATAATTCAGATTTAGTACTGGGCTGAGCTTTCCGGATTTTATGTGGTCAAAGATAATGTCCTGGGTTAGGACAATATCGTGTTCGATAGCATGGATAGTTACATTATCAATGCCTTTGTAGAAGTTACTTATTTCCATGCGGTATCTATTTTCTTTTACAAGCCCAAAGGTTCTTTCGATTCCTGTCCGGAATGGTTTTAGTTTTTTATAGATCAAGCTATGCGGAACAGCCGGACCATACTTTCGGTACCCGTCATCAAAGTGTGTATAGCGACTGTAGCCATACTTGTATTGCTCTTTGAGATAATCACAGGAAAACAGTAGAAGTTGCTTGGATTTTTTGCAGACCTTAAAACAAGCATATCGTGTCCTTCTTCGTTCATAGTCAATCCCTCTTGGTTTCATTACAAATCCCCAGGGGCACAAGGGATAGCTATCCTTGGTGAATCCCTTTGGATAAACCATCTTCTTTCTTATGATGATAGGAATTATTCCAAAGAACTCGTAGATGTCATGATGTATTTCTTCTGTATCATAACCTCTGTCCAAAATAATGTAAGAGAACTCAAGGGTAGGATAACGGCCGATAAGTTCATCAACAAGAATAAGGATAAAGTCCTGGTCTGTTTTATTAGCTGGTGCCAAAAGGGTTACAAGTGGTATACCACTAATTGTTCTTAAACTATGCGCCTTATGGCCTACCGCGTATTTATGTTTGTGATGTCCTTTGCCTGAAAAAGCGACGCTTTCATCTGTAAAATGCCATTTCCCCTGTTCGTCTTTTTGCCCTCTTGTAGAGCCGGAGGTGATCAGGAATGTTGAGTCAGCAACAAGAATAATGCCCTTCTTTCTGTTTTTCGGTAGTTCTTTGACTGTAAGGTTTAATAGTCCTAATCTGTGAGCTTTGCTCACGAAGCGTTTGTGGATTTCAATAAAACCCTTTGGACCAAGCCTTTTCCTTAGAGTGTTAAAGGTATTGTGAGACGGTTGAATATCTTGGGTGACAAAGCGGTAAAGATCATTTTGCCTTAAGGTTCTGGCTAACTGTCGGTCAGATAAAATGCGCTCTTTAACTTTAATGATTCGGGCTAATATCAAAGAAGTCCCGTATCCTTTGGGCCCTATACCGGCATAGCAGTTAACGACAGGAGAAATACAATTATTATCAATTGAGGAAAAGTATTCAATAAAGTCTTTCTCTTCAATCGTGAGATTATTAAAATTTCTTGCGAGGCCTGGTAGAGGAACTTGAAAATCAACCATAGCTATGCTCCTTGTGTTCAATACTAGTGTTCAATATTGAAAAGGAGCATAATAAGCTTGATATTTCAAAGAGATATTATTAAAAAAGCGTTATTTTCAAAGAACAATATTCGTTAATCTTTGGGGGTAACTTATCCCATAAAACCCATATTTTTGGGGGTAACTTTTTTCAAATTATTGGATTTTCTGACGGCGACTCTCTGAAAATGCAATTATTTGGGGGTAACTCCGATTTTTCGCATTCGTATCTTATTGTATTTATAGATAAAAATAAGTTTTGAACAGGCTCTAATAGACCTTTCAGGTATATCTGCATACTCTATA
>CBDUCG010000271.1:0-1669 GCA_965365595.1 uncultured bacterium
CAACCCCTGGGCAATGAGTTGGAGCACTTCATTTTCTCGCTCACTCAAAGGTTCTATCAAGATAAAATCATCATCCTGATTTTTGCGAGCCTGTTGTATTTGAGTTGTGCTCATCAAGACAATTTAACCGAAGAAGAAAGAGAAAAATACCGTCGAGCATATCAGCGGTATCATTCTGGACAAACACCTTGAATGGGCATTTTCAGGATTAAAAAGACTTTCTGCGGATTTAAAAAGCGTTTATGCAGAAAAAGTGAATAACCTGAACTGATAAATGTTGACTGAAGTAGGTAGCGATTAATAACCTGTGCTGTTTTCAGCAAACTTTCAACTCCTCTGATCTCAATCGCCCGGCAGCGACTATGCAGAATTGACCAGCCCTCAAAACATATCAGATTACGATATCTGGACTTTTGCGATTTTACCGATTATCTCAATGTATCTGCATCTGGGAACTGAGACTTATTAGCGAAGGCTTCATTTACGCATTATTTCATCACACCACAGTATGTAGTATGGCATGATTCTATAGAAAACTCATGCTTTCTGGCATAAGTAATGACCATGGTGCGACTGTATGATATTCAAAAACATACACGAAAAATCCTACTTGCCTAAAATGTTTATTGCGGCAGCAATCCTCGGATCTATATATGTTTCTGGCTATCTGATGTTTACCAGCGCCGACAATATATTGCCATTATTCAAGCCTTACAAAGTAAACGGAGATCCTGTAAGGAATATCCTCATCCTATCTTGCATGAGCATCTATTTCTTGCGCTTGTTATTTACCTTATTTGTTTTCTTTCAGCGCAAACTGTATTGGGGCGAGGCATTTGTCATTGCGAACATCATGCCATGGATTTTTCCTTATATTGCGTATAAAAGCGGAGATTATACTGGCACAATAGGATGGATGGAACTTATTGGTATTATACTGTTTCTCACAGGATCATTTTTAAATACAGCTTCTGAATATTTTCGCTTTTCGTGGAAACAAAAGAAAGAAAACGCCGGCCATTTATACACGGGCGGGTTATTCAAATACACTCGTCACACTAACTATTTCGGAGATATCGTACTTTTCGCTGGGCTGGCAACAGTCGCCCATCAGATTCAACTTCTAATTATACCCTTTGCAATGGCATCTTTCTTTATTATTATTATAATCCCCTTGAAGGAAAATTATCTCAAGGATAAATATGGTAATGAATACATATGCTATGCCGCCAATACAAAAATGCTTATTCCCTTTATTTTTTAAAGAATGAAGATAAGTGGTTAAAGAGTAGCGACATCATTGTTTAGATTGCCAAAACGATCAAAGGCTGAGTACTGACGGCAGAAGTCAACATGTCATCTGTCATTGTTGCACACCAGGTGTTGTGTTTGTATCATATCAAGAAATGTTGAAGCTTACTGGCATAAGTCTTTAGTGTTACTATGGTGATAACTCCAACTTATCGTTACTTTTGAATCACTGAAAAAGTTGTGGTATCCACGCATATCTGCAATTTCCAGGTAGCAGCGACCACACTAGACTATTTTTAAAAAGGAAAGTCCCGGACAGGATGGTTTCTTTTTTTGAGGTAGGTGGGAAGGTTGGCAGCCTGGGTGGGTTTCTGGGACGCATCAAGCTCAGAGATAGCCACCTTATCTTCAGCTGATA
>CBDUCG010000272.1:0-1607 GCA_965365595.1 uncultured bacterium
TTATCAGCCCTAGGAAAATTGAACAAACTGAAAAAATATTAATTATTAATGGAGGGAGGATCAATTTGAATCCTCAAGTATTTGCTTTAACATTATAATTGACATTATACAATTAATTATTAATTAATACCAGGAAGATAAATACGTATTTCAATATATTAGTTTAAATAAGTTAAGGTAAGACTTCGAGTCAGTATTTTTCCAGTTTCAGTCTTGTAATTGAATCCTTCATGTGCTCAAGATCTATTCTTTCAAGGAGTAGTACAACAAATAATATGGTGCATGCGGCGAGATTGATTAAAAGCGCGTCCATCATCTTTGGAGCTATTCCACCCCCTCCAGGTCCGAAAACAACGGGTGATATTCCTCTCATAACCCTAACTGATATATAAACCAGAGGAAGGTCTATAAATGCTATAATAGCAAATACGGCCGCGTATTTTGCTTTTTTTGTATCGTTTCCCGCTGTTGATCTTAGCACCAAATAGACGATATATAGAATCCAGAGTATAAATGTTGTTGTGAGCTGCGGGTCCCATGTCCACCATGTCCCCCATATTGGCTTGGCCCACACGCTTCCTGTAATTATTGTGAGTGTAAGAAACAATACACCAAGCTCCGCAGAACAGTAAGCCCGAACATCCCATTTCCGGGTGCCTTTCCATAAATACATAATGCTGGACACAAAAACAATAATAAAGGCTATTGTAGCAACCCAAACAGTACCCATATGAAAGTAGAATATTCTTTGAATATGCCCCATCTGAGGCTCAGTCGGTGCGTATAGAAATGCTGCATATATGGAAACTATTACGCCTATAAAAGCAAGTATTAAGAGGATTAGCCTTATCATCTCGGATTATTTATCAATAAAAATTATGATTCATCTATTACATACTCAAATGTCACAGCGCATGCCGTGACAAATATTATATCGAATGATACGAGCAGTTTCAAAGATGAGGCCGCCGTATATATTGAATTTCCGTCTAAAACGGCTCCACTTAGCTTAACAGCACTAACTATGACCGGGATTATGATAGGAAAAAGGAGAATCGGCAACAAGACCTCCCTAAGCTTTGTATTTATAGCCATAGCTGAGAAAAGTGTACCTACCGACACAAAACCCACTGATCCGAGTAATATGATTGGAATAAGCGGGATCAGTGTTGCAGTGAAAGCGTAATTGAAAAATAATATAAACATTAATACGGTTAAAATGCCCACTATGAACACAAATAAAGTGTTACTTATCATTTTCCCGGCATAAATAATACTTCTATCTGTAGGTGTAAGCAGCATTCCTGTTATTGCATTGCCTTCTTTTTCCAGCGCGAAAGAGCGGCTAAGCCCCAAAATTCCCGAAAAAGTAAAAGCTATCCACAACATTGCAGGAGCGGCAAGATTAAGAACTTCAACTGAAAATCCAAAAGCAAAGTTGAATACAACGATTATAAGCAGCGCAAAAAGAAGCATGGACGAAAAAAGCTCTTTTGTTCTTAGCTCTGTAATAATATCTTTTTTGACAATTGCCCAAACTTTATTCATTGGCTCTCTGATATATTAAATTGGCAAATATTATAACAGAAACAATAATAAAAGTTAGC
>CBDUCG010000273.1:0-1588 GCA_965365595.1 uncultured bacterium
TATCTTCAGGGATTTTATGGCCGGCACCGGAATTTTCAGAATTATGCATGATTAAATAAATATTACTCAGACTTACTTAATTTGTATACAAAAAGCACCTTTTATTGGGTTGAGGAGGAACTCCTATCTAATTAGCTAAGTACAACATTTTAATAAATCCACTATAAAACATAATGCTTGATAATGCTGTAGTGAAAATTATTGTCAAAATTTTTACTGTTTACTTAAATTCTCATTCTTCTATTCCTACCGTTTACCAGGCACGGAAATATACTAACATAATATTAATTAAAAGATGTATAGTGTAATAAGAAAAAATTAAAAACAATATATACCGACCCCTTGCCCTATCAGAATCTTATATAACTGTCTGTTTGATATTCGTTGGTTAATCGATCATCATTAATGTCATATCTTTGAAAATAGCAAAACAATATGAGCCTCAGACTTATAGAAATCATACTTCCGGAGAAAGAAGATCTGGAGCGCCTTCGAGAGCTTCTGGAAGACCACCCGATTATAGAAATCTGGCAAGATGAAATATCGGGAGATAAAACCGTATTTAAAATTCTTGTCAGAGCGGAGGAATCGGAGGAAATTCTTGATCTGCTGGAGAAAAGATTTTCAAAAAGTGAACAATTCAGGATTATGCTGATACCGGTTGAAGCTTCTATACCCAGGCCCGATAAAGCTAAAGAAGAAGAATCTGAGGAAGAGAAGGAAAATAATAAAAACAACAAAAAAATAGGAAGAATCAGCCGCGAGGAGTTGTATGCCGACATTGACGGGCAAGCCAATATTACTTCGGTTTACATTGTGATGGTTGTGCTTTCGTCCATAGTGGCCTCGGTCGGTATATTAAAAGACAATGTTGCGATAATAATAGGTGCCATGGTGATTGCGCCGCTCTTGGGACCGAACATTGCGCTTGCACTGGGCACGACACTCGGAGATACCGACCTCATAGTAAGAGGTTTGAAAACAAATCTTGCGGGGATCGGGGCGACTCTGGTGATGTCGATCGCCATAGGTATGTTGTTATATGTTGATACTTCTATCGGGGAGCTTGCCTCAAGAACCGAAGTCGGGCTCGGTGATATAGCCATTGCGCTTGCCGCTGGAGTTGCAGGGACGCTGTCTTTTACAATGGGGCTTCCGGGCACTTTAATCGGCGTCATGGTAGCTGTTGCACTTCTGCCGCCCACAGTAACGGTAGGCATGCTGCTCGGATCAAATAATATGTCTCTTTTGCCCGGAGCCGTTCAGCTTGTGTTTGTAAACATTATTTGCATTAATCTTGCCGCGGTTACAACATTTTTCTTAAAGGGTGTAAGGCCCAGAACCTGGTGGGAATCCAAAAAAGCCGAGAAAGCTACACGGATTGCGATAATTTTATGGAGCGTACTGTTGATAATTCTGGCGGCGACAATATTGATATCTCAGGGTTACCTATTATAACAAATCCCCGCTGTGCATTTAAGCGGGGCAGGGACTTGTTTTCATCACATATTTTGTAAAAGCCTACTTTTTTCGTGTGTAATTGATTTCCATAACCCTCGTTTCTTTTCCTTCCGGGCCTGAAATATAC
>CBDUCG010000274.1:0-1576 GCA_965365595.1 uncultured bacterium
CGGCAAACCTGATAGTGAAAACCTTTTTATAATTTGAGAAGTTATTAAGATTTCTTTCTGACTTTTCTTAGCCTTTCTATAAGCTCTTTTATTTCCTTGGCTTTAACCTTCATACTGACACGATTAACAACAAGCCTGGCCGTAATATCCGCTATAGTTTCATATTCAACCAGATTATTTTTCTTTAAAGTCTCACCTGAAGCCGATAAATCCACGATTACATCCGATAAACCTACTAACGGCGCCAGCTCAACAGATCCGTATAGTTTGACTACTTCAGCTCCCACGCCAAGATTGGTGAAGTGATCATAGGTTGTTTTGGGATATTTTGTGGCCACTCTTAGTGATCTGTTTGAGGTGAAGTCAAAACCCTTGGGACCAGCCACAACCAATTTGCATCGACCGATTTTTAGATCGAGCGGTTCATATAGGTCGTTCTTTTCTTCTAAAAGCGTATCTTTTCCCACTATGCCGCAATCGGCAGCTCCATACTCCACGTAAGCCGGAATATCAGTAGGACGGATAATTAAAAATTTTAGGTTTATGTCGGGATATTCAAAAATCAGCTTTCTGGAATCTTTCAGAATACTATCAACCTTATAGCCGGCTTTAATGAATAGCTCTCCTGCTTCTTCAAGCAACCTTCCTCGCGCAACAGCAATTGTAATCATTCCTTCTCCCTCCAGATTCTAGCTCCAAGGTTTTCTAGTTTTTTGTCCAATTTGTCATATCCCCTGTCCAGATGATAGATACGCGATACTTCTGTCCTGCCTGTTCCGGCAAGCCCGGCCAGCACAAGCGACGCGCTTGCCCTCAAGTCGCTTGCCATTGTCGGCGCACCGCTCAATGATTTTACTCCCCTCACTACAGCGCTGTTGCCTACAAGCTTTATATCGGCCCCCATTCTTCTAAGCTCACCCGCATGTAAAAACCTTTGAGGAAATATAGTTTCTGTTATTATGCTAAGTCCGTCGGCTACACTCATAAGAGTCATCATTTGCGCCTGCATATCGGTCGGAAATCCGGGGTACGGCAGAGTTGAAAAGTCTATACTCTTTATTTTCCCGTTCCCCTTTATTCTGATCCCACTATTTTCGCGTGATATCTGAGCACCGGCTTCTATTAATTTCCCGATTAAAGCGCCCATATTCTCAAAGCGACAGTTTTTAACCAGTATATCCCCACCGGTTAAAACAGAACCTATTAAAAATGTTCCGGCTTCAATTCTATCGGGCATAACTTCATATTTTTCAATCGGAGTGAGTTTTTCTACACCGTTTATTGTTATTATGTCTGTGCCCGCTCCGCTAATATCCGCGCCCATTTGTATTAAAAAATTGGCAAGGTCTGTAACCTCAGGCTCGCAAGCAGCGTTGAGTATTACTGTTTCACCCTCAGCCAGTACAGCTGAAAGAATAATATTTTCTGTTCCGGTAACGGTGGATACATCAAAAGGTATCACGCCGCCTCTTAATCTTGAAGCTATTGTATCCACATATCCCTCTTCAATTTCAATCTCCGCTCCCAAGATGGAAAGCCCTTTTAAGTGCTGATCAATAGGGCGTTCCCCAATAGC
>CBDUCG010000275.1:0-1564 GCA_965365595.1 uncultured bacterium
TTGATACTACTGAAACGCCCACGAGCTCGTTTTCGAATATCTCGCAGTCCTCAAAACTGTATAGAAGTCCGTTTATTACGATAGAATCCGCAAGGCCGTTATTCAAATCCGAAATCTGGGCAGACAAAAAGGTCAGGCTCGTCGTCGGGACTTCCATCTCAAAAATTACAGTATCGAAATCTGAGCCGCAGTCTATGAGTCCGTTTATTTGAGCACCAGTACCAAGAGCAAGCGTATCATTTTCATTTAATAAAGCGATAGCGGTTTCAATTGCAGCGTTTACAGTGGAACCGGAAACGCGTAAAAAATCAGAGCCATTTCCTGTGCTTATTGTCGCGGGGTTGCCGAAACTGCTTAGGGTTGAGCCGGTTACCGTAACGTTGTCGTTATCATTGCCGGCTGCTATAGTTTCTTGAGAATCGCTTGTCATTGTCGAATTCGTAACCGTAATCACATCGTCGGCGTTCCCTGTTTCTACACACTCGCCTGGGGATGTAATAGTGCTGCCTATAACCTCTACGGTGTCAGGGTCGTTCCCTGTGGACACACCTTCATTGTCGGCATTGATTACACCGTTTGTTATCGTTACGGTGTCGCTCCCGCCGTCAGTGGCTATCGCCTGGAATATCGCCTGTCCGACTGTATTTATTTGTGCGCCCGGAAGAACATTCACTATCAGATTGTTCGGGTTACCGCCCTGCTGAACACCGTTTAAGTCAGGATTTGGCGCTTTGGTGTTGCAAGTGAAAACGTTTGGAGGGCCCTCTACGCATACAGCCCTTGAAAGGTCTGCAAATGCAAAGCTTAGTATCAGAATAAATAACGTATAGAGAATTTTTGCCATTTTGTTTCATCCTCCTTGTTATATACAAATTGCCGTAGCTATTATATCACAGAATATATATTCATTTAAATTGACCTGTCCCCTATAATAGGTCCATAAATTATGCTTATTGCGAAAAGCGTATTTATGAGTTATAGTATTATTAGTGTTTTGCAGTAGTTAAGTTTAACCTAAGATAATCATCTTTCTTAAAGATATACATCTTACAGTAATTCCGAACCACTTGCACGACCTAATACTAAAATGGAGGTTCATTCAACATGGCAGACCGTGAAACCGGTATTGTAAAATGGTTTAATTCTGACAAAGGCTTTGGGTTCATTGAGCGTGATAATGCAGATGATGTATTTGCACACTATAGTGAAATTAATGACACGGGCTATCGTTCACTAGATGAGGGACAGCGCGTAGAATTTACTGTTGTTGACGGACAGAAAGGTCCTCAAGCACAGAACATCGTATTAGCTTAAGACAGAAATAACAAGTGCGCTGTTTAATTACGGCGCACTTCCCTTTTTTTCTCCACAATTTTATCTCATAAGCAATTTCCAAGAAAAAATATTCTATAAATATAAGTTTTAAACCTGATTAAAGGTAAATAAATCAGAACTATAATCTGCTATCATAAAAGCATTCGTCAATATTTTGCGACTTTGAGCTCATAACCCGAAGTCGTAGGTTCAAATCCTACCCCCCGCTACCAATAATTACAGTTGCTTA
>CBDUCG010000276.1:0-1542 GCA_965365595.1 uncultured bacterium
TCAAATATTTTTTCTACAGCGGCGTACCGTTTTGGGCACAGCATGCTAAGTCCTCAGATTCTTAGGCTTGATCAGAATTTGAACACCATCCCTGAGGGAAATCTTCCGCTTATGGATGCTTTCTTTTCTCCTGAAATTATTACGGATGAAGGCGGCATTGATCCATTACTCAGGGGGCTTTCCAAACAGCTCGCGCAGCGCTCGGATCTTTTTGTTGTGGATGATGTCAGGAACTTTCTATTCGGGCCTCCGGGAGCGGGTGGATTTGATCTTCCCTCACTCAATATCCAAAGAGGACGGGACCACGGGCTTCCGCGCTACAATGACGTGAGGGAGCAATTGGGATTTCCTAAAGCAACCGGTTTTCAGGATATAAGCTCAAATCCCGATATCCAAGACAGGCTTGAGCAAGCTTACGGAAATGTGGATAGTATTGATGTCTGGGTTGGAGGTTTAGCTGAAGATCCGGTTCCGGGGTCACATCTTGGGGAATTATTTCATTTCATTGTAAAAATGCAGTTTGAAGCGCTTAGAGACGGAGACCGCTATTGGTATGAAAAAATACTCAATAACACCGAGCTTGCAGAAGTTCAGTCGACCCGCTTATCCGATGTCATCAGGAGAAATACGGGTATAGGCAATGAATTACAGGACGACGTATTTCACGTCCAATAATCAGTATACTTTTTGTTCGTTTTCAGGTTCTGGTTCGTAAGGAGTGCCTGTGTTGTCTATGCACTCGACTTCACATTCCGATAAAGTCAGAAGGTTTACGATTGTCACCTTAAGGCATGTGATTGGGCTTTCAGAAAATGAAACCTTGTCTTCTGCTTTAATTCCTTCACATTTTGTAAGCATTTTATAGGGTTTTTCACCAATTATTAGATAATCTCCTTTAACTTCCCTTACACTGTATTCGCTGCTGCCTTGTGCAAAAGAATTTATTGATAGAGCCAATGTGATTAATAGCACTGGGATAAGAATTTTCAAAGTAACCCTCCTGAAATTTGTTGCTACTCAGTATACTTAATCTCCATCTTTACCTCAATCATATAAATCGCTTATTTGTTGACGCTTTCTTGAAGTCCGCTTGCCTGAATTCTTTCAATGAAGTTTTTGAGCTCTTTAAGCTCACTTGCGTTGAATTTGCTGAGAAAGTTCTCTCTCACTACCTGCTCATAAACCGGCCACATTTCTTTTCTAAGCTTTTTCCCTTTCTCCGTGATACATGCGGTTACTCCTCTTCCATCCTTTGGGCACTGATCTCTAATCACAAGACCTTCGTGTTCTAGCCTTTGAACAAGTCTGGTTACATTGTATTTATCAAGTAGAACCCTCTTGCCCAGGTCGTTGAGTCTCAGAATTTCTCCATCCGAGCGTTCAAGCTCCCAGAGCACATCATACCAGGTGAGTGGAGGAAGCCCCTTTTTCTTGAACTCCTGCTCTACTTTGTCAATCAAACACTGCTGGGCCTGAACGAGCCCGGTCCATGCGCCTGCCTCTGTATCAGTCCACTTTCTGCTTTTATCTGTATCTGCTTTT